>JAGQPT010000327.1 GCA_020426575.1 Planctomycetales bacterium
ATGGCCGAGTGGATGCAGAAGCCGGCAAAGTTGATCTGGGGCCAGTCACTGAGGATCTCGCCGTCCTTGCTGACGACGACGAGGTTGTCGGCCGTCACCTCGTCGAAGAACATGCCGAAGGGATTGACCCAGAAGTAGTCGGGTGCGCCGGGGACGCGGAGGCTGATGTGCCCGGCCAGGCCATCGTCGAGACCAGCCTGGGCCAAGATCTGGTAAGCGGCCGCCAACTTCACGCGGAGCTCGCGAGCCTCGGGTGCGTCGGCCAGTTTGAGCACGCGCCGCTTTTCGTCGCCGTCGGCCGCTTGGGTGTCGTGGGCAATCACCTTGGGATCGGTTTGAGCCATCAACGGCCTCCGGGAGATTCTGCCTAAGGTGCCCCAGCCTGTGTACTTCCATTTCGTTGTTAGTCTGACACCGGCTTCGGTGTTGTGCAACTCTGTCGCCCGACTGCTCGGCGCCGTGCAAACGCCATGGTGGCGATCGTCGTAGTCTCGTCGCCTGGACCGGACGTTTTCGAAGACCGCCTAGGCTTGAGTATCACTGGGGGCGGATTCAGACATCGGGGATTTCGCGACGCCGGTCGCCCAGCGGCCAACATGCTGACCGGCCAAACCGCCGGCAGCGCCAAGAGCGAGCACGAAGGGCCAGAACAAAAAAACGAGCGGGCTGAGGAAGGTGATGATGAGCACTTCGAGCGGGACCATCAGTGCCCCGGAAAGCCCGCTTGGCTTTTCGTCCCAGACGGGGACGACACCGGCATAACCGAGTATTGCGGCGTTAACAAAAACCGCTGGGAAAGAAACCACCGCGCCGCTAAGTGCGGCGCTCTTCGTCGTGTGGCAGTTGTTGCGACAGTACACGGTGTAAAACGAAACGATCGCATACAAGGGGAACTGCCAGATGAACCACGTGTCGCGAGGATTGCGATAGTATGCGGCCAACGCGCTGAAGACGGCGATCGTGATCAAAATGCTGGCAAGGCGAAACTGTCGTGGCCGAGGCATGGTCTTGCACTCTGCTCGAAACGAGTGTGGCGGCGAGTGCCGGAGGCCTGCCCCGTGGTCAGTCCGGTCGCGGTCGTCATGGTCGAACACCACCACGGCATGGGCGTCGACGTGGCTATGGTGCGGCAGTTGTTGAACCAGGCGTGGTGGGCTCTGGGCCCGGCGTGCGCTGCGTGAGCAAGTACGCCAACAACTGGTTCAGTTCGGCCGGCGTGAGTTGCTCGACGAAGTTGTCCGGCATCAGCGACTGCGGCGAGGCGGCCCGCTCTTCGATCTGGTCGATCCGCAGCACGAACTCCTTGCCCTCGTTGTTGGCCACGACGACGTTCGACTCGTCCTCGCTGCGCGGCAAACCCTGCAAGACGCGACCGTCCTCCAGCACGAACGTCACGGCGCGAAACGACTGGTCGACGTTGCGATTCGGGTCGACCACGTCTTCGACCAGTCGGTCGAGGCCACGGGCGCCGATGCCGTCGAGCTGCGGACCGACGACGTTTCCCTCACCGCCGATCTGGTGGCACAGGGCGCAGCGCTTCGTGAACACGGCCTTGCCGTCAGCGGCGTCGGCGCCGGCGGTGGCGAACGCCTTGATTCGTTCGGCGATCTGGCGGTCGAGTTCTTCGGAACGTGGCGGCAAGTCGGCCACAAGTTGTTCGATCCGCCGCGGTGCGTCGTCAGGTCGGGCCGCCGTGACGCGTTGGGCCAGCGACTCCCGAGCCAGCAGCCGGGGCGAAGCCTGGCCGTGTTCGATCAGTGACAACAGCGTGTCGGCGCCGGCGGGCGTCGAGGCCAACTGTTCGGCCAGTCGCGTTTGCACGGCCGCTGGTGTCGTCTTCATCGTCTCGCTGATCAACGCGGTCTGCTGCGCGACGTCGCCGGCCACAACCGCCTCGCAGATGGCGTCGCGCAGCGTCGCACCGAGCGCCCCGTCGTTGACGACGCCGGCCATTGCGCGGGCCATTTCGCCATCGGCCAGCGCGGCAAGCACTTGGCCCCGTGCCGCCAGATCGCAGTGCGGGTCGCGGGCGATCGCGCCGAGCGTCGCTTCGTAACCCGGCAGATCGTAGCGCCGTACCAGCTCGGCGGCGGTTGACTGTCGGTGGGCCAGGTCGCGGGGAGGTACGCTCGGCACGCTCGCAACGGCCGGTTCGAACTGCCCGACGGCGATCCAGGCGAACGCGCTCAACGAAAGACCGTCGACGATCTCGAGGTAGGCCTGTTTGCCGACGTGCTCGTCGAGCACCCACGCGACTTTGCTGGCCTGGTCGTGCCGCGGGGCGTACGCCACGGCCAGCACCGCAGCCGTTTCGGCGTCGCAGAGGCGGACCAGGTTGGCATGGGCGGGCGGTTGATCGGGAAATTCGTCGTGCCCGGCGATCTCGAACGTCAGCGTTGCCGGCACCGCGAAGACGTCCGAACGCAGGACGCCGGTGAGTTGCTCACCGGCCGGTAGCGTCGAGAGGAATCGCGCGCGACGTCCGCCGGCGGTGGTGCGGCGCTGTACGTCCCAGGGGTTGGGGCCGGGTTGGCCACCTGGCAGCGGCAGGGCGTGCCAACCGCCGCCCTGGTTCGACTCGTCGGGGAGTAGGCGTCCGACGATGTCGTCGGCCCACTGGCGCATCGCTACGGTGGCAGGTTCGCCGCGGGCGTCCAGGGCGTCTTGCACAACGCCGAGCAACTCGGCCTGTTCGGCGGCGTCGCTGCTCGGCCCATTTCGCACCAGGGCGACGAGTCGGTCGACCGCCCCCGAGGGCAGGTACCGCGCCGCGTGGCGGAGGTAAACACCCAGGCGGTCCGGTATCGGCTGGTATTGTTCGAGATAGCCCACGAGGTACTCGCCGGCCGAGACATTGGGCACGGCCGGTGCCACGTCGGCCAGCGCGTCGGCGTCCGCCGGTGAAGACGCGGCCGCAAGCCAATCAACCCGTTCGCCGGCGGCGCGCCAGACGTTGCGCAGCGCGATGCGGATCGCGTGTTGCAGGCAGCGGTCTTCACCCGACGCGTTGCCCAGCGCGGCCAGCAGCGGTGCGACGTCGGCCGGGTCGGGATGCTGGGCGAGCGCTTCGGCCGCCTCGCGGCGCACAAAAGCGTCGTCATCGGTGAGCGCCGCCACGGCGAGCTGATGTGGCGCGTCGCCGAAGCTGTCCATCTCGCCCAGCACGCGCATTGCATGGACGCGCACCAGCGGCGCGGGATCTCGGCACGCCGTGGCGAGCGTCGCATCGTCGAGACCACCGAGTCGTTGGACGACCCATAGCGCGTGGGCCCGCACCTTGGGATCGTCGCTGTCGGCAAACGCGGCCTGCGCCGGTTCGAGTGCTGCGGTGCCGACGCGGTCGACCAGTTCATGCGTCGCCAACAACCGCGTCGTGAGCGTCGGATGCCCCAGCGCAGCAATGAGCGCGTCGGTCGATGCCGTACTCAGGTCGCCCGGGGCCGGCGTGGCGGCTTCGCTGCCGTCGCCCGTGTAGACGATCCGCCAGATCCGCCCGCGCTCGCGGTCACGGCCAGGGTGGTCCAGCGGCACTTCGTAGTGACCGATGATGCGGTTGTAGAAGTCGGCCACGTACAGCGAACCGTCCGGGGCGATCTGCAGGTCGACCGGCCGGAACCAGGGATCGTGGCTGATGACGAAGTCGCCGGCCTCGCGGGCCGTGATGGTCGAACCGTCGTATTCGAGTTTGTCGCGGTTGACGCGGCTCGTCATCACGTTGCCCACCATCACGTCGCCGCGATATTGCTGGGGAAACTGGTCCCCCTCGTAAAGGATGATGCCGGCGATGGCGGTCGAGCCGTGCAGGTGGGTCATCACCGCCGGTCCGAACCCGAGTCCGTCGTGCGGCTTGCCAAAGCTCGGGTAGTACGCGCCACGGAGCAGCTGTGTGATCGGCACCGAGTGGCAGTCTGCGGTGAAAAGGTTGCCGCGCGCGTCGAGCGTCATGCCGAAGGGATTCACTTGTCCCCAGGTGACCTGTTCGACGCGCGAACCGTCGAGCCGCACTCGGTAGGTGTTGCCCGACTGGAGCTTGACTTCGCTGTGGTCGCCGCCCTCGATCGTCGAATTGTTGGCGAAGCCGTGACAGATGTTGAGCCAGCCGTCGAAGTTGCGGCGGAAGGCGTTCTGCATGCCGTGCGTGTCGGCGAAACCGACCGGTCCATACAACACCTCGCGGCGGTCGGCGCGGTCGTCGCCGTCGGTGTCTTCCAACAAATAAATGTTCGGAATGCTGTAGACGATGCAGCGGTTGCCGCCGAAGGGATACAGCCCGATGGGGATGTTCAGCCCGTCGGCGAATGTCGTGATGCGATCGGCGCGGCCGTCGCCGTTCGTGTCTTCGAGGATCTTGATCGTGTCGCGTCCCTGCTCGTTCTCACCGACGGGAAAGGGATACTCGACGGTGCCGGTCACCCAGAGTCGCCCCCGGGAGTCGAAGGCCATGTTCATCGGCTTCTGGATGTCGGGCTCGGCGGCGACGAGTTGGACCTCGAAGCCGGGCGGCACTTCGAGCTTGAGCCGTTCCTCTTGCGGCGCGAGTGGCGGCGTGGGACGGACATTCGCGGCAAAGGGGTCTTCGTCGGCCGCGTGCAGGGGCCCCGGCAGCAGCAGCGCCAGCAACGAAGCCAACGAGCACAATGTGTGGCGGGCCATATGCTTTGTCCCCGAGTCGTCCGGGCGGCTGTATCGCTCGCGTGAGTTCAAGGTGTACCTCGCTGTTGGCCAAGAGAGGCCAGGCAGGTGTTTTGCGGGGGCGCGGCTCCAGGGCCGCAAAGGATTCAATATATTCCAAGCCGCGCGACCCTGCACAACCAGGCGGTCGATATCGCCGTTTCCCAGGGCATTCGTGGTTCGGCCGGGAGCGTTGACCCGCATAAAACTTGCCGTGCGGTCGTGCCGATGCGATGATCGGGCGTGTCCAGGGGCCTCCGGCTCCGCGCCGTTTTTTCGACGCGCGGCGCCAACGACCGGAGTGCGCGATCGTGGCACGAACACCGCGACGTTGGTTTCAGATTCGCCTCACCGGCCTGCTGCTGGTGATGGCCGTGTTGGCGGTCGTGTTCGCCTACTACCGGCGGCAGATGAGCGACCGCGAGGCACTGATCGCGCGGATCCGCACCGGCGGCGGCAGCGTCGAGACCGAAAGTCACCTGCCCGACTGGCTCAATCGGCTCGTGGGACGCGACGGCGTCGAGTCGTTCGAGCGCGTCGTGGGCATCACGCTCACGGGCGCGCAGATCGGCACGATTCGCCCCGAGGACCTGCAACGGTTCCCCCACCTCGAACGGGTGATGCTCGTGGACGTTCACATTGGGCCCACACCCGAGGGCACGACGATCTACGCCGACTCGCTCAAGTTCGACGCGGAAGAATGGCGGCGCGTCCACGGGACCTACCGCCGCGAGGCCAGCCTCGCGCCTGTCGAGGCCCATTGAACGACTCGGGACTCGTTGGCTCGTGCGCGACGCCGCGTCGGCCGGTCGCACCGTTGGCTGGCGCTCGTGTCTCAGCCGCGAGCGCCAACGGGGCGCCGCGGTCGAATTCTAGGGTGATATGGGGGCGGGCGCCGTGTAACATGGGTTGTGACATGGCGGCGCCGGTCGCGGCCCCGCCGTGGTGTACGCTATTGTCCGCGCCTTCGGTACTTCGCTCGGAGTTTGTTATGCAACGTTGTATACCAGCGGTCATCGTCGCGGTGTTTTTGTGTGCCGGTGGCGCGACGCATGCCGACGTCACGATTCACGCCACGACGCCGATGGCGCCGCCCGCCTGGGCGCTGGCCGAGCGGCGGTTGCTCGACGAGGCGGCGGCCGGCTGTGTGGAATTCTACAACCGCTATTTCGACGAGCGCGGCTTCCTGCTGTGCGTCGAACGCTGGGGTGGCGACGACGGCCCGGACGACGCAATTGAAAACGTCAACGAGTGGCCGATCCTGCACGCACTCGGCGCCCCGGACGTTGTGTACGACATGTACAAACACGCCTGGGAGGGGCACCTGCGGCAATACACCCTGGCCAAGACGACCGACGTGCCGTTTGCCGTCGACGGCATGTATTACAAAGAGTTTCCCACGATGATGGACTGGGTCCACAACGGTGAGGGGCTCACGGTGTTCGACCTCGAAGGGCTCTCCAACCCCAACGACGACCGCTTCCAACAGCGGGTGCGCCGTTTCGCCGGCTTCTACATGAACGAAGACCCCGGCGCGCCGAACTACGATCCCGAACATCGCATCATCCGCAGCCTGTTCAACGGCAGCCGCGGACCGCTCTTGCGCGACGCCACGGCGGTCGACTGGGCGGGCGACCCGATCGAAGTCGAGCACCGCTTTGGCCCGCTGCACGGCGAACGCAGCTACGCGGAGATGCTAGCGCATTTCGAGGAATACACCGACGTGATGGGAGACCATCCGCAGAACCTGTTGGCCACGTCGCTGGCCGTGAACGCCTACATGCTCGCCGGCGAAGAAAAGTACAAGGACTGGGTGCTCGAGTACGTCGACGCCTGGCGTGAGCGGATGCGGCAGAACGGCGACGTGATTCCCACGAAGATCGGACTGGACGGCAAGATCGGCGGCGACGACGGCCGTTGGTGGGGCATGACGTATGGCTGGGGGTTCACCGTCACGGTGCCGCAGACCGGCGAGAAGGCGCATCGCAACACCCACGCGCTGGCACTGGACGGCTTCGGCAACGCGTTGCTGCTGACCGGCGACCAGTCGTACGTCGATCCCTGGCGGCGGCAAATCGAGGCCGTCAATGCCCAGGCGAAAGAGATCGACGGCGTGATGATGACGCCGACGATGTATGGCGACGACGGCTGGTACGCCTATCAGCCTGGTCCGTATGCTCACGGAGCCCTGCAGATCTACTACTGGTCGATGCGGGAGGAGGACCGGCGGCGGCTGGGCGATCACGGCTGGCTCAACTTCCTCGAAGGGGGCGACCCGGACTATCCGCTACGTGCGCTGACGGGTGACTTTGCCACGCTGCGCGCCAAGGTCGCCGACATGCGGGCGGACCCCACGACGCCGGACACGCGGCTGTCGGACGACCCGATGCGTTACAACCCGGCGGTGGTACACAACTTGATCAATCTGATGTTGGGGGGCATCGATCCGGGGCACCGCGGTGCGCCGCTGCACTGCCGGCTGCGTTACTTTGACCCGGTACGGCGGCGGGCGGGCATCCCCGCGGACGTGGCGGCGCTGGTCGAGTCGATGAGCGAGGATGCGGTGACGGTGACGCTGGTCAACACGAGCCAGCTCGAGCCGCGCGAGCTCGTTGCCCAGATGGGTGCCTACGGCGAGCACCAGTGCGTGGCGGTCAGCGACGGCGAGTCGCGGACGGAGGTCAACGCGCCGCAGTTCTCGGTCAAGCTGGCGCCCGGTGCCGGGGTGCGGCTGGTGATCCAGCAGGACCGCTACGCCAATCAGCCCACGCTGCTGGCACCCTGGGACCGGGAGTGACGATTCGCTGTGCCGTGCTACGGCGTCACCGATTGCGCCCGAGGGGTGGCTGAAATACACCAAGGGAACCGATGTCTGTGCACCCGGGCGAGGGCCTCATGGTGTCCCAAGGTCGATGCGTCCGTTCCCGACGGTTGGGCCGGGAGGTGTCGACCAACTAAACCCGGTTGATATATGATGTTGGCACTTGCGGATGAGGGGTGTGCGGCAATTGACATCGGGGATGCGGCATATGATCGAGTCGCTGTTAGAGACCAGGGCGAAGTTCACTCCGGCGGACGCGGCGGACACGTATGGCGTGCGTGACTGGGGCGACGGCTACTTTTCCGTCTCCAAGTCGGGCCACCTGCTCGTGCACCCCACGAAGGAGCCGGACCGGGGGGTCGACCTCGCCGTGTTGATCGACCGACTGCAGCGTCGGGGCGTGGCGCTGCCGGTACTGATTCGCTTTGCCGACGTGCTCAAGCACCGCATCAGCGACATCCACGACGCTTTCCAGCAGGCGATCGCGGAGAACAACTATCAGGCCGGCTACCGCTGCATCTTTCCGATCAAGGTCAACCAGACCCGACAGGTCGTCGAAGAGGTGCTCAGTTTCGGCGAGCACTACGGCTTTGGGCTCGAAGCGGGGTCGAAGCCGGAACTGTTGGCCGTCACGGCGATCGCCTCGGGCGACACGCCGATCATCTGCAACGGTTTCAAAGACGCCAAGTTTATCGAGATGGTGGTGCTGGCACAGAAGATGGGCCGGCAGATCATCCCGGTCGTGGAAAAATACAGTGAACTGGAGATGATATTGGCGTCGGCGGAGCGGGCCAACGTGCGGCCGCAGTTCGGCATTCGCGTGAAACTGGCCGCCCGCGGCTCAGGGCGCTGGCAGCAGTCGGCCGGTTGTCGCTCGAAGTTCGGGTTGACCGTCAGCGAATTGTTGCGGGCGCTTTCGGAATTGAAGGAACGGTCACTGGCCGATTGTTTCAAGCTGTTGCATTTTCACCTGGGGAGCCAGATCCCCAACATTCGCACGATCAAGGAAGCACTCGACGAAGCCGCGCGTATCTATGCCGAGTTGTACCTGGCCGGCGCGGGGCTGGAGTATTTCGACGTGGGGGGTGGGCTCGGCGTGGACTACGACGGCTCGCGTACCAACTTCGCTTCGAGCACGAATTACACGCTCCGCGAATACGCCTCGGACGTGATCTATCACACGCAGCGGGTCTGCGACGATACTGGTGTGCCGCATCCCACGATCATTTCCGAGAGCGGACGCGCGCTCGTGGCCCACCACAGCATGTTGATCTTCAACGTCTTGGGTGTGTCGGGGCTGGGCGTGCCGATGGGGTTCGAGGGGGACGGGGCCGCCGACGCGCTGCCCGATCAATTGCCCGACGATGCGCCGCAGCCGTTGAGCGCGCTGCTCGAGACGTATCGTGAACTCAACGGGCGCGGCGCGCTCGAGGCCTGGCACGACGCCCAGCAGTCGCTCGACATGGCCATGAACCTGTTCAACACGGGTTACATGACGCTCGAACAACGCTGCCTGGCCGAGAATCTGTTTTGGGCCGTCTGCCGCAAGCTGCAACGTCTCACACGGCGTCTCGAACACGTGCCCGAGGAACTGGAAAACCTTGACGACATGTTGTCGGATACGTACTTCTGCAACTTTTCGCTGTTTCAGTCGATTCCGGACAGTTGGGCCGTGCAGCAGTTGTTCCCGATCATGCCGATCCACCGGCTCGATCGTCGGCCCGACCGCGTCGGCGTGTTGGCCGACATCACCTGCGACTCGGATGGCAAAATCGAACGGTTCGTCGATCGCCGCGACGTCCGCCGCACGTTGCCGCTGCATACGCCGGGCGACGAGCCGTATTACCTGGGGGCCTTCCTCGTCGGTGCCTACCAGGAAATCCTCGGCGATCTGCACAACCTGTTCGGCGACACCAACGCGGTCCACGTCAGTATGGACGAAGAGGGGCAACCCGTGATCGACACGATCGTCAGCGGCGATACGGTCCGCGACGTGCTGGGCTACGTGCAGTTCAACGCCGACGAGTTGGTCCGCCGCATGCGCAGCGACGTCGAGACGGCCGTGCGCAACCAGCGGCTGGACGATGACGAGGCGGGACGGTTGCTGCGTTTCTATGAAGACTCGCTGCGCGGTTACACGTACCTGGAAGACTCGCTCGACGATGCGTCGTGACGTGTGTTGCTGAACTGCCCGCGCGAGGCGATGGATCGCGTCTACCGGTTTGGATCGCTTCGACCGGCGTGCGCCGCGCTAGCCGGCGAGCAGCGAGACGAGCCCGTAGGTGAGCAGCGTCACGAGGATGATCGCCGTGGGATAGACGGTGGCGTAGCTCGTCACGGGCAAGGTCGACTCGACCTGGGCGGCGACGACGCCGAGGCCGGGCGTCGAGGTCATTGCACCACAAACGCCGCCGAGTGCTTCGAGCAGGTCGATCCGCAGGACGAAGCGGGCGACGACGTAGCCGACCAGCAGCGGTACGATGAGGATCACGGCGGCGCCGAAGATGAGTTCGGCGCCATACTGAGTGACCACGGCCGCGACGCCGGCACCGGCACGAGAGCCGGCGTGGGCGAGAAAGATGGCCAGGCCGACTTCGGCCGTGAGCCAGCGCGCGGCGCGGGGGATGTGCCCGACGATGGGGCCGATCTTGCCGAAGTGGCCGATGATGAGCCCCATCAGCAGTGGTCCACCGGCCAGCCCCAGCGAGATCGATTCGCCGCCGTAGGCGAACTCGATGCGGCCGAGGACGATGCCACCGACGAGCCCGACGACCAGCGAGATCAGATCGGTTTCATCGACGGCGCGTTCATGGTGCCCGGCGTAGGCGGTGAACGCCTCGATCGAAGAGGGCTCGCCCACGACCGTGACGACGTCGCCGAAGTGGATCTTTTCGTGCGCGCTGGGAACGAACTCGACGTCCTGGCGGGTGATCCGCGAGATCGTGATGCCGAACCGCGAGAGCAGGTGGAGTTGTTCGAGCGATTGGCCGACAAGTTGTTTGGAAGTGACGACAACCGTGCGCCGTTGCCGTTCCATGTCGAGCGTGTAGTCGGCGTCAGGGGCGGGTTTGCCGAGTGCGTCGACGACGTCGCCGATGCGGGAGCGCTGGCCGACGACGAGCAGGTGGTCGCCGAGCTGTAGGGTGAAGTCGGGCGGGATCGGTTCGAGCCGGCTGCCCGCCAGGCGGCGAGAGACCTGGCAGTTCGAGTGCGCCACGGCGCCGATGTCGCGAATCCGCTTGCCCACGACCACAGGGTTGACGACCTCGACGAGCATGCGCGTGATCGGGTCGGACGGGCCGCCGACGGCGCGGCGATCGGCATCGACGAGCGAAATGCCGAACAGCCAGGGGGCCAGGTGCACGAAGACGATCACGCCGATGACGCCGATCGGGTAGGCGACGCCGAAGGCCACCGCCACGTCGACGTTGCCGGGCAGGCGGTCGCTGGCCGCCGCCAGGGCGGGTGTGCTGGTCAGCGCCCCGGCGAACAGGCCGCTCGTCAGTTCGACGGGCACGTTGCCGAGCCGCGCGACGAGCCAGGCGGCCCCGGCTGCGGCGACGGTCATCAGGGTGGCCATCACGGCGAGAGCGCGACCCTGGCGGAGAAAATCGCGGAGGAAATTCGGCCCGGCACTCACACCCAGGCAGTACATGAACAACACGATGCCCACCGCGCCTACGAGGTCGGGCACCTCGAAGCCGAAGTGACCGGCGACCATGGCGACGAAGACGACGCCCGACGTGCCCAGCGAGATGCCGCGGAAAGAGAGCCGGCCAAGCGCCAGCCCCACACCGACGACGCAAAACAGGGTGAGGATTTCACTGGCGGCGGCGTTCATCGACGCAAAACTCGAGTCGCTGTGACGCGTCCGCGGCAGGCGTTTCCTCCACCGACGTGAACGTCGGCGCAGAAGCGCTGTGGCAGGGGCGCGGTCTTGATCCTTCAGCGACCGGCGGAAAGCGCTGACGGCAAATTCATAGTCGGCTGGGCGATTGTATGCCAAGCCGCGGCGACGGACAACGACCCCCTGGGCCCGCGCGTTAGTCGACGGTCACGCGCACGCCGAGTTCGCTCCCCGGGCCATCGTAGTGGAACGAACTGGTGCGCATCGAGCGACCGTCGCCGTAGCGAACGCGGAGGTAATAACCTCGACCTGCCGGCGCAGTGTTGGGCATGTGGAACGTGCCGTCGTCGCGGGTGATGAAGTTGTTGATGTAGACGCTGGGGCCCAACAGGTCGATCGTGGCACCGCCAACCGGGTCGCCATTCGAGTCGACGACGACGCCGAAGATCACCGACTCGTCGAGGTCGGGTCGAGGCACGTCGGCGGCCTCGACGGTTTTGAGCACGGCTTCGAGTTCGGCACGGCTGGACGATTCGTAAATGACCTGTTGTTCGGTGTGGTAGTACGTCACGCCGAAGCTACCGGACGTTTCGTCCTTGGCGCTGGCCCGGGCCTCGGCGACTTCCGGCAGGTCGACCAACTGGTGGATCGACCGATAGTGTGGCATGAAGCGGGCGGCGTATTCCGTCGAGCCGGTGGTCTTGTCTTTTCTTTCCACGATCACGGGTTCAGGCCGCCAGGCGAGCGCATCGGGTGAGGCGGGATCGACGCGCTGGAGTCGCGCGTGTCCGGCAGTCTGCCACCAGGTCACACCGCCCAGCACCAGCCCCACCATCACCGAGACGAACAACAGCCAGCGCAGCGAAAACCGCAACCGCCGTCGCAGCAGCAATGACGCCGCCCCACCAACGGCCAGTGCGAACAGGAACAACGGGAGCAGGGCGAGTTTCGACATGGGGCAAATCGGCGACCGACGCGTGCCAGGTGGGAGCGTGAACTAGAGTCGATGATAGCCCAGCCGTGCGGTGCCGGACAGCGACCGCTGCGGCGTCGCCAACTCGACAAAGAAGTTGCATTGAGGCTTGCCGTCCGAGCCAACCAAAGGCCCCCATCACGCCCAGAGATTGCGGTCCAGCATCCGGTAGTTGATCGCTTCGCTGAGGTGGCTCACCGTGATCGCCTCGGCCGTGTCGAGGTCGGCGATCGTGCGGGCGACGCGGAGCACCTTGTCGTGGGCCCGGGCCGAGAGCCCCAGGTCGCTCATCGCCGTGCGCATCAGTTCCACGCCGGCCGGATCGAGCGGGCAGTGCTTGCGCAGCTCGCGCGGTGTCATCTGGGCGTTGCGGCGTGTGCCCGAGCCCTGAAAACGGGCCAGTTGCCGATCGCGGGTCGCGGTGACCGATTCGCGCATCACGGCGCTCGATGTGCCGGCCGTCTGCGACGAGAGTTCGCGGTAGGCGATCGCCGGCACCTCGATCTGAATGTCAATCCGGTCCAGCAGCGGACCGCTGATCTTGGCCATGTAGCGCTCGACCTGCGGCACCGAACAGTGGCAGTCGCGCCGTGGGTCGTTGCGGTAGCCGCACGGACACGGGTTCAGCGCGCCGACGAGCATGAAGTTGGCCGGGAACGTCGTGGTGCGGACGGCGCGGGCGATCGTCACCTGGCAGTCTTCGAGCGGTTGTCGCAGCACCTCGAGCGTGCGGCGGTTGAACTCGGGCAGTTCGTCAAGGAACAGCACGCCGTGGTGCGCCAGGCTGATCTCACCGGGGCCGGGGGGCGAACCGCCGCCGACGAGCCCGGCTTCGCTGATCGTGTGGTGCGGGCTGCGGAACGGCCGCGTCGCCATCAGGGGTTGGCCGCTGGAGAGCAGGCCGAGCACGCTGTAGATCCGCGTGGTTTCGAGCGACTCGCCGGTGGAGAGTTGCGGCAGGATGGTCGGTAGGCGTTTGGCCAGCATCGTTTTGCCGGAGCCCGGCGGGCCGACCATCAGCAGGTTGTGTCCACCGGCGGCGGCGATCGTGACGGCGCGTTTGGCCATCTCCTGGCCGCGGACATCGGCAAAGTCGATGTCGTATTTGCCGTGCTGAGCAAAAAGCTCTTCGCTGCGGCAGGGCGCCGGCTCGATGTCGACGGCGGCGGTGAGAAAGCCGACCGCCTGGGCCAGGCTGGCGACGGGGATGACCTCGATGTCGTCGACGACCGCCGCCTCGGCCGCGTTGGCCGTGGGCACGAGCAGACCGCGGAGGTTCGGATTGGCGGCCGTCGCCATGGCCATCGAAAGGGCGCCGCGGACACTGCGTGTCGTGCCGTCGAGGGCCAACTCACCGACGACGGCGTACTCTTCCAGCCGTTCGCTGAACATCTGGCCGCTGCCGGCAAGCACGCCGAGTGTGATCGGCAGGTCGAACGAGGCGGCCTGTTTGGGCAGCTCGGCCGGGGCGAGGTTGATCACGACCCGATCGCGTGGTCGCTCGAAGCCGGAGTTGACCAGCGCGCGTTCGACGCGGTGGGTGCTTTCGCGGACGGCCGCTTCGGGGAGTCCGACGAGGATCGTCTTGGGGATGGCGCGCGAGGAGACGTCGACCTCGACTTCGACGCCGAGGGCATCGATGCCGAGTAGCGAGAAGGTTTGCAGCTTAGCCAACATCGACGCCCCCCGCCGGTCCAACCGACCGAACCGAGAAACCGAGACGCCGACCTCAAGAGGTTACCCGAGGGATATTGTGGAGGATGGGTAGAGAGTTGCAAGGAGGCAATGGTCGTGATCAGCTCCGGTTAGGCGGGCGGCGTGGGTCGTCGAGCCTGAGAAGATTGCCTATTGCTTTTTAATGACAGCGCAGTCTTTTGTGTGTTTACCCGATTGAATCGGAGATTGTCTGAAGGAGTTCGCGCGTCGACGAGTTTGGGATAGTCGTCGACTCGTGATATCAAAAACGATGTGTGATGAACCAGTTTGATGGAGCGATTAAATGTGGCGGGGTGACAGTTTGCAATTGGGAACCACTCTATTTTCAGCCCCGACACCCCCTCTGTAGAGCTATATTGCTGGGTCTCAAGGTGTTTTTGTGCGGTTGTTCTTCGCGTACTTGTGCGAGAAGCACGGGCTTTGTAAGTATTGCGTTTGTATGGGATAAGTTTTTTGACTTTTTGCGACAAAGTAGCAACATTCAGTCTTGACAAGTGATGTAGGCATACGATAATGTCCTAAGGACATTATCGTATGCCTAAAAGAACGCTACAATTTTCGTACCGCCGCTATCTGACCATTGTTTGTGCAACATCTCTCTGCGGTAATTTCTTATTTGACTTTTTAAAAAGGCGTGATATCCTATCCATGTCGTCCTAAGGACGACATGGATAGGATATCCGAATAGAAAATGGTAAGGGAAACAATATCGTCACGCATTCTCAAGTTACTAGCGCAGGAGCGCCGAGCGGTTGCGGCAGATTGGCGAATACAAATCGTCTACATGCGTGTCGCCCTCTCCGACGGCTTTGCGCTGCCGGACCAGGCTAAGACCAACCAACTCATTAAGAAACTTCGAGCGGCTGGGGAAGTGGAACCCGTTCGTGGCATTTCCGGCGTTTACCGCATTATTGTTCCTTATGCGTCAGTGCTGTCGTGCCCCGATGAGGCCGTCATTCAAGAAGCCAATCCGACTGCCGTATTCAGCCACTTCACCGCTGCTCAATACCACAACCTGACCTACGAAATTCCAAATGAATTCCACCTGACTCTTTACCCAAAATCGTCAGGTCGACTGCCGTTGGACACAGCATGGAACGATTGGATCGACCTAGCGGAACCACGCCGCAGGGCACCAAAATCAATCCACGGCGTGCACATCCATTGGCACAAGTCAAAAGCTGAATGGGACTTTGGCCATACCCTGGGTCACATACAGGGATACCCTATATACATCACCGACTTAGAGCGGACATTATTGGACGCCCTGCGTTTTCCTCATCGGTGCGGCGGAGCTACAGAAGTTCTGCACATCTGGAAACGCGCGATAACCAATTTAACACTTGATGTGTTGATCGACTACGTCGAAAGGTTTGGACAAACTTTGCTAAGGCAGCGTGTTGGTTTCATCCTGGAGCGGCTTGGGGAAACTAGCTCCAAATTGGACGATTGGGCAGCAGAAAGTGTACGAGGCAGCTCCGCACGGCTGTTTGCAAATCTTGAATTCTCTCCAGACTATTCGGCGCGTTGGAATATTTCAATCAATGCACCAGACGCCATCTTGTTGGATCAAAGCGACGACTGATGGAAAAAAGGGTCTATCCGTCGAGCCTGTCCGAAATTGATCGGTGGAGCCAAGAACAACAAGTCTCCACGGAACAAGCAAGAAGTCGTTTTATAGAGTTCGTGATTCTAAGCTGCATAGCCTCCTATCGAATCACACGACAAGGAATGGTGCTCAAAGGCGGCAACGCACTTCGCTTTGTGTATCAGAGCGCGCGCAGTACCAAAGACCTTGACTTCACTGCTGATACAACCGGAATTCCAGATAACGAGGAGGGTATTCGACGATTGCTCGACGAATCGCTGGCACACGCAGAACGACAATTCAATGTAAAGGCGAGATGTCAGCGGGTAAAACGAAATCCAAAGCGACCCGAGGCGACATGGCCAACCTATGACGTTAAAATTGGCTATCAATTGCCCACCGACCGGTATTTCCATGACTTCGGGAACAGACACGTTCCGAGTGTGATACCCGTTGAAATCTCATTCAACGATCTCGTGTGTGATACCCAGACATGGGCTGATATTCCTGATCTGCGAGTCTGCTCACTATTGACCCATGCATAAGTAACTGGATTCAACGGAGGTCGAGTCGGGCCCAGCGGAAGTGGGCTTGAAGGATTCGCTGCTGTCTGGCCTGCCGGGCCAATTCGGCGTCGACTTGGCGGTCGAGG
>JAGQPT010000328.1 GCA_020426575.1 Planctomycetales bacterium
AGAGTTTGTCTTCGTGCCATGATATTAATCGAGAACGCGTGTTTCAGAAATGAATGGGTTGCGTAATACGTGTCTCGCCGCCTGCCCGTAATGCAATGGTGATCTAAGCGATGTATCCGTGCCGACGTTTTCGCCCCCAACCGCTAAGCCGGCGGCAGATGCTCAGCCAGTGCGCCAACGGCTTTGGAGCGGTGGCGCTCACGGCGCTGCTGGCTGACGGTTCGCTCGCCGCACCGTCAGCCCCTCGGGATCACGTGACTGGCCCCTGGTCGCCCCGCAGCGGACACTTCCCGCCCCGGGCACGCAATGTGATTTTTCTTTACATGGACGGTGGGCCGGCCCAGGTCGACACGTTCGATCCCAAACCACGCCTCGAACGTGAAAACGGCAAGCCGTTCGCCGACAAGATCGAACCGACTCAGTTCAACAACATCGGCAACACCTTGGCGAGCCCCTGGAAGTTCCGGCAGTACGGCCAATGCGGTACGCCGGTCAGCGATCTCTTCCCACACGTTGCCCAGCACGTCGACGAAATGGCCGTCGTACGGTCGATGACCTCGGACTTTTCCGAACACACGAACGCAAATTACCTGCTGCACACCGGCCACGGTCAACAGGGCCGCCCCAGCATGGGGGCTTGGGTCGGTTACGGGCTCGGCAGCGAGTGCCACAACCTGCCCGGCTTCATCCTCATCAACGGCGGTTTGATCCCCTCGGGCGGCATCGACAACTTCAACAGCGGCTTTCTGCCCGCCAGTTACCAGGCCTCGGTGTTTCTGCCCAGCGACGCACCCGTCGCCGACGTGGCCCGCCTGGAGGTGTCGCGACAGCTACAAACGAACAAGCTCGCGCTGCTCCAGCGGCTCGATGCCGAGTCGGTCCAGCGGATCGGGCGCCGCGACAGCCTTGATGCGGCGATCGCCAACTACGAACTCGCCTTCCGGATGCAGACCGCGGTGCCCGAACTATCCGACCTTTCCGGCGAGACCGCGGCGACGCATCGTCTCTATGGCCTCGACGCCGAGTTCGAGCCGACGCGGATCTTTGCCCGCGAGTGTCTGCTGGCCCGGCGGATGATCGAACAAGGAGTGCGGTTCGTTGAACTCACCTGCCCGCGTTCCGACGGCGATCGTTGGGATCAACACAGCGGTTTGAAACAGGGACACGAAGACAATTCCCGCGCCGTGGACCAGCCCATCGGTGGGCTGCTCACCGACCTCAAACAACGGGGGATGTTGGACGAAACGCTTGTCGTCTGGGCCGGCGAATTCGGCCGCACCCCGTTCGCCCAGGGGAGCGACGGTCGCGATCACAACCCGTTCGGCTTCTCGATCTGGTTGGCCGGTGGCGGCGTGCGCGGCGGTACCGTGTATGGCGCGACCGACGAATTCGGCTACAAGGCGATCGAGAACAAGCTGGAAATCCACGATCTGCACGCCACCATGCTGCACCTGCTGGGCCTTGACCACATGCGGCTCACCTACCGCTTCAGCGGCCGCGACATGCGCTTGACCGATGTGAGCGGCCGCGTCGTGCACGACATCCTGGCGTGACGCGTCTCTTTCTGGAAATCTTGTGGTGTGATGAATCGCCAAGGCGGGGTACGACGCAATGAGTAGCGTCTCTCGGTCTGAGATCGAGTGTTTCTTTCGTCGTCACGCCGACGGCGAGTTTTGCAATTCTGCGCCAGAGTTGCCGTACACCTTTTGTGGCGGCGGCAGCGAATCACATTTGGTGGTTTACGCGCCCAAGATGCCGCTTGCACAACGTATCCTGGACGAGGTGTTCACACCTGCGGTTCGACCGGCACTAGCCGGCAATATGGGATTGCCTGGGAACGAGGACTTGGCCGCTCTTCGTGAATTCGCGGCTGGTCGGCACGTCTGCTTCCTGGGAGACTGTGATCCCCCGGATCTTCTCGTTTTTGCTTGGCTGCGGTCTCAATTGGGCATGATCTACGTTGGCCTCTGTGACCGGATGTTGGCAGATTCTGGCGTCGTGCTCGATGAGACTTGCGTGATAGCGCTTTCCGCCGCGGAACGCCAGGCACGCCATTTGATGCATCGGGCTGTTCCCGATCTGCGAGAGCTAGTGGGCGACAAATGCGCCGCGCTTTTGGACGGCGGCGCCAAGGTTGAACTTGAAGCGATGAATCGATCCGGCGCCGCCAGCTTGTCCAAGTTGGCTCGCCTCTTTGGCTAAGAGTCCCATCGCAGTTCTGGTGTTCTGGCCCGGGCACATTGCCCGTGTCCGTAACGCGACGGTTCGCCGATATCCCGGCGCAGCAAAGTTCCGGACGATGTGCTAATCGTCGATTCGCCGCGAAATCCAACGCAGTGCGGCGTAGGTGCAAACGTAGCAGACGGCTCCGGTCACCGCACCACCGAAAACGATCATCGCCCAGGTACGGTAGTAGGCAGCGTCGCCCAGCATCTGGCGAGGGGGCGGCGTCGGCGACAGGCCAATGACGGCCGACAAAATGACGGCACCCCCAATCGCATACTCAAACAGCATCCACGGTCGAAAAACGCGTCCCGGGGGCTGGTGCTTTGACGTGTCGACGCCACGAGGCGATTGATACGGGTTCTCGCTCGCCATGCGATCGGTTCTCCGTCGATGAGAGTGGCTCATGTCACTGTGCTACGCCACCACGCCCTGCGCCAGACTGCCCCGAAACGCCCGTGCATCGGACCTCAGCATGCACTGCTTACGCTGGCATGTCGTGGTCCTCCTCAGAACCGCGTCATCGGCGGCAACAACGTCTCAGCAACGGCGATGACGCCAGCATTGCTAGTGCCCGGCTGCCCGAGTTCGCATGGAACGATTTGCGGGCGCTTTGCTATAACCCCGTCCTCCAAAGGAGTGCCCCCCCGGGGCGCGAATTCATCGTCGCCCGTTTCTTTTCACCCGCGCCCGACGGCGCGGTTGGGGACTGGCGGGCGAGTGACCAGCAGACGCCCAAACGTGCAGGTAAAACGCGATGCCGGAGAATTCAGGCGGCAAGGTAACTCGGCCGATCGCGCGTGGGCGGTTCGTCATCAAGGCCGCCGTGCTGGCCGCTGCCTGTATCTGTGTGGTCATCGGCGTCATGACGCTGGCAAGGCTGCCTGACGGCAAACTGGAACGTGCCCGACAGTTCATTGCCGACAAGCAAGGGAAAGTCGTCGTCGAGTGGGTTCGCGTCCAGCAATCGGATGAAAGCTACGGCGAGCGTCCGCTGTTCGTGCTCAGCTTCGCCGATCAGCCAATCACCGATGACGACATCGAACAGATTATGCCGGCGCTTGTCGATCCCGAAACGCGGATTGCCCACATGGTCGACCTTTCGGGAACGGGCGTCAGCGACGAGGGCGTGCGCCGCCTGCAGGCCGCTGTCCCGGATTGTCGCATTCGTCGCTGAGGCGATCCGACCACGCTTATTCGATCTTGTCGAGTGCCTCGGCCGCGGCGCTGCGGACCTGTTCGTCGGCATCGTTGACCGCATCGCGTAAGGCACCGACCGAGCTCTTGGCGTCGGCACCGATGTCGCCCAAGGCCCGGGCAATCTCCGCACGCACACTTGACCGCTCGTGTTTGAGACCGGCCGTCAGGATCGGCACGAGCGTTTTCGCGGCGTTCGGGCTGTTCGGGTAGATTCGCGAGAGGGCCAAGGCACTGGCCAACGTGAGGAAGGGATCGTCGTCGCGGTGCTCGCGCAGATTGGCAATCAGCGCATCACCGGCCGGTTTGGCATCGGGACCGATTTCGCCCAGGGCGAACACCGCGCTGTAGCGCAGCCCCTCGT
Organism: Planctomycetales bacterium; assembly: GCA_020426575.1. Classification (GTDB taxonomy): domain Bacteria; phylum Planctomycetota; class Planctomycetia; order Pirellulales; family JAEUIK01; genus JAGQPT01. The sequence goes on from JAGQPT010000328.1 coordinate 3,785, forward strand.
TTTCATCGTTGACCATCGACGACAGCGTGGGAACGGCCTCCTTGGCAGCCGGGCCGATCGCGCCGAGCGCAAAGTTGATTTCGCTACCGACGTCCGGGTCACTGTCTTTGAGGGCTTCGACCAGGGCCGGCACGGCGTCTTTGGCCTCTGGGCCCATCAACGAAAGCACGCGGACGGCCGCCACGCGGGTCTTCGGATCGGACAACCGCTTGGCCGCCCGGCCTGCCACCGCGGCGCCACGAGCGGCCACTGCCTCAATCGCCATCGGCATCACTTCGGGGTAGGGACTTGCCAATAACGCTTCGTACACTTTGTCACGCACGTCGTCGGGAAGGTCGAGCTGCGCCAGGGCACGCACCGAGGCGGCCCGAGTACGCTCGTCCGGATCCTGAACGCCTTCGAGCAACAGTGCCACGGCGTCGCGCTGGCGTTGTTCGTCGTCCGGATTGGCCCGCGCCAATGCCCAGGTGGCGAGGATCTTGAGAAACTTGTCGTCCGTCTTGGCCGTTTCTTCCAACTCGGCGTCGGCACCCTGGGCAGCGATGTTGCCCAGCGCGAACGCGGCGGCGTAGCGGACACCCACCTGGGGGTCCGACAACTCTTTGACAAGGGCGGGTGTCGCCGAGCGTGCCGCTTCACCGATACCTGCCAGGGCCAACA
>JAGQPT010000329.1 GCA_020426575.1 Planctomycetales bacterium
AGCACGCTTCGTTCGCCGGGCGAACGATGTCGATCTCGATATTGTTCGTGCCTTCCGCCGGCGTGCTCTGCCGCAGCGTCACGCGGGCCATGCCGTCGGCATCGGTCGTCACCTGGGCAACCTGGCCGCCGGTGTCAAACGTGGCCGCCGGGCCGTCGACGATCGAATACGTCACCATGTAGCCCGGAAGCGGCGTGCCGTCCGAGTACTGCGAAACGTGCGTCACGAACTCGTGCGACGTGCCGGTCGGGTTGGTCGCCGGCGGCGGGAATTCCCACTGCACGTCGTACCAGTGCTTGACCGCAAAGACCTTGTGCTTGTCCCAGTTGTAGATGCCCGGGGCGTAGGCGGTGATGTACGTGTCGCCCTCGATCGGCGAAGTGATCACGCACCAGGTGTCGCCCGGCTCGAGGTGAATGTCGTCCGAAGGATCGTCATTCCCACGGCTCAGGACGTGCTTGAAGTTGTTCGTGTGCGAAACGGCAAAGTGGTTCGTCACCTTGTAGCCGCGACTGGCGCGCCAACCGCTCTCATCCACCTCGACGATGTCGCCCACGCTGCCCTCGGCGATCATCCACTCCACCCGGCGGTTCGGCAGCTTCTTGCCGTTCTTGTCATAGACGCTCGCGACCAGAACGTGCTGCGTCTGCACCGGGTTGACGTCGTTCATCGGTTCCACGCGAAGCTCGACGGCGTACGGATCCCAGTTCCCGTAGTAGCCGCCTTCCGGCGGCTTCGGGTGCGTGTAGCTCGTGTCCCCACTCGCCGGCCAGGTCAGGGCGTGCGGCATTGTATTGCGGCAGCCCGCCAGACCCACAGCGACCAGACCTGCCGCTGCGATCATCCAAACGTGTCCCTTGACTCTCATCAGAAGCCTCCAATCGACTGTTGCCACAACGGTGAAGCCTGCCAAGCGGCGTCCGCTGCCACATGCGCACTGCGCCGGTGCGCAAAACGTGGAAACCAACTCCGCGTGCAGGCCCCGACGGGCGAGGATGCGCCTACCTCGCCGGCCGCAACCGTGCGGCCAGACCGGTCAACCTGCACACCTGATCCATTCGCCGACGCGGTTCGAGTCGATTTCGCTCGCGACAAATCGCGCCTGAGCGACCAACGACGCTTCACCTCAGCAAATAGACCGCGCTGTCAAACATCCGTGCACATGGGAACCGATCCCGCGCTCGACCGCGCTCATTCCCATGCTCTCGCTCGGGAGCCAGCATCGGAACCTGTTCCTATTGCGGCATCATACGACACGCGATGCCACTGTCCAGCCTCGCAAGAGGCATTAACGGAACAGATTAACGCTGCCTCCCATCGCACCGCTCGACCGTCAAACCGCTTCATACCGGCCTTTGCGACGCGTCGCGACGAAACCTGTCTATCTCAAACCGCGGCTATTCCCGCGGTACCAACAACTCTGTGCCCACCGGAAGGCGGTCCGGCGTCTCCAGCCGCGCACGATTCAGGTCGAAAATCTCGCGCCAGCGGGCGCCGTCGTTCAAATACTTGTCTGAGATCCGCCACAGGCTGTCGCCCGGACGAACCACGTACAGGCGATACATCGTGCGCCCAGGCGTCGAGTCGCCCGACGGAATCACCTTCTCCGCTCGCGCTTCGCCTGGCCGAATCACCTCCACCGGCGGCAACGGAAGATCGCCTGGTGCGGTGACCGGTTCCTCCGCCGTCTCAATCTCGCTTGCCGCGACCTCGTCCGCTGATCGCCGCGGGGCGACGGCAGACGGATCTGGGTCTGCAACTGTCCCCAGTTCAGCGCCCCCCTCGGACGAGGCGCCGGCCGGC
>JAGQPT010000330.1 GCA_020426575.1 Planctomycetales bacterium
GCAGAACGAGGTGCTCGAAGAGTTGGTGACGAACATGTCGGCGCAGCAGCGTCAGCGCAGCGTCGAGCTGGAGCAGTGGAAGAAGCTCAACCCGGAGCTGGCGCACGATTGCCGGACGGCGGCCGAGACGTTGAGCCGGGTGCAGAACGAGTTCCTCACATCGCTGACCGAGGAAGTGCACGAGAACGCCGACGTGCTGATGGACGGCGAGTTCATGCTCACCGAGTTCGTGGACCGCTTTGGCCCGCGGCTGGCGCACCTGAACGGCGTGTTGCAAGTGCTCTCGCAACTGGGCAGCAACCAGACTGCGGCTGGGAAGTAGCGGCAGCGCTGCCGGCCCGGCGTCGTTCTTCTTGTTTGGTCTCCCGCGTGCAGATGATCGAGCGCGGGGCGGGCTGACGTGCGCGCCGTGGATTTGCTTCCGACGCGGCGGGTCGCCAAAATGACCAGCGCGATCCAAGCCGGTCGTCGCGCGCTGTGCTATGCGGCGACGTGGTTTTTAGAGTACCGCCGTGCACCTCGGAAGAATCAGGGCCCTAGCAGTTGGTATTGCCAATATGTTATGTCGATGACCTTAACACGCAACTCGACGGTGTGTGCCCTTCCTCGGAGGATTTGCGAATGGCAGAGCATGCGGTCTTGGTCTATTTCAAGCTTTCCGACGACGAATTCGGGACGACGCTAGAGCGGGAGCAGATTCAGGAATTGTCAGACCGACTGGCCGAGGCCATCGAAGGCAACGTTGCTGGCGAATTCGATGGGGACGAGTTTGGAGAAGGGCACTGCACGCTGTTCATGTATGGCCCTGATGCCGATGTGCTCTTTGAAGTGATCGAGCCGATCTTGAGTGACTCACCGCTCAGATGCGGAGGTTATGCCATCAAGCGGTATGGTGAAGCCTCCGACGAAAACGCCAGGGAGACGCGTGTAGATCTTTAATACGGCATAGGCCCAAGGGATTGTCGGGGTGATCCATGTCCCGGATTTCGTGTACTCGAGATGTCGGCAATCGAAGGTCTTCGAAATCGTCGCCAGATTTGAGCCGTAGTGTCTGTTCGAAAATCGCCAATACGGCGTAGCCGCGGCGTTGGATGCGCTCATGGCTACCGAGTTTTGATCGCGGTGGGACGCACGAGTAGGATCTAGCGCCGTCGTGCGCACGCTGGGGCGGGGAGGAAGCGGATGGATGCAGCGAGTCTTTCCGGGAATTTGCCAGAAGGTTCCAAACGGCGCGACGACGAATCGGCACCACCCATGAGTTGCGCCGAGGCGATTTTACGGAACTTGCTGGAGCTGTGTCGGTTCCGGCTGATTGTTGGGACCGAAGTCGGCGGGCGATTTTCGCCAAGCTCGCTCGACCCGCAGCGAATACCGGCATAGAAATCGCCACCGCTACAATTGGGACGGCGGTAGGGCGAAACGCACGCACACCACTCAATCAGGGGCACGCGGTCCGGCGCAGGTCGGGCACGATCGGCGCAACCGGCCCCGGGGGCAGAGTGTGCTATATTTCCCGGTTGGCGCGGGGCGGGTGGTGCGAACCTAACTGCGTGTTGCCACGAGCATCGTATGCGCGAAAGGTGGGAGTCAGATGCAAAACAACGATGAACGTTTCGACGACGATTATCCCCAAGCGGAGTTGGTGCGACGCGAAGACAACAGCGGCAAGTGGCTTTCGCTGGGAGGCGCCACACTGGTGATGTTGGCCACGGCGCTCGTCGTCGGCGCCTACGTTACCTACTCAATGTGCCGCATCGAAGTGCCGATTCTTCACATGGCCATCCTCACCCGCAAAGAGGGCGACGAGCTGACCAACAACATGGAGATCGCCCCCGAGGCGCAGGGCCGCTACTACAAGGGCGTGCAACAACGGGTGTTGGGCGAAGGCCGCTTCTATTACAACCCGTACCTTTGGGACTGGGACGTCGTGCCGCAGATCGAGGTTCCCCAGGGGAAGTTGGGCGTGCGGGTGCGGCTCTCCGGCGACGACCTGCCGCCGGGCGACGTGATCGCCTGGAATCAGAACGAAAAAGGGATCGTGCCCGAGGTGTTGCGTCCCGGTCGTTACGCGATCAACGCCGTGGTCCAGGGCGAAGCAGACAGCCGGCAGAACTACGCCGAGTACATCGAGCTGCATGAACCGGTGGTCGTGCCGGCGGGTTTCAAGGGCGTGGTGGCAAACCTCGCCGCGCCGATGCCGGAGAACCCGAACGTGTTGTTGGTCGAGCAGGGGCGTCGCGGCGTGCAGGCCGAGACACTGAGCCCGCAGACGGCGTATGTGAATCCGTACGTGCAGCGCGTGCACCTGGTCGACTGTCGCAGCCAGCGATTTAACCTTTCGGAAGGTGGGGCGATGGGTTTTCCGTCGGAAGACGGATTTTGGGTGTCGCTGGACGGGATCATCGAGTTCCGCGTCAACCCGGAGCAGGCCGCGCACGTTTACGTAACGTACAACGACGAGTCGAACGGCGACCGCATCGACGAGGAGATCATCAACAAGATCATTCTGCCGAATGCGCGGGCTTACTGCCGGCTGCGCGGCTCGCAGTACACGGGCGTGCAGTTCATCACGGGCGAGACCCGCATCGAGTTCCAGAAGGGCTTCCAGGCGGCGATGGCGGAGACCTGTCGGGACCAGGGGATCGAGATCATCCACGCGTTGATCACGAACATCCACCCGCCGGCCAAGATTGCTGATCCAGTGAAGCGGCGGAAGATCGCCGTCGAGGAGGAGGGGCAATATAAGGAAGAGATTCTGCAACAGGCGGCCGAAAAGAAACTCGCCGAGGAGAAACAGCTTGTATTGCAGAAGCAGGCCGTGATCAATGCTCAGCGCGACGTCGTCAAGGTCGTGACCGAAGCGAAGCAGAAACAAGAGGTGGCGTTGATCGAGTCCAACCAACGTCTCAAGGTGGCCGAGCTCGAGTTGCAGGCGGCCGAAGACGAAGCGGCGGCGGTACTTGCCCGTGGCCGGGCCGACGCCGAAGTGATCGAGTTCGACAACCAGGCCGTGGCGGCCGGTTGGGCGAAGTCCGTAGCGGCGTTCGGCGGTGACGGCGACGAGTTCGCCCGCTGGACGATGTTTCGCAAGTTGGCACCGGCGTTCAAGGGCATGATGGTCAACACGGCGGACAGTCCGATCATGGACATCTTCCGTTCGTACGAAGCGGCAGGCCGGCGCCCGGGCGGAAGTGTGCCGAGCGGGGTGCCGCAACCGCTGACGAACACCGCCGACGCGGACCGTTAGCGATCGCGGTCGGGCGCGAGTTGCGCCGGGGCGTTGCGTCGGGACACACACTGGGGCGTGATTGAACAAGGACACACGACGATGAAGACCTCGCTCAGTATCTCGTTTGCCGTGATGACGGTGCTGGCCGTTTTGGCCTTCGCGCTGGGATTTCATTGGACCGTCAATCGTTACTACGTTTACGAGGGCCAGAGCCTGTTGCTGCGTTACAAGGGCCCGTTGTTGCCGTTTGTGCCGCGGACCGAGGCCAAGGCCGGCTTCTACGCCGAGGAGGGAGAGGTCGGCGTGCTCAAGGAGATGCGCGGGCCGGGGCGACACTTCTACTGCCCGATCTGGTGGGAACGCCAGTCGGTGCCCGACATCGTGATCAAGCCCGGCGAAGTCGGCATCGTCACGAGCAAACTGGGCGACCCGCTCCCCGAGGGCGAGTTCATCGTCGACGGGGACCTCGACGAAACGGCCTACAAGGGAATTCTCCGCAAGGCGTTTGGGCCGGGGCGCTATCGCGTCAACCCATACGCCTACGAGTTCACGATCATCAACACGCAGATCAAGCAGTTGGGCAACCAGCAGAAGCATTCCGGTTGGGTCGAGATACCCACGGGATACGTCGGCGTGGTGACGCACCTGGCCGACGACAACGTGAGTGGCACGAAGCGCGGCATTCAGCAAGAGGTGTATCCGCCGGGCATCTATCCGGTGAATCCGCAGGCGATGCAGGTCGACGTGATTGAAATTGGTTACACGGAAACGAGCATCGCCACCGACACGACACGCGACAAGGAGGGTAACATCGTTACCGACGAGAGCGGCGAATGGCTGCCGCTGGGCGACACCGGCATCAGCTTCCCCTCGAACGACGGCTTCAAGATTCAGATGGACTTCACGGCCGTCTGGGGAGTGATGCCCGATCAGGCAGCCGACGTGGTCCGCACTTTCGGCAACATCGACGCGGTCGAGCAGAAAGTGATCATCCCGCAGTCCGAAAGCATCTGTCGCAACAATGGTTCGAAAATGGGTGCCCGCGAGCTGCTGGTGGGTGATTCGCGTCAGCGGTTCCAGGACGCCACGTCCGAGGAATTCAAGAGCGTGCTCAAGGACAAGCACGTGACGCTGTTGTACGGGCTGGTGCGGCACATCTTCATTCCGCAGGAGGTGCGGATACCGATCCAGAACGGGTACATTGCCGACGAATTGAAGCTCACGCGGGAACAGGAGGGTGTGACGGCCCGGACCGAGGCGTTGTTGCGCGAGGCCGAGCAGCAGGTCGAGCTGATGAGCGAAACGGTGCGCGTGGAGACGGCGAAGATGGTCGCCGAAGTCAAGGCCGAGGGCGACAAGGAAGCCAAGGAGATTGCGGCCGAAACCCAGCGGCAGGTCGCCACGATCGACCGCCAGGCGGCCGAGTTGAACGCCAAGAAGACGGTCGTGCTCGGCCAGGCCCGCGCCGAAGCGGAAAAGCTGACGCAGGAAGCCCAGGCCAAGAAGTTCCAACTGGCCGTCGAGGCGTTCGGCTCGGGTCAGGCGTTCACGAAGTGGCAATTCGCCGAGGGGATCCCGGACGAAATGGACCTGAATCTGTTCTACGCCGGTGAAGGCACGCTGTGGACTGACCTGCAAAACGTTGTTCCCACGCTGCCTGTTCGCCAGGGGGACGGGGCGGCAACGACGCGACCGCCTGCGGCGGTGGGACCCTCACGATGAGAGCAGGCAACCGGCCGAATAGGCGGCCGTGACGCACGGCCGTGCCGACATTGGGAATCGGGCATTCCCGACCGGGGAGGGCAGCGCGGCGGTGGGAGAGGGACCTGCCAACGCTGCGGATTCACGCTAGAATGTCCCCGAGTGGTATCATGATCGGGCGCTGCCGTGGGGAGGCGGTGGCGCCGGCGTCTCGTGCTGGCACGGGACGACGTCTGCACAGGTATGTCTGCCCGTTTTTCCGTCGATACGAGGTTCACCCGGCATGGTTCGTCAACGGTTATCGCTAACACTGCTTTTCTTGCTTTTCGTGGGCCTGGTCGGCGGCCGGGCCTTTGCTGAGGCGCCGCCGGAGCGGACGCCGCTGGACGATTACGTGAATGCCCCGGACGACAGCTTTTCCTGGAAGATCGTCAGCACCAAGGAGTTCGACGGCGGCAAAGCGTACGTGCTGGATATGACGTCGCAGACCTGGCGCAGCGAGGACGAAGTCGATCGCACGAAATGGCAACATTGGGTCACCGTGGCCGTGCCCGACAAGTTGACGTCGAACATCGGTTTCATGCTTATCGGCGGCGGCAGCAACGGTGGTAATCCGCCGGACGGCCCCAACGGCATGGTGAACCAGATCGCGCTGCGGACCGGCACGGTCGTGGCCGAGGTGCGAATGATTCCCAACCAGAGGTTGGAATTCTTCGGCGATGGCAAGAAACGCAGTGAAGACGACCTGATCGCCTACACCTGGGTGAAGTATCTGGAGACGGGTGACCCGACCTGGCCCGCCCGCAACCCGATGGTCAAGTCCGTGGTGCGGGCGATGGACGCCGTGACGGAGTTGCTGGCCTCGGATGACGGCGGCAACCGCGTCGTCGACCAGTTCGTCGTTGCCGGGGGCTCGAAGCGCGGTTGGACAACCTGGCTGGTCGGCGCCGTCGACGACCGCGTCGTCGGTATCGCGCCGATCGTGATCGACGTCCTCAACCTGGAAAAGTCGATGGGGCATCACTTCGCGGCCTACGGGTTTTTCGCCCCCAGCATCGGCGACTACGTCGAACACAAGCTCGTGCAACAGCCCAAACATCCGCGACTTGAAGGGCTGCGGCAGCTCGTCGATCCTTATCATTACCGTCACCGTTTGACGATGCCGAAGTTCATCATGAACTCGGCCGGTGACCAGTTCTTCCCGCCCGACATGTCGCGTTTCTACTTCGACGACCTGGAGGGGGAGAAGTACCTGCGCTATGTGCCGAATTCGGACCACGGCCTGGACGACACCGACGCGATCGAGAGCGTGCTGGCGTTTTATTCGTTGATCCTGGCGGGTAAGGATCGGCCGCAGTTCTCCTGGACCCAGCCCGACCCGAACACGTTTGTGGTCACGACGAAAGAGGCGCCGAAGGAAGTGCGGCTTTGGCAGGCGACGAACCCCCAGGCCCGGGACTTCCGGCTGGAGAGTCTGGGGCCGCAGTACACGAGCGAGGTGCTCGAAGCGTCGAGCGACGGCACGTACGTTGCACATGTAGACGATCCGCCGGAGGGTTTCACGGCGTTCTTTGTCGAGTTGACGTACGACGTCGACGCGCCGACGCCATTCAAGGCGACGACCAACGTCAGCATCGTGCCGGACGTGTTGCCGTTCGCCGATAAGAATCCGACGTTGCCAACGTCGCTGACGCTGCACTGCAAGGTGCCGAGCAACGAAGTCGTCGAGCAGATCAAGCAAGCGCTCGATTCGCCCCAGATGCAGGCGATCGGCGACGACCCGCGCCTCACGACGTCCGGCGAAGGGGACAACCTGACGGTCACGCTCAACTGGGTGCCCAAGGGCGCGTTCGAGGATGGCGCCCGCGCCATTGCGGGTTACCTCGGCACGCTGGGCTGCGACAACTTCAGCTTCCAGATGGAATCGGGCCGACCGGAATAGCGCGGCGGCCCGCCTGGGGCTTTGGCGTTTTCAGCAAACAGCCTCCCTGGGCAAGCGACTTTGCCGGATGGCGGCCACGCTCGATCGTGTGCCGCCGTCCGTGCCGAGTGCGCGACTTCGCTTCCGCCACGCACGCTCTGGGATGCGCGGCCTGGGTTCGGGCGTTGACCCGCGCGGCCGCTGGGTATCTTCTCTCCTGGCCGGTCGGTCCACACGGTGCGACGTTCGTGGATTCGACGACCGTGTTTCGTTGGGATACGATAACGGGGCCACGGCTGACCGGTCCGTTTGAGATCGGTGGCGTGGCGTGCGGTTGGCGGATCCTGCCAAGCACCTCGTCCTCCAGACTTTTCGTTGCCCGCGACGACTCGATGAAGCAAAAACTTTCCGTGGCCGAGGTTGCCCCGGGTAGGCTGTACGTGGCCTTGCTGGCGATCGTGTTTCTCAGCGAGTTCTGCGTGATGCTGATCCTGCCGCAACTGCCAATTCATTCGATGCCGAGTTGGTTTGTCGGCGTTATCGATGCGACGATGCTCACGGCGCTGATGGTGCCGCTGTTTGGCTGGTTGATCGTGCGGCCGTTGCGGCAGGTTGTGCGCGTGAGGTCGCAGTTGCTGCAACAGTTTCTCGCGTTACAAGAGGAAGAGCGCAAGCGGATTGCCCGCGACCTGCATGACGAGATCGGCCAGTCGTTCACGGCCGTGTTGATGGGCCTGCGCACGCTCGACGTAGCCGCTCCGCGGGAGTCGCTCAAGCGTCGTTTGAACGAGCTGGCCGCGATGGTGACGCAGACGCTCGATGAAGTGAGGCGGCTGGCCAGGGGGTTGCATCCGGCGGTGCTCGATCACCTTGGCCTGGTGCGCGCGATCGAACAATACGCGGACGAATTCCAGGGGGTGCACGGCGTGGCGGTCGACTTGAGCGTCACAGGGGCCGACGCCGAGCAACGGGTTTCTCCCGCCGTGCAGGCGACCGTATATCGCATCGTGCAGGAGTGTTTGACCAACACGGCCCGCCACGCCGAGGCCAGCCGTGCCTGGATCACTCTGAAAATGGAGCCGCACCGGCTTGCCGTACAGTTTTCTGACGACGGCAAGGGTTTTTCGAAACGCCAGGGCGATCCTGCCGCCACGTCCGGGCTGCTCGGCATGGCCGAGAGGGCTGCGCTTTGCGGCGGTGAATTGCACATCGACACCCGCCCCGGTGACGGAGTGCGTATCGAGTTGCAGGTACCCCTGGCCTGAAGGTGTCGGCTCGACGACGAGTCGCTGGACGATGAAAAGCACGCGAATCTTGCTGGCCGACGACCACACGTTGTTTCGCTCCGGGCTGCGCATGTTGCTCAAGGACGTGCCAGGCATCGACGTCGTGGGCGAGGCCACGACCGCCGCCGAAGCCGAACGACTGGTGGTGGCGCTGAAGCCGGACGTGCTGTTGCTGGACATCAGCCTGCCGGACGCCAGCGGCATCAAGCTGTTGGGCAAACTGTTGCAGCTTGTGCCTGAGACGCGCACGATCGTGGTGACGATGCACAACGACGCCGCGATGGTCCGTGCGGCCCTGGCGTCAGGGGCGGCGGGATACGTGGTGAAAACAGCCGCCGACACCGAGTTGATCACGGCCATCCGATCCGTGGCCGACGGACGTACGGTCGTCCACCTCGATCTGGGGCGGGAAGAGCTCGGTGCACTGGTCGAGAGTGGCGTCGGGCGGAAGGTCGACGCGCAGGGCCCGCTTGCGCTGTTGAGCAAGCGCGAGCGCGAGGTGTTCAAGCAGCTGGCCTCGGGTTACACCAACCAGCAGATTGCCGACGACCTGGATCTGAGCGTGAAGACGGTGGAGACCTACCGCGCGCGGATCGGCGACAAGCTGGGCCTGCGCTCGCGGGCCGACCTGATCCGCTTCGCGATCGACGCCGGCATTCTGGGTAGCCGACCCGCCTGAGCGGACGAGGCGGGGGGCATTCCGTGTGGGGGTTTCCCTGACACACCGTCGGGGGATCTCGGTTTCCCCTGATACGAATGGTCCGGCGCTTTCGGTAATGTCGGTAAGCGAGAATCGGGTGGGTGTCCCGTCCGCTGGATCGGCCAAGATCGCGTGCTCCGTCGTCGGTCGCCGGTGTGCGCTGGCCGACCGGTCCACCGCACCCTTTCCAGACTGATTCTCGCCGTCTTTTCTCTGGCAAAACATTTCTCTGACAAAAAGAAGTTCCGCCATGTATTTGCTGAAAGAGTTGTCTCACCGTGACGAATCGTGCCGTTTGACGCGGGGCATGCGCCACTGGGTCGGCGCTGCCGCCGCCCTGGTGCTACTTGCATCGACGTGCCTGCCTGCCGGGGCGAGCAGCATCTACGGCACGTTGTCGAACTTCGACATCTACAACACGACGCCCGAGCCGGCAGAAGGCGCCGAGATTGAACTGGAAGGTTGCGACTCGTCGAGCATCGGTGGGCACTTTCCTTCACACTTCGACTCGTTCTCGGTCATCGATTACAACGAGAACGGCAAGACGGGCGTGCGCCTGCGATTCGAAGGATACAACTTCCTCGGCGCTCCCGTTCCCGGATCATTGCAGCCGAACGCCGATCCGGTGAGCACGAACGGCCATCAGTTGACCAACAGCGCGGGTGGCGAACACTTCGGATTTTGGCTCAACGGTGCCCAGCCGACCGAGACGCGTTTCTTCTGGTTGACAAACAACAACGGCACATACGACCGCATCGGCACGCTTCCGGAGATTGTGCCCGGGCCAACGTGGAGCTATGTCCCGCCGGCGGTTCCTGGTGGGGCCGGCGCGCTGCAGGCGGCCATTAGGGTGCCGGAGCCGGCCGAAGTCGTGGTGCAACGTCCTGATTCGACGTGGATGAAGGTCTACAAAGTGAAGCTGCCGGCTTCACAGGCTCCCGACGATCCGGTCGCGATGCAGGAACTGCTGATGCAACTGATTTCGGACGCGAACCCGGAAAACGACCAGCCCGACGTACCCCTGAATGACATCGTGCCCGAGGGTGAAGACCCGGCCGAAGTCGAGGCGGAGTGGGAACTGCTCGAAGGTGGAGCGGCGCCGAAGGAAATGATGGCCGAGGACGACATCGACGAAGAGAACGACGGGATCGTGATTCGCCGTTACGAGTTCTACAAGTACACCGGACCGTACGACGCGGAACACGAACCGACGTCGCTGTTCCTCGACACTGATCTGTTGGAACCACCGATGGGAGAACTCGGTGACTTTATCTCGGCCAACATGGTGGCCGCCGTGCTGCAGCCGGCCGGTGTGCCCGAGCCGTCGACGCTGTTGCTTGGCCTGACGAGCGTCTGCTGGCTTCTGGTCGTTCGACGACAGCGGGCCGGTTAGGTTTCACGTCACGAGAAACCTGTGCGCTCATGACTCGGCCGGATGGCGGACGCGGACGCCCGCGTGCCGCCATCCCGGCCGATTCTCGCCCCTGCTCGGTGGAAGCAAAAAAGGGCGCGATTTTCCTTGACTCGTACTAAAGACTTAGTAGAATCACGTTTGTTGCTACTAAATGATTAGTATGAAACATAGGCAAGGGCGCATGGCCGATCAGCTTCCCACGGAACGTGAACTCGAACTGCTCAAGGTCCTCTGGGGACGCGGGGAAGCTACGGTGCGCGACGTTTGCGCTGAAATGAACGAGGCAGGTGCCAGCCTCGCCTATACGACCGTGCTGACCCTGTTACAGATCATGGAAGAAAAGGGGCTCGTCACGCACCGACAGGTCGGCCGCGCGTATGTGTACGCGGCCACCAGGGAGCGGGACCGTACGTTTCGCCAACTTGCCCGCGGGTTCCTCGGTCGGGTGTTCGACGGTTCGCTCGAGGAATACGTTCGCGGGGTCCTGGACGCCCAACCGATTAGCGTTGCACAGCTCGACCGACTCGCGGAAATGGTCGACGCGAAGCGGCGCGAGGCCCAGCGGCAGGATACGGAACCCCCACAGCATCCACGGGGAGGGTAGCGGTTGTGGACGGTGCTGTCGCGGGCCTGGGTTACTGGTTGGCCGACTACTACCTGGCCACCACCCTTCTGCTGGTCGTCGTCTGGTGCGCCACGACGCGGATGCACTGCCCGGCCCGACGGCTGTCGGCAGTTTGGCTCACCACCGTGGCGCTGCTGGAGCTGGTTGCCGTGACCGCCGTGCCGAGTTGGCCGAGCGTTCATCTGCTGACCGCATCCGCCGAATCAGATCGACATCCAGAAGCGGAAGTGCTTGGAGCACTGGTTGAACCGACAACGTCATCGCCGCAGCCGGCAAAGGGCCACTCCGTGAACGGAGCGCCACCGCGCAACACACCGTCAACGCTGGAAACGACCAAGAAGGAAACCTTCGATGATGTGCCAGATCAGAACACGGGTGGGTCGTGGATTGACTTGAAATTGTCTCGTCGCCTGGCAGCCGTCGTTGCGGTCGGATTCGTCGTGGGATCGATCTCCGTGATCGGCTGGCTTGTCTGCGGCCTGGCCGTTGCCGAGGTATTCCTGCGCCGATGCCAATCGGCGGCAACTGACTGGCTGGCTGAACTGGAGGCCATCGCCGGCGACCGTAGCCAGCGCGTCCGCCTGTTGGTGAGTGACCGTTTGAATCGCGCCATCGTGTTGGGCGTTGCGCGACCGGCGATCGTGCTCCCCGACGTATTCCTCGAGCGCGAGTCGTGCGATGACGTGCGCGACGCTTTGCGCCACGAATGGGCTCACGTCGTTCATGGCGACCTTTGGCTCGCGGCGCTCTTGAGAATGTTGATGCCGCTGCTGTACGTGCAGCCGCTTTACTGGTGGCTGCGACGGTTGGCGCTCGCCGATCAGGAGTTGCTGGCCGACGACGCGGTCGTTCGCCATCGCGGACGGGCTGACTATGTCGCAAAGCTGATTCGTTGGTCGCGCCAGTACGGTGGCATGCCGCAGGCCCCGATGCGCTACGCGCTTGGCCTGTGGGAACGCCCGGACCTGCTGTCGAGGCGCGTCGAGCGGTTGATCGACGAAACGCCACCCACCTCCGCTGGCGCGTCGCGTACCTACCGCATGCGAATGGCGCTCGTTTTGTTGTGCCTGACGCTAGCCGTCTCCGGCTTGAGGATTCGCCCGGCGGCCCGAGCGACGCCAGGCGATCCGGGGATCGGCGCCGAATCTCATTCGCTTGCCCTACCGATGCAGGAAGTGGCGGGTACCGTGTTGGATGAGTTGGGGCGACCGCTCGGTGGCGTCATCGTTGACTTTTGCCCCTGGTCGCCCGGCCACGATTGTTGTTCCGATGCTTCGGGACGGTTTCGCTTTGAGAGTCCCGCGGGAGATGTACTGGCGGCTCGCTTCAGCAAACAGGGCTTTTGTCCGCAGACGTTCGATGCTGTTGACACACTCGACCAGGACTGGACCGTTCAGCTCAGCCGCGACACCGTTATCGAAGGTCGCGTCCTCGATGCTGAGGGGCGTGCCCTGGCTGGAGTGCTGGTGCGAGGAAATCAGGGACCCAAGCGCCTCGCCAACATGAACGTTCGCGATCTCTGGACCGAGACCGAGACCGCCGCCGATGGCAGCTATCGGTTGTATGTCGAACCCGACGAGTATGATTTGCAGGTACGCGTACTCGGCCACGGTGTGGCGGATGCTGCCAACGTCAACATCGTTGCCGGCGAGACACGGCAGCTCGACCTGCGGCTGTCGTCGGGCGGTCGACTGAGGCTGGAACTTCTCGATGCCGCGAACCAAACGCCGGTCGCCGGCGTGACGCTGTCGACGTGGCAGCGCCCGGATATTGCCGGCAAGTCCAGCGTCGACGGCGTCATCGAGATCGACGACCTGATTCCCGGGCGATATCGACTCGATCTCACTCATGATGGTTACGCCCGTTGGTGGGTCGTTGGCGGGGCGGATGCGTCCAACCGGCAAGTCGACGCGACGGGTTGGCGGCGGACCTTCGGTCCGCGCTACCTCGACGTCACCGACGGAGCGAATTTGGTGAAGGTCAATCTGGAGCCCGCCGCGCAGATCTCGGGACGCGTCGTCGATCCGGCGGGTAACGTGGCGGTCGGGGCCACGGTTTCCGCGGTGCTGACGGGACGGGGCCGCTCGATCAGCGGCGACACGCGGTTCACCGTCACTAGCGCGGCGGACGGTACATACGAACTCGTGCTTCCGGCGAGCGGCGACTGCGACTATCACCTGCTGGCCCACGACGGCGCGTATGGGGAATGGCGCCACTGGGCCAACGGTGTCAGCGCACCGTTACGCACTCACCCCGGCGAGCGGATCGACGGATGCGAGTTGCGCTTGTTGCCACCGGCGACCGTGCGCGGTCGGGTCGTCGACATGTCGGGGAGACCTGTTGCCGGTCAACACGTTTTTGCACATGCCGCAGATGGCAGCGGCAATCCGTACTTCACTCCCGCCGCTGATACGGCGGCCGACGGCTCGTTCGAAATCCGCTTTGTCCGGCCGGGCGCAATTCAAGTGAGTCTGCAGCGGAACCTGCTCGATATCGACGAGGCTGACGACGGCCAGATCGAGAACATTGACGTTGCGGCGGGTGAGATCATTGCGGGTCTCAAGCTGGTTGTTCCCACGTCTTCCTCACGCGCTGAGCGCGAATTTACAGAGACGTATCGCCTCGGAGCGAGCGAAGTGATCAAGCTCGTGCCTCGCCGCGAGGTGCAACGGCGCCTGAAATGGGAAGCCGAGCGGCGTAGCCAACCAG
Source organism: Planctomycetales bacterium (assembly GCA_020426575.1). Taxonomy (GTDB): domain Bacteria; phylum Planctomycetota; class Planctomycetia; order Pirellulales; family JAEUIK01; genus JAGQPT01. The sequence goes on from JAGQPT010000330.1 coordinate 13,586, forward strand.
TGGCTAGCGCAGTCGGCCAGGCGCGTTTGGCGGACCGGTACCGTGGTTTCATGTGGTCGGGTCCACCGATCGATACGCACCGCAAGCAGCCGATATTCAACACCCATCCGCCCCGGCTGAGCGAGGTACCGGAGAGGATCGTGGAACTGCCGCGGTTTGCCTACTCGATCAGCGAAGAATGGCTCGGCGCCGAGATCGAGGGAGATTCGATCGTGCGCTACGACGCGCCGCTGACAGAAAAGCTGGCGGGGCTCGAGACGATCTTGCGACAACAACTCGACGCTTCCCTCACATTTCGGCCAATGAGCGTCGCGCGCGGCGTCGTCATTGTCCGTGGCGTTTTCGACTTTCGGCCGTCGACGGGAACGTTTGACGACGAACGCATCGCCTTTTGGACCGACGAATTGCACACCGATGCGGACGCCGGCGGCCGTGGCGGATCCGTCGATGCACTATGCCGACGGCTGGCCGAGTTGATCGATAATCCGGTGGTCAATCTCGGCAACGGTCCGACGCACGATCGACTGAAGTGGGCCTGGCACGATTCGGGGCGGTTACGACGACTCGGCCGTGGCAGTGACCGCGACGCGTACACCGAACGCTTGCTCGCGCACGTGGCGCAGCAGACTTCACTTGACTTTCGAGTCGAATCGCGCGAGGTGACCGTGTGGGTTGCGAACGACGGCGAGGAAAATAAGACAATCTGCCACGGAACGCGCGATTCGCCGTCACGGCGGTGGCACTCATGAGTCACCGTCGCCAAACACGGCGCGTCTGACGAGCCCGCAGCGCATCGCGGCCGCCGTACGTGGATGCACTTTCGGTGGCGCGAAGCGAGTTTTACACGTCGACAATGGCTGCGCTATCGGTGCGCGCCGTGCGACGCCGACCATTTGAGGTCATTCGAGCAGAGGTATTCGTAACATGATGCGACTCACCTTAGGACTTTACTTGACGGCACACGCTGCCTGGTTGTGCCTGACGCCCGGCCTTTGCGCGGCCGCCTGGACGGAGACCGCAAAACTTGTTGGTGAGGGGACACCGGCCGGCAGTTGGGCTGGCGGAGGCCCCAACAGCGTTGGCATTTCGGGGAGCACGGTGATCGTCGGCGCCGCGCAGCCAAATCGCGTTGGCCCCGGCGAGGCCTACATCTTCCAGGACGACGGCCTCGGTTGGATGCAGACGGCCAAACTGACCGCCCCCAATGGTGCCGTCAATCAGTACTTTGGCAGAGCCGTTGCCATCGACGGCAACATCGCCGTTGCCACGGCGACCCAAGCAAAGTCCGGCGATGTGACGACGGGTGCTGCTTACGTGTTTGAGTTCACCGGCGCGGTGTGGCAGCAAATCGCCAAACTTACGGCCGACGACGGTGCGCTGGGAGACCTGTTTGGCTCGGACGTAGCGATTAGTGGCAGCACGATCATCGTGGGCGCCGACCACGACGAGGACCAAGGGCACTTCACCGGTGCAGCGTATATCTTCCAGGATCTCGGTAGCGGCTGGACGCAGACGGCCAAGCTCACCGCGAGTGACCAAGCGGCGTTTGACGGCTTTGGCTACAGCGTGGACGTGCAAGGTTCGACCGCCCTGGTCGGCGCGGTCGACGAGGGTGGCCGTGCCGGGGCGGTCTACGTCTACGAAGACAGCGGCAACGGCTGGCAGGAAGTCGACAAGTGGTCGGCGAACGACCCGGTCGGAACCACGGGCGGCTTCGGCGGATCGCTGGCCCTGGACGGCGACCGCGCCGTCGTCGGCGCATTTCGTGACGGCGAACATGGCGCGGGCTCAGGGGCGGCATACATTTTCGACAAGTCAGGCGGCACGTGGGGGGAAACCGCCAAACTGATTGCCGGCGACACGGCCGCTGGGGATCAATTCGGCGTTTCCGTCGCCCTCTGGCAAGACCTCTTGGTCGTCGGCGCGTTTCAGAACGATGGGGCCAGCTTGAACTCTGGTGCCGCTTATCTTTTCGAGTTCGACGGAGCGGCGTGGCGGGAGCTCGACAAGTTGACCGTTGCGCCGGGTGAGGCGGACGACCTGTTCGGCTACTCGGTCGCCGTCGACGGTGCGAACGTTGTTGCCACCGTACTCGGCGACGACGAAGTCGCCGAAAAGGCCGGCGCGGCGTTCGTGTTTCGTCCGGTGCCCGAGCCGGCAGCCAACCAGCTCATCATCGGTGTACTCACGGCTTTGTGGTGCCGTCGCCGAGGTCACGGTCACTCGCGCTCGGCGAGCGCGTGCCGGTCGCCGCGCTGAGCGCGGCGGCGCGGGCCGCTCGGTGCGTGGATCACGCTGCGCGCTCGTCGGGGTTCAGCTACCCGTACCGTGCGAACATATCGTTTGCCCCTGTTCGTCGTATCGTACTATAAAACAGGTAGCGTGCGCGCCCGCATGGGCGCGCAGGCGGCTCCTCTTGAACCGGAATACGCAGGCAGCGCAGAGGGGGTGGCACGTGCGGTTGACTCTCAAGGACCTGTTGGGAATTGTCGCCTTCTGCGCCGTCGTAGCGTGGTGCGGATCGTGGGCCGGCGCTGACAACGTTACGTTCTGGGTTGCGGTCGTGGGAAGTGCCTTCGTTTCGGGCGTTTTCGTCACCGTGGCCCGGGATGAGAATCTCCACCGATGGTCACCGTTTGTGCCGTTGCCGCTGCTGCTGTGTTGCCTGATGCCTTTTGTCTCGCTCTCGCTACTCGTCAATGGCGTCTTGCTATTTGGCGTGGGGGTTTTCTGCGCGTGTCGGCGTCCTCTTGGCGTGAGGACGATCGTCATGCTCACGATAATCTGCGCCTGCGTTTCACTGGTTGTTGGCGTCTATCCAGGCATAGCTGAGTCTCGCCGGCTATTGGCTCTGCGGGACGAGTTCCCCATCCAGCCGCTCGACACGCGGCTTGGTTATGAACGCAATCGCCCGATGGAAGGCGACGCACCTGCGGTATTGAACGCCAACGTGTCGACCGAACTCAATGACTGGGAGAATGAGATCTCCTCTTCGTGGCTTGATTACCGAGCACTTCAATTCCTCCGGATTCACGATCATCAGTACGAATTGTTCGTGCGGGCGAGCGGTTTTGGTGTGACGCGAATGATGCGTCCCTGGCTGGAGGAATTGCGTCGTCCTCCGCTACGAGACATCGACTTCGACGAGACGAGAGTTGCCAATGCGGAAACCGCCTGGAATGGTTGGCGGGCCATCGACCAATTGGGAACGTCCCAACAGCCCGAACATCTACACCGCGCCAGCCGAACCGACTTTTTCGACCCTGACGGCTTTGGCGCCATGGTGGCCCCTCACCAGGCCGTGGGTTTCGTCGAACACGGCTTTCATTATTCGCCGCTTGACGCAATGACGAACCGCGAGTCGTGGACGATCGCCCGACTGGAGCTTGTTGGTCTGCTCAAGTTCGACGAGCCGCGCGTCTACGTGCTCGATCACTTGCCACGGATGGATCAAATCAGCAACGACGACGTGCCCACCCGAGCACTTGACTCGTTCGAAACGGCCGCCCTTGCTCAGCTCTGGACCGACGAGGACATCGTAGTGGCGCGTGACGGTCGCCAGTTGCGAATGCTCGGCTCGTTGCGCGCTGCCACTGCCTGCCTTGACTGTCACGACGCCCGTCGCGGAGACCTGTTAGGGGCGTTCAGCTACGAGTTGCAGATGGCCCCTGCCCATCAACCAGACCAGCTTGGCGCGGAGTGACCGCAGTCTTGGTCGGCTCGTGGATTAGTCCTGGGTGCCGCCGACCTTGCCTGCCGCCTGCTGAGCGCTGGCGATGCATTGCGGAATGCCGACGCCGGTGTAGGCGTTGCCGGCCAGGGCCAGACCGCTATGCGTGGCGAGGCGCTCGTTGATGCGGGCGACGCGCTCAACGTGGCCGACGTGGTACTGCGGCATGGCGTGGCGCCAGACGGTGACGCGGTGGTCACGGGGCGCGCCGCTCACGCCGAGAAGTTCGCCCAACTGTTGCCAGGCGATCTCCCGCAGTCGGTCTTCGCCGTAGTCGAGATACTCCGGGTGGCAGGCCCCGCCGAGAAACACGCGCACCAACGCGCCATCGGCCGGTGCGCGGTCCGTGAACTTCACGCTCGTGAAAGAGGCCGCCAGGATCGGGCGTCGTTCAACTTCAGGGACGACGAACCCAAAGCCATCGAGAGGATGCGCGATCTGATCACGCGCGAGCGCGAACGACACGATCGCCGCACCGGCGTA
>JAGQPT010000331.1 GCA_020426575.1 Planctomycetales bacterium
AAGCGGAAGTCGCCGAGGCCGCTGCGGCCCAGGGGGTATCGCTTCGTGATCCATCTGCCGAAGCGGTCGCCTCCGATGATGCGATGGCCGAGCTGGCTGCCGAGCAAACGGCAAGCGACGGGACCACTGAAACTGGGATCGCCGAAACTGGGACCGCCGAAGCTGGGACCGACGTAGACGGTGTTCCTGCAGACACTGGTGTCGCTGCAGAGAGTGTCACTCAAGAGCGCGAAGCGGGCAGTCCGGAAAGTGTCTCCCCGGCGGCTGAAGCAGACGGTGGGGCAAGCGAAGCGGCTGACGATGGAGCGGCCGATGAAGAAGCGGCTAACCAATTGGAGACCGACAAAGACACGGAAACGACTTCCTCGAGTTGAACCGCGACGCCGCGGGTCGACTGAGTTGGTATCCAGGAGATCGCACTCATGGAAATGTAACCTTTTGGGCTGACGTCGGGAGGCGACCGGCGCCGGCCAACTTTGAAGACAAGGAATAGCACTTGCCCACCCGCATTTATACGCTGGCGAAAGAGCTGAAGCTTGATAGTAAAGACCTGGTCGATATCTGTGCCGAGGCCGGGGTCACGGGCAAAGGGTCTGCGCTAGCAAGCCTCTCGGACGAGGAAATCGCGCAAGTCAAGCAGCACCTCAGCGGCGGCAGCAAGGGCGGGGGCGCGAGCGGCGCTCCGGCAGCGGCGACCACCGAAGCGGCGCCACGGTCTACGGCGGTTGAAGCCGGCCCCAAGGTGATGCGACGCGAGGACTATATCGCGCCGACCGGCATGAGCGGCAAACTCAACGAGCCCACGACGCCGCCCCGCGAGTCGAAGCTGCGCCGTGGCGGCGACAGCCCGCGTCCGGTGAACAAGCCGGCGTCAAAGCCGACCACGTCGATTCGACTGGCGGCGATGCCCGACGCACCGACTCCGCCGCCCACCGAAAAGTCGGACGAACCGGCGCCGCAGAAGCCCGACCTGAAATTGCCGGCCGACGTGTTGCGGGCAAGCAAGGCGGGGGCCAAGCCGCTCGAAGCCCATCTGCGCAAGCGGGCAAACGAACGTCCGGCGGCCAGCGTCCCCGAAGAACGCGGCAAACCCTCGAGCGACGGTGGTGGCGCGAAAGAGCGGGGGCGGCGAAGCCGGGGGCCCAGCATGATTGACGACGCCGACTCGAAGTCGGATGCCGCTATGGGGAGCCGCGAACAGCGGCAGGCCAAGCGGCGGCGCAGCGGAGCCACGCGTCGTCGTCGAAGTGAGACGATGGAATCGGGACCAGCCACGGCGCGGCAGACGCCGTTCCGTCGTCGCAAGACTATGCGGCGCCTGGGGACCAACACCGCCGCGCCGCGCAAGAGCAGCGTCGTCATCGACCTGCCGTGCACCGTGCGAAGCTTCTCCGAGGCCGTGGGCGTCTCGGCAGGTCAGGTGCTGGGCAAGCTACTGCAGTTGGGTACGATGACCAACATCAACGCCGAGATCGACGAGGAACTCGCCGCGTTGCTGGCCGATGAACTCGGTGCCGACGTCACGTTCAAGCAGCCCGTCAATCTCGAAGACGAAATGCTGGCCAGCTTCGAGGACGAGGCCGATTCTCCCGAATCGCTCGAGCCGCGTCCGCCGATTGTCACCTTCCTGGGGCACGTCGACCACGGCAAGACGTCGCTGCTCGATCGGATCATCGGCATCGACGTGGTCACGGGTGAGAGCGGTGGCATCACGCAACACATCCGCGCCTATCGAGTCGATCGCGAAGAGGGGGCGGTCACGTTCGTCGACACGCCCGGTCACGAGGCCTTCACCGAGATGCGGGCGCGCGGCGCCAACGTCACCGACATCGCCGTGCTGGTGGTGGCGGCCGACGACGGTGTGATGCCCCAGACCGAGGAAGCGATTTCCCACGCCCGCGCCGCCGGCGTGCCGATCGTCGTGGCATTGAACAAGGTCGACCTGCCGGGCGTTGACATCAATCGCGTGATGCAGGAATTGGCGTCGAATGAACTGTTGCCGTCGGCCTGGGGTGGCGACGTCGAAGTGGTCCAGACCAGCGCGATCGCGGGAACCGGCGTCGACGAGTTGCTCGACACCTTGATGACGGTCTCCGAACTGCACGAATACAAGGCCAACCCGTCACGAGCGGCCTCGGGAACCTGCCTGGAAGCCGAACTGCACGAGGGCCGTGGCGTGGTCACCAAGCTGCTCGTGCAGACGGGCACGCTGAACGTCGGCGACATACTGGTGTGCGGTGGCAGCTACGGCCGGGTCAAGGCGATGTACGACACGCTGGACCTGCGGAAGACACACGAGTCGGTCGGCCCCTCAACGCCCGTGAACGTCACCGGCCTGGACGTCGCGCCGGGTGCGGGCGAGCGTTTCCACGTGATCGACGACATCAGCAAGGCCCGCGAGATTGCCGAGTCGCGCGCCGAGATGTCGCGCGAAGAAGCGCTCGGCGGGCAACAGACGCACGTCACCCTGGAAAGCCTCTTCGATCGACTTGGCGAAAAGAACGAGGTGCAGACGCTCAACCTGATTCTGCGGGCCGACGTTCGCGGTTCGATCGAGGCGATCCGTAAGGAACTGACGAAGCTCGAACATCCGGAAGTGCAGATCAAGATCCTGCAGGCGACCGTCGGTGGAGTCAGCGAGGCCGACGTGCACCTGGCCGACGCTTCCGACGCCATCATCATCGGATTCAACGTCGTGCCGGACGAAAAGGCCCGGGCGCTGGCCGATCGCCGCGGCGTGCAGATTCGCCGTTATGACATCATCTACCAGATCACCGACGATCTCAAAGCGGCCCTGGAAGGGATGCTCAAGCCCGAGGAGCACGAAAAGGACCTCGGGCGGGCGCTGGTATTGCGGCTGTTCCCGATCAGCCGGGTCGGCGTGGTGGTGGGCTGCCGCGTGCTGGCCGGCACAATCCAGCGAAATTGCCACATGCGCGTGATCCGCGACAACCGGGTGATCGGCGACTATCCGCTCGAGTCGTTGCGGCGTGAGAAGGACGACACGCGCGAAGTTCGCGAAGGTTTTGAATGCGGCATCAAACTGTCCGGGTTCAATGACCTCAAGGAAGGCGACGTGTTGGAAGCCTACAAGATCGAGGAAGTTGCCCGAACGCTTTGATGGTGCCCGCCTTGGTCGCGCGACGGACCTCGCAGTCGGTCGGTTGTCGCCAGGGCCCCTTTCCCCACCGTTACTGTTGAACGCTCCGACTGGAGTTTCTCGCCGAACATGACGTCCCGACGTGTGCTCAAAGCCGCCGAGGCAGTTCGTGAAGTGGTCAGCATGGCCATTCTCACGGAACTGAAGGACCCGCGTGTCCGTGACGTCACGGTGACGCGCGTGGAAATGAGCGGCGACATGCGGCAGGCGAAGGTCTACGTGTCGGTGATGGGGGACGAGGGACATCAGCGGCTCACCCTGCAGGGATTGAAGAGTTCGGCCGGTTACCTGCAGTCGCGCGTGGCCGAGCGGATCGATACCCGCTATACGCCGCGCTTGCAGTTCATCCTCGACGAAGGTGTGAAGAAGTCGATCGAAGTGGCGCGGATACTGCGGGAAGTGCTGCCGCGCGAAACGACCGACGACACAGGCACGAACGAAAACGACGAAATTGATGAAGGCGAGCCCGACGAGGAAGTCGCCGATGAAGAAGCAGCGTCGTAGGAGACCAGCTTCTCAAGAAAAAGCGACGTAGGAAACTGACGATTGCGGGCGCCCTGAAGCGGCGTATCGCGGTTGTCCGCGGGAGCGACGGAGCGAGGAATTGGAGTTGGCAGGCCCCGAGTCCACAACGAATAGCGAATCCACAGGGATCAACGCAACCGCAACGAATCAACGAAACCCCCACCGAGCAACGAGACCCAACGAGCAACCAGGACAGGCATGGCCACGACGAATCGCGCACAGGTGTTAAATCGGCTGCAGAAGGCCGTGAGGAAGGCGTACAAACAGGCGCCGTTGCAGACGGACCGTCCGGTGATGGAGCACTTGCTTTACGCGTGTTTGTTGGAAGACGCGCACCATCAAGCGGCCGAGGACGCCTTGGCGGCCGTCACCGACGCATTTTTCGATTGGAACGAGGTGCGCGTGACCACGATCGGCGAACTTGCCGAGATGATGCCGATGTTGCCCGATCCGCAGTCGGCGGCCCGTCGGCTGCGCGAGACGCTGCAGAGCGTCTTCGAGTCGGTGTATTCGTTCGACCTGGAACCATATCGCAAGCTCAACCTGGGACACGCCAGCAAGAAGCTGGAGCGTCTCAAGGGCACGACCTTTTTCACGGTCGGTTACGTGGTGCAAATGGCGCTGGGGGGACACACGATCCCGTTGAGCAGGGGGACGCTGGCGGCCCTCAAGATCGCCGGCGTCATCACCGACAAGGAAGCCGAGCGGGGCGTCGTGCCGGGGCTGGAACGGGCGGTGCCGAAGTCCAAGGGGGTGGAATTCGCGACGATTCTGCATCAGTTGGGAGCCGACTTTTTCGCCAATCCGTATGACACGTCAGTGCATGCCGTGTTGATGGAAATCTCGCCGGATTGTAAGTCGGATCTGCCGAAGAAGCTGACCAAGCGTCAGAAGGAGGCGATTGAGCGGAAGCGGCAGAAGGAAGAGGAGGCGGTTGCCAAGGCGGCCGCTGACAAAAAGGCAGCCGCCGAGAAGGCCGAGGCCGCCAAGAAGGCCGCGACTAAGAAGGCCGCAGCGAAGAAGCCGGTCGACGAGAAGAAGAGTTCGCCAAAGTCGGCCGACAAGAAGTCCGCAACGAAGAAGGCGACCAAGTCGGCCGCCAAGCGGTCGGTGGCGGCGAAGTCGAGCGGCACAAAGAAGAAGACGGCCAGCAAGTCCTCGAGCAAGACGACCAAGAAGCCGGCGACCTCCAAGGGCAAAAAAGCAACGACCAAGAAGTCGCGCCGCTCGGTGGCACGAGGCGCGCCGCGCAAGCCCCGCTGACGGGCTTTCGGCCTTACAGGCTGAGACGCGCGGGGGGCGAGGCGGCGGGTGGTTCCGCGACGGGCCGTTGTAGCGATGGGCGTTTGTGGCGGCGAGCCGTCCACGCGGCGCGCCGTCCCTCGGCTCAACGAATCAACAAGCGCGGGCGTGGGACGGCGAATTCCTATGCTGCCGCAGAGTGGGTCCAGCGATCAGTTTCGTGTCGTTCACCTGCATCAATTCGGGTTTCGTAACTGGATTGCGTCATGAGACGCCGGGAAAAGTCTTCGACGACCGATACGGCTGGTTTTTCCAACCGCGTGTTGTTGGGCGGCTGTTGCTTGCTGATGCTCGCTGCGGCGGTGAGCGCGGTGCGGGCCGACTCGGCCGGCTCGGCCGGTCCGGCCGCCGGTGCCAGCGACGTCCAGGCCGTGTTGACGGAGTTGGGCGAGCCGATCCAGCCGATCGATGTGTTGCCGCCCGACTCGCCGGTCGAGACCCGCAAGGTCGAGGCGCTCGCCTACTTTGGGGCGGCCCGGATTCGACAACAGAACCAGCAGTTTGCGGCGGCGTTGCGTTTGTATCAGCGGGCCCACCGCAAGGATCCACTCTCGCTGCCGATCCTCGAAAACATCGTTCCGCTGGCGCTGCACCTGGATCATGACGACGAGGCCGTGCGCTACACGCTCAAGGCGGTCGAGCTTGGTTATCGTGAGCCCCAGTTGCTGCGCGGACTGGGGCTCCATCTGACCAACGAAGGTCGTTGGGCTGACGCGCTGGTCATGTACCGAGGGTTGCTCCCCAGTGTCGATGCGAACTCTGACACGTTTGTGGCACTGCGGGCCGAGATGGGGCGACTCGCCTATCTCGCCGAACGGTACGACGAGGCGGCCGATGCGTTCGCCGACGTGTTGACGGCCCTGAACCGGCCGGCCGACCAGGCGCTCGACGCCGAGATGACGGCCGAACTGTTGGGCGACAAACGCATCACCTATGAGATGTTCGCCGACGCGATGCTCAAGGCCGGGCGTCCCGAAGCAGCGCGCGACGTGGTGCGGGAACTCAAGTCGATCGCGGGCGGCGAGGCCGACGACCAGTATTACCTGGCCCGCGTCGAAGTGGCGGCGGGGCATTTCGATGCCGCGCTTTTGGCTCTGGACGCATACCTGGCGACTCAGCCGGTCGATCGCCTGATGCAGCCGTACGAACTGCTGGGCGACGTGCTCTTGGGGCTCGATCGCAGCGACGAGTTGTTGCCCCGACTCACGGCTTTGCAGGCCGAGCAACCCGACAACGCACCGTTGGCGTTTTACCTGGGCGAGTTGTACGCCGCCGAAGAAGAGTGGGAGCGCGCCGGCGGGCTGTTGGAACGCGTGATTGCCGACGACCCCTTCGTCGAGGCGTTTGAAGCGCTGGTGACGGTCGACCTGGAGCGCGACGACGCGAAGCGGCTCGCCGACGTGTTGGGGCGCGTCGTCGAAGTGGGGGGCGAACTCAGTCTTCTCGGTGACGAACTGGTCGACAAGATTCTGTCGGACCAGCAACTTCTGTCACGGTTGTACACGCTTGTGGATGCTGACGTCGATGCATCATTATCCGATGACACTGGGGCAGCCGGCGACGCAGGCGCCGCCGACGGAGATGCCGACGGAGATGCCGGCGGGCAGTTTGGCCGCTGCGCAGCGATCGCTTGGTTGGCGGCCAACAGCGGCGACGTGGAGCGAGCCGGGCGTTTGTTTCGCCGCGCCATCGCGCTTCGGCCCGCGGCTGCAGCCGACTTGTATTCGCAGTGGGGCGTCGGACTGATGATGGCCGAGCGCTACGCAGCGGCCTGGGACGTGTTTGCCGACGGCATGCGGAGCGGCGTCACGTCGCCGCAGAACCCGTTGTTCAATTACCTAGGCTCGGGCGCACTGGTGATGGCCGAACGCTATGACGAGGCGTTGACGGCGGCGCAAGCGGCGGCAGCGGCGAGTCCCGGTAATCCGCGGCTGGCCAGTCGCGTGGCCTGGGTGTTGTATCAGGCGGACCGTTACGACGAAGCCAACCAGGCGTACGTCAAACTGGTGACCGACCTGGAAGACAACCACAGTTCGGCCGCGGTGCGCGACGTGTTGCGCGACGCGCGACTCGTGCTTTCCAACCTGGCGCTGGAACGTGATGATCGGGCCCAGGCCGAGGAGTGGTTGGAAGAGGTACTCGACGAGTTCCCCGACGACGTCTCGGCGAAGAACGACCTGGGTTACCTGTGGGTCGAGCGGGGCGAACACCTGGACGAAGCGTTGGAGATGATCGAGCAGGCCGTCGCCGCGCAACCGGACAATCCCGCCTATTTGGACAGTCTCGGTTGGGCGTATTATCGACTGGGGCGCTTCGATGACGCGGTCGGAGCGCTCACCAGGGCCGTCGAGGGGGCCGCGTCCGCCGACGGCGTGATCCTCGATCACCTCGGTGACGCGTACTGGAAGGCTGGACAGCCGGAGCGGGCGCGGGAGACCTGGCGGCGGTCGGTCGAGGCGTTTGACAGCGGCGCGGATCGAGGCAGACTGGAAAGGGTGCGGGCAAAAACGACGGGCGAGTCCCCCGCCGTGGCGCAGTGACGCCGCTGCCCCAAGATCGATACAAGACGTGTTATTATTGGATTTGCTGGTTTTAGCGAGGTCACGATAGTTCGATGGCAGGTCATTCACACTGGGCCGGGATCAAACACAAGAAAGCGCTGATCGACAACAAGCGCGGGAAGCTCTGGAGCAAGCTCTCCAAGGCGATCATCATTGCGGCCAAGGGGGGCGGCGACCCGGGGATGAATCTCAAGCTGCGCTATGCCATCGATGCAGCCAGGGCCGTCAGCATGCCCAAGGACAACATCGAACGCGCGATCAAAAAGGGGACCGGAGAACTCGACGGGGGCAACTTCGACGAAATCCTTTATGAAGGATACGGTCCAGGCGGCGTGGCCGTGTTGTGTGAGGTGCTCACCGACAACCGTAACCGCACGGCGGGCGAAGTTCGCAAGCTCTTCGAGATGGCCGACGGCAAGCTGGGTGCGACCGGCTGCGTGGCCTACCTGTTTGAACGCAAGGGCTTGTTGGCCGTGGGGGTCGCAGGGATCGACGAAGACCTGCTGATGGAGGTCGCCCTCGAAGCAGGCGCTGAGGACGTCCGCCGCGAAGGGGACTCGTTCGAGATCATCACGGATCCCAACGATTTCGAAACGGTTGCCGACGCCCTCAAGGCGGCGAAGATCGAGACCGACGTCGCCGAAATCACGCGCATCCCCAGCAACACGGTCGACATCGACGTCGATACCGGCCGCAAGGTGCTCAAGCTCGTCGAGCAACTCGACGACCACGACGACGTGCAGAGCGTCTCGGCCAATTTCAATCTTCCCGACGAGGCGATGGCCGAGATCGGCGGCGAGTAGCGCCGCGTTGGCCCGTCGGCTCCCGCGTCGGCGTGCTGGCCTGCGTGGGCGTATTGTCGCGTGCCCTCAGCGACAAGCGCACACGCTCACTCAACGCTTGCCGTGGTGTTCGATCTTGCGCCAGTATTGTTCGAAGTTGAACTCGGGGCTGTTGTCGTGGTCGTGGCAACGGACACAGACCATCGCTTCGGCGGTTGCCGAGGTGAGTTGCATCATCTGCCGCAGCTTGTTCATCTGCACGCGGTCGTCTTTGGCCGTTTCGGCATCGACGTGGGCCTTGCCGGGGCCGTGGCAGTTTTCGCAGCCGTTGGCCACCAGTTCGGGTGTCTCTTCGATGCCGACGAAGCCGGTCTCGTAGGGAACATACTCCTGGGGGTTCCAGCCCGTGGCGTGGCAACTGATGCACTCGGGATCGAACTGCCGCGGTGGGTCGATCTTGGTCAGTGTTTCGGTGGCGTGGGCGTGACCGGCCTTGCTCCAGATGCCGTAGGCCGTGGGATGGCATTCCTTGCAGGAGGCCGAACCGACGAAGGTCCCCAGTGTCGGATCGCCGCCTTCCTGAGAGCGAGGGTGGACGACGGGCGTGAGGCCGAGGCCGTCGAAGCCCTCGGTCTTGAGCCGCTGTTGATACTCGCGGAAGAGGGCCTGGATCACTTCGGAATTCTGGAAGCGCGAGTCGAGCGGCACGCGCTGATAGCGTCGCCAGTGCTCCTCATCGTTGAACAGGCCGATGACGGCGGCGTACATGCCTTTGTGTCCCATTTCCACGAGCCAGGTCTTGCCGTCATTGAGGGTTTCGGGTTCGCGGGGTGGCTCTTCGGCACCGCCAGCGGTGGCGACGACGTCGAAGTCGGGGAACTGCTCGGCGAGCCGGCGCGATTCCTCGGGCGTGGCATGTGAGAGCAGGATGAGCATGTCGGCTTCTTCGCGGAGTGTCGGAAGCACCTGCTCGATGTGTTCGGCGGCGTCGCCGAGTTCGACCTCGTCGCTTTGCACGCGCTGCTGGTACTCGGCACCAAGCACCGAGGTGACGCCGATGCGCACGCCACCCGCTTCAACAACTCGGTAGCCGGCCGGCGGCAGCGAGTCGTCGAAACCGAACAGCCCCACGTTGGCAGAAACAAGCCGCAGCGGCGATGACTCGTCGAGATTGGCGGCGGTGGAAAGCAGTCGTTCGGGAGGCAGCCGCAAATCGTCGGGGCCGAGCCCGACGGCCGCGTAGCCCATGGCTTCGAGGGCGCGGATCGACGAGTCATACTTGATTTCTTCCTGCAGGCCGAAGCGGCGGACCTGGCCACCGACGTCGAGGGCGACAAGGGGCCAGCCCTTTTCGCGGAGTTGCTCGAGCAAGGTGTGGCGGCGCCGGAGGCCCCCCTTTTGGTTTTCCAGGCCCGAGCAGCCGCAGGGTTCGAGGTAGCCGTGCTGTTCGCCGGTGATGACGATCGCGACCTTGGGCTGGGGCCAATCCTGGAAAATCGTGCCGTTGACGGCAATGGGATCGAAGTCCGACGCGCCTTGGTCGCCATAGCCGCCCGGGCCATTGGCGCCTTCGCCGATGACCTGCGAGGACGACGCCTGGGACGAGGTGCCCTGCGGTTTACATCCGGTCAGGGCCGCCAGCGCCAGCAGTGGCAGCATGATTGCGACCAATCGTCGTTGACGGTTGAGGTCAGAGAGCATGGAAAGTCCTTTCTCGTCAGCGGCGTCCGTCCGTGCGACGCGGGGGAAGTGTCGGTCGGTCTCGTACCGAGTTTGCTAGCGGCGCAGGGGCGAAAGACTGGCGGCCGATTGGCTGGTCGTCGTCGCTCGCAGGTGGCACGCTAGCAGGTGGTCGGCCGGATTCGGCTGACCGGTTTCGTCGCCCTTCGGGCTGATAACTGTCGCGACTGCGGTGCCGGTCGGTTCGAGCGAGGGCCGGCATTCTATTTGACCGCGAACCGCAGCGGAATGCGGATTTGCCCCAATTCCTCGTCGTGGGTGTCGATCACGACGTTGCCGTAGCCGCCCCCATCATTCCCGAGCCGGATGGTCGGTTCAGTGTTCGGGGGGATCACGATCTGCAGCGGAACTCGGACAGCCGAACCGTTGCTGGTCGGTTCCGGAGTGCCCAGCGTGGCCTCGACGAATTCCGGCTCGCAACTGACGACTTCCAGGCGGGCGTTCTCTCGGGCGGGCCCGCGCAGCCAGATCGTGAGTTCGTGGCTGGCCCCGCTGGCGCGCGGGACGGTGCGCATGTCGAGCAACTCGTACTTTTCGAGCCAGTCCTTGCCGAAAATGGTGATCCCCCGGTCGACGTTGCCGCGCAGCACGAGATCGAATTGGGGGCGTTCGGGATGGTTCGTCTCGAGCGTCAGCACCGTGCGAAAGTTGCCGAGTTGCTGCTCGGGCGTGATCGCGATGGTGATGCGGACGGCGCTCTTGCCTTTTTCGGGATCGAGTTGATCCGCCGGCAGCGGGACATAGCTGATCGCGAGGTATTCGCTCAGCTCGGGCCGGCTGAGCGTGTAGCCCGTCACTTCCAGACCTTCCATCAGCGAGGCGTAGAGGTCGACCTCCTGCTGGGCTTCTTCGTGCGCGTGTAGCGTGGCGAAGACAATCTCGCCCTGCGGATACGCCTGCATGGAGAAGCGGACATCCCCCTCGACGGTGAGGGTGATCTCCCCGTTATGCGCGTCGTTCGTGATAATCGTGGCCGTTTGGCGGAACCGCGGACCGCTGGTTTGGGCCTTCCATTCGAGCTTGATCTCAGTGGATTCGCCGGGTGGCACGCGTTCTTCGTCGAGTTCACTCATGGTGCATTTGCACGTGGTTCCGCCGCTGCGAAGCAAGAGGTCGCTGCCGCCGCGGTTCTCGATGACAAACGTGTGCTGGAGTGTCGTGTCGACCTCCATGCTGCCGAAGTCGTACGTGGGGTTTTCGACGTACGCCTGAGGCGGATGTTCGTTGGGCGTGGCAGTGCCGACGGCCCGTTGGTTGTCGTAGCCGCTGGAGATGCCAAATTGCGACATCGCCAGCCCGATGCCGAATCCCAGGCCGAGCACGACGCAACCGGCGATCAAGAGCGAAGTTTTCATGAGCGCGGGAATCGAGAGACGGCGGAAGCGTGAGGCGATAAGACGTTGCGAGCGGTCGCGTCACACGGCCGCGCCGGCATTGGCTCAAATCTCGCACGAATTCATTCTAGAACAGGCATCGGGCGCGTCAATTCGCGGTGTTTGCCAGCCGTTCGGCGGCCGTGCGAAGTTCTTTGCTGAGTTTTAGGTCAACGTGTGGCGTCTCGTCGTCAAGCCGCAAGGCGGCCTCGGCCTCAGCTTTGGCGCGGGGGAGTTCGTGCGCCTTTTCCAAGGCCAGGGCGAGTTGCACGCGCCGCCGTGCACTGGCCGGGTAGAGTTCGGCGGCGCGCTGGGCCGCCGTCACGGCCTCGGCGAGCATGTCCGAGTCGTGCGTCTTGCCGTAGGCGGCCAGGCGCCATCCCGCAACCTGGGCCCACAACGCACTGGAGTGCGGGCGCAGCTTCAGCAGTTCGTCAGCAGCGGTGTTGAAACGCTCACGAAGGAACGCGTCACCCGGCTGTTTCATGAGTCGCTGGAAGTTGTACTCGCACAACTGTCGGCGGGGGTCGGTGGCCCAACGATCCGCGTTGGCGGCGTGTTGCCATTCGAGGGCCGTCTGTCGCGGGTCGAGCAGCGCCGCCTCCATGTGGGCGCTCGCGTAGACGACCGGCACGTACATCGTGTTGTGGCAGACGACGCCAAGCGCCGCCACCGCTGCGAACAGCGAGAGCCCCACAGGGCGGGGGACAGCACGCGGCGGCGCGTCGATCTCGGTGAGTGTTTGGCCAATCGCCAACAGCAGCCAGAACGAACCGGCGACCGCCGGCATGGTGAATCCGCCTGCGGCCAACAGATTGACGAGCAGCACGGCGGCGCAGAGCGCGGCAGCCGCCGCCGAGAACCGGCCACGTTCGATCCACGGCATCAGCGCTGCCACGACTGCACCGGTGACGACAATGCCGGCGACGGTCCAGGCGAATGACAAGCCGACCGACACGAGGTCGCCCAACAGGAAGGCCACGGCAAAGCCGGCCAGTCCTCCCCAACCGACGTGCTTCGTGGCGTCGATCAATTCCCGTGGTGCTTCGGCAACTTGGTCCGACGGAGCAGGGGACA
>JAGQPT010000332.1 GCA_020426575.1 Planctomycetales bacterium
CCCGCAGGTAGACGTCGGCCTGGGCCATGCCGAAATACTGCTGCGGCGTTTCGCAGCGCATCACCAATTCGACGGCGCCGTCGACGACGAATTCCTCGAACAGGTCGACCGGCTCACCCGCCACGTTCGTGAGCGTGCGGCCGACCATGATCTGCTGCACCGAGTATTCTTCCGCCTCGAAGGGAATCTCGCTCGAACGGATGTTTTCGTCCTGCGGGTTGCGGATGACGAGGCTCCCCAGGATGCCTTCGCTGATCTCGCCCTTGTACGAGCGGAACACGCGAATCGTCATTTCGACCGGCAAGCCGTCGGGGAACTCCTCGGGGGTGATCCCTTCGAACCGCCAGACGGCAGCCGCCAGCGTGCCACCTTCGATGTAGCTGCGGTACTCCCACTCGTTGCCGACGTTGATTCCCCGCGCCGCAGGGTTGCCCTGACGGTCCTTGAACGTCAACGTGCCATAGACCGGTACCTTCGCCGTGTACATACCTCGCGGCTGACTCACGTCAAATCGAGCGTCGTCGCCCTCACCGCTCACGGCCACGTCGTGCCAGTGGCCATGATCGCGGGTCGTGCCGGCCGTTCCGTTGTTGTACACCTCTACGTCGTGTCGGTGACCTTCGTCGATCGACGTGCGTCCGGTCTTCACGAGCGTGCGTTGCTCGGCATCATCACTCGCCGGTGTGGCGGCATGTTCTGCCTCGATGTCGACGTCCGGATTGGACGCGTCGACTTCGACCAGGGCAACGGGGTCGATCGTGTGGGTGTGCTGTACGCCGCGCACGACGAACACGTAGCCGACCACCCCCATCACGGCGAGCATCACCGTGCCGCAGGCCATGAATCCCAGAATGCGACCCAGCACGATTTCGACCGGTCGTACGGGCTTGGTGACGATCGTGTAGATGGTCCGCTGCTTGAGATCGTTGGGCAGGCTGAACACGCTGAGGAACAGCGCCAGCAACATGCTGAGGTAGGTCGTGGCGGTGAGCACAAAATTGACGTAGAGCTTGCCGACGTCGCGATTCTCGGAGTCGAGGAACCAGGCGGCGAATCCCAGCACGACGAAGAACACGACCAACACGACCAGCACCCGCCGCCGGAAGGACTCCTGCATCGCCAGCCGGGCCAGGGCGAACACCCGACCGGCCGACATCCCCAGGAAGTCGGCCACGGCCGAGCGCAGCGCGGTACCCGTGATCTCGGCCGCCCGCGCCGGACCATGACGAAACGCCGCCACGATGTAACCGACCGCCACTCCGGCGATCGTGAGCACCAGCGATACGCCCACCCACCACAGCAACGCGATGGGCAACCATTGGTCGAACGGCGGTAAGGGATTCTCGATGACCATGTCGCTCGAGCCGACTCCTCGGGTGGTTTTCGGTTTTGGCTTCGCTGCCCGTGACGGCCAACTGTTGGGTGCTGCGGAATAACGTTAGGCTGGTGGCTGCGTGGGGAGGTGGCGGAGGTCGCCTGGCCGCGTCGATGGTCGCCCCGGCCCTACCCCTGCTCGCTATCGTCGCCGGTGGCACCGCCGGCGTCGGGCTCGTCACGGTGGACGACACGGCGCCCCGGCCGGGCCGTGCTGTCTTCAATGATCCGCAAGAACAGGTCTTCGAGCGTGGTCGTCGGATTGTCGATGCTGACGACTTCCCCGCCCAGCCGCTGAATGGTCTGCTTCACTTCTTCGCGGGCTTCGCTGCTGAGGTGGTTGACCATGATCTCGGTGACGTCGGTCACCTTGAGCAGGCTGTCGACGCGGCCCAGCTCCTTGAGTTCGCCGTGATGCAAAATGGCAATGCGGTCGCAGACGTCCTGTATGTCGGGCAGCAGGTGACTGCACATCACGACGGTCTTGCCCTCGTCGCGCAACCGCAAAATGAGATCCTTCATCTCGCGGGTGCCGATCGGGTCAAGCCCGCTCGTCGGTTCATCGAGCAGGATCAACTCGGGATCGTTGATCAGCGCCTGGGCGAGGCCGATCCGCCGCGTCATGCCCTTGGAATACTCACGGAGTTGCCGGCGTTTGGCGGTCCGCAGCCCCACCATGTCGATCAGTTCGGCGGCGCGTTTGCGCCGCACGCTCGCCGGCATGTCGAAAAGCCGGCCATAAAAGTCGAGCGTTTCCTCGGCGTTGAGGAAACGATACAGGTACGACTCCTCGGGGAGAAAGCCGATGCGTTCGTTCTTGGTGACGTCGGTGGCGCGCTTGCCGAGCACAAAGGCGTTGCCGCTCGTGGGAAACAACAATCCCAGCAGCAACTTCATCGTCGTCGTTTTCC
>JAGQPT010000333.1 GCA_020426575.1 Planctomycetales bacterium
AGTTGACCGCCCGACCGCCCGTGACGATGCCAACCCGCGTCGGTCGATCACCGACCGACAATCGCCCCAAGGCGCGAAGCTGGTTGAGCACCACCTGCGTCACGCCGCCCGGGTTCAAATGATAGTGGGCAACAACGACCTGCACGATGCCAGCCGACCGGGAACAACAGGTGTGATGCGACGCCGCCACGCACGGCGCCGAGTGCCCCAATGATCGCCGAAACACGTGTCGCGTTCAACGCCGCCGAAAACAAGGGCGCGGAAACGACATCGCGTGGGCAACCGATCTGTACGGGACGGCTTGTGCGCTTGAAACAGGTTACGCCATGCTCCCCCCTGCCCCGCTGCCGGACTATGCGGCGCTTCAAAATATGAACACACCGAGTAGCGTGCTTGACGTTGGCCAACGATTTTTCGCCAGACGATCAGCCTGATTGAACGGACAAGCCAACGTCGATGCGAACGCGGCGCCGGTGAACGCCCGATTCAGGTTGAGCGTTTTTGACCGCGCGACTATCATCGAATCTATCCACTTCGCCAGGGGTCGATACGGAACACACAACAACGTGCTGAGGCGATCGCCCGTTCGGGCGCCACGCTGGGCCCAGCACCGGCCGGAGAAGTACATGC
This sequence comes from Planctomycetales bacterium, assembly GCA_020426575.1. Classification (GTDB taxonomy): domain Bacteria; phylum Planctomycetota; class Planctomycetia; order Pirellulales; family JAEUIK01; genus JAGQPT01. The sequence goes on from JAGQPT010000333.1 coordinate 631, forward strand.
ATTCGCGGTACCGATTCGTGGGCATTGCCGTCGGAGCACTTCTGCTCAGCGTGGTCGTTGCAGGCCCGATTCGCGCAGCCGTCAAAACCGAACGGATCATCAGCGGGCTCAACCAGCCACTCTATGTGACGGCGGCGCCGGGCGACGCGTCGCGTCTCTTCATCGTCGAGAAAGGTGGCACGATCAAGATCTACGATCGCAACAGCGGGACCGTGCTGGCAACGCCGTTCTTGAACCTTGCCGGCCAGGTGTCGACCAGCGGCGAACGCGGCTTGCTCGGACTCGCCTTTCACCCGGACTACGCATCGAACGGTGAGTTCTTCATCAACTACACCAACTTGAATGGCGCCACCCAGATTTCGCGGATCCTCGTGTCCGGCGATGCCAACGTCGCCGACGTCGCTTCGCAACAGCCCGTGCTCTCCTTCGCGCAACCGGCAAGCAACCACAACGGAGGTTGGCTGGCGTTCAGCCCCATCGACAACTACCTCTACATTGCCAGCGGCGACGGCGGTCCCGGTCACGATCCCGGCAACAACGGGCAGAATCCCAACACGCTGTTGGGGGCCATGCTGCGGATCGACGTCAACGGTGATGACTACCCGCTGGACACCTCGACGAACTACGCGATTCCGGCAAGCAACCCTTTTGTCACCGGCGGAGGCGCGGCCGAAGTTTGGGCCTACGGGCTCCGCAATCCCTGGCGGGACGGTTTCGACCGCGCCAACGGAGACCTCTACATCGCTGACGTCGGTCAGGAGTCGTTCGAAGAAGTGAACTTCCAGCGGGCCGACAGCACGGGTGGCGAGAACTACGGCTGGCGGGTGCGCGAGGGATTCGGGCCCACGCCAACCGGCGGCATCGGCGACGACGCGCCGGCCGACAACGTCGATCCTATCTATGTGTATCCTCACGGGTCCGGAACGTTCGAAGGGGGATCGATCACGGGCGGATACGTGTACCGAGGGCCGATCACGCCGCTTTCGGGGCAATACTTCTTTGGCGACTTTGGCAGCAGCCACATCTGGTCACTGGAAGTGGACCGCGACGCCGAGGCGGTCGTGGCGGGTTCGCTGACCGACTGGACCGCCGCGTTCACGCCTGACGTGGGCACGATCGGCAGTATCGCCTCGTTCGGTGAAGACGCCGACGGCAATCTGTACATTGTCGACATCTACGGCGGTGAAGTGTTCCTGCTCACGGCCGACCCACTGACCGGCGACGCCAACGGCGACTTTCTCGTCGACGGGCTGGACTACCTGGTGTGGGCCAATCACTTCGGTGACGATCCGGCGGCGGATCCGCCCGGCGCTCCGGCCAACGGCGACTTCAACGGCGACGGCCGCGTCGACGGGTTGGACTACGTCGCCTGGGCGGAGAACTTCGGCGCCGATCTGGACGGCAGCGTCGCGGTCCCGGAACCGGGTGCCCTGGCGTTGTGCACAGTCGCCGGTGCTGTCGCTCTGTTGCGACGGCGACGTTGATCAACGGGAGAAGTCCGCTGTAAGGCGCTCACGTCAGCTGCGCTCAGGATAGAGCAGCTTCGAGTTGAGCATCGGCGTCCGGCGGGCGACAAAGAACGACTGCAGGCCGTGGCATTCGTCGGCCGTGCTGGGCACGAAGCGCATCGCCGAGAGTTCGAGCTTTTCCCAGGGCCGACACTCGCGAGCGAGGCGGAGCCGCTGTGCCACGTTCAACGCCTCGCCGACGTACAGCGTGCGCTGGCCGGGCGCTTCGAAGATGTAGGTGCCGGGGCGGTCGTACTTCGCGACGTCGCACTTGTTGAGCACCTTGGCCGGGGGAAGACGCTTCGACAGCCAATCGTGCTGTTTCTTGCGGGCGATCTCTTTCGACTTCTTCGATCGCTTGCGGATCGCCAGCGCGGCCCACCGCAATTCGAACGTCGAGGCAGCGGGAGAAAACTCGTGAGCGATGCCGTCGAATTCGGCAACGGCATCCGGCGAACAGAGCACGTCGTCCACGGTCAGCCCGAAGTCGATTTCGAGTTGCCGCAGCGCGATTTCGCTGGCGAAGCTGTATTCGTCCATCTGGGCGAACGTGAAACGGCGCGGCTTGTTTTCGGACTTGGGCAGCCGCCCCGACTTGCGCAGCCGCAGCAACACGCGATTCCAGAAGAATGCCGCACCAGGCACGCCGAGCCGTTTGCATTGCTGGCGAAATGCGGCGCTGAGTTCGGGATCGCAGAGCACGACGTCGGCCGTGTTGCCCTCGCCCGCAGCGCGGTATGCGGCGGTCACGCCTGCGATGGTTTCATCGTCGACCTTGGGCAGGGGAATCTGCTGGCCCCCCTTTCGCTCGAGCTTCGACTTGCCACGGGCCTGGCTGGGCGCGCTGGTCCGGGGATCGGCCGGTCCGACGAGCTCATCGCCCACGCTGGCGGCGTCGACGCGGTTGCGAACCTTGCGCGCGTACTCGGGCGACAATTCCAGGCCGAGCCACTGTCGGCCGAGTTTCTTGGCGACGGTGAGCGTCGTGCCGCTGCCGGCGAACGGGTCCATGACCACGTCGCCCGGATGGCTGGAAATGCGAATGATGCGCCCCAGCAACCGTTCGGGCATCTGGCAGCCGTGGAACCCCTGCCGTTCGCTGAACGTACCGGCCACGCGGGCGAAGTACCAGGTGTCGTGCTGCGGCGCGAAGGCCGACGGCGCGTCCTGGGGGCGGTAGATCCAGGTGTTGTCGGGCAGCCGACCTTTGGGGTTCGCCCGGCCGTCGGCATAGACGAGTTGACGTGCCGACGGCACACGCACCAGGGGATTGTCCGAGTTGAACGTGAAGTCATCCCGGTCCTTGACGAAGTGGAACAGGTGGGTGTGCGAGCGGCTGAACCCGCGGACGCAATTGACGCCAAACGTGTAGTACCAGATCACCCAACTGCGGCAGACGAAGCCGAGCTTTTGCGCCGTGAGCTTGAGTTCGGCGGCGTACTCGTCGCCGATCGCCAACCAAAAGCTGCCCGAGGGCCGCAGACAACGATGGACGCCCCGCATCCAGTCGCGTGACCAGTCGAGGTATTCGCTCGCGCTTCGCTGATCGTCGTAGACGTCGTAGTCGTAGCCGATGTTAAACGGCGGGTCGGCAAAGACGAGGTCGACCGCCTCCGGGCGGACCCGGCTCATCAACTCGATGCAGTCGCCTTGATTGATCGTGTTGAGTTGAACGTCCACGGCGGCTAGCTCCTTCCATCTGCCACGGCGGGCCAACAACCTGCCAAGTGGGGGCAAAATCTGCGACGGTCACAGCGCGGCTTCGAGTATCCCCGAGAGGATTCGAACCTCTAACCTTCGGCTCCGGAGGCCGAAGGCACAATGGCGCAACTAGTATACGAAAGCGTGAGTTACGTGAACAGGTATCGGGCGAGGTGCCCACAGTGGTGCCGTGGTCGCCGGATGCCGTATCTCGCCACTCTCTTCCCCCTGATTTGGCCTGCGTTGTCGACGCGTGGCATCAGCTTCCCGAGGCCATCAGGGCGGGAATTCTCGCGCTAGTGCATAGCGCATGTGACACCGAGCAACGGTCGTCACGGTCCGGATGAACAGGTCAAAATCCGCGCTCAGGATGGCACACAACAGAGCAACCAGAACAACCAGAACAACCAGAGCAACCTATGTGAAACCTTATCGAATCCTCACGCCGCATCAAGGGAGCAAGACCCAAAATGAAGATCACCCAGCGAGACATCAGTTCCATCAAACCCTACGAGAACAACCCCCGCATCAACGACGCGGCGGTCGACGCCGTCGCCGACTCGATCCGCCAGTTTGGTTTCCGTCAGCCGATTGTGGTCGACGCCGCCGGCGTGATCATCGTCGGCCACACGCGCTGGAAGGCCGCTCAGAAGCTCGGCATGAAGACGGTGCCGGTGCACGTGGCCACGGATCTCACCGAGGCCAAGATCAAGGCCTACCGGATCGCCGACAACAAGTCGGCCGAGCTGGCCGACTGGGACATGGACCTCTTGCCACTGGAACTGGCTGGGCTGGTCGAGATGGACTTCGACATCGAGACGCTGGGCTTCACCGCAGAAGAGTTGGCCAAGCTGGTCTCGCTCGAGGTCGACCAGGGGCTGACCGACCCGGACGACGTGCCCGAGCCGCCGGACGAGGCCACGACTCAGCCGGGCGACATCTACACGCTGGGCGAACACCGGCTGATGTGCGGCGACAGCGCTTCGGCCGACGACGTCGATCTACTGCTTGATGGCGCCAAGATCCACCTGGTCAACACCGACCCGCCCTACAACGTGAAGGTCGAGCCACGGAGTAACAATGCCATCGCGGCAGGACTCAGCTCGTTCGAGGGCGCCAAGAATCACCAGAAGCTCGACGTGGCCCGTCACCCCACTAAGTCGAAACCCACCCAGAAGAAGTTACGGGCCAAGGACCGGCCACTGGAGAACGACTTTATCAGCGACGAGGCGTTCGACGAGTTGCTCACCCGCTGGTTCGGCAACATCGCCCG
>JAGQPT010000334.1 GCA_020426575.1 Planctomycetales bacterium
GATGTCGGCGACGCCCGGGGCGATGCCGTTGTCGCCGTACCAATTGGCGGCCATGTTCGTGGCGTGATTCGTGGCAACGCCGGGACCACTCTTGAGGGTGAAGTTGCGATTGCCGAAGTAGGCCTCGGTGGTGTCGGGGGTGTAGGCGTATTCGAAGTTGACGCCATCACTGCTGACGAAACCGCCAGCCTCGATCTGGGAAACGGCGACTCCGGCGCCGGTCGGCATGTTTGCGCCCAGTCGCTGGCGCAGTGCGGTGACGCCCGTCATTTCCAATTCGGCATCGGACGGTCCGAGTTGCGCGAACGTCGGCAAGGGATGCGCGACAGACCAGGCAAGACAGGCAAAAAATATCGACGCTAGGCGAACTCTAGATCGGGACCAAGGCATTTGCATGACACCAAAGAACTCAGGGCGGGTGTACGATCGGAGTTGTCGGTCAATGATCTGACGACGCTGTTCCGAGCGAATTAGGACGAGAACTGGAACGGATGAGCGCCGGGAAATACGTTCCCAGCGAGCCAGCCTCGACGCCGAATTGCCCCCCGATGTGAGTGGCCATATTGTTACTGCGATTTGCAAATGATGCAAATGCAAAATCCCGGTAATTTGGCCGTGGGGGGCAGATGCCGCCGGGTGGGCAATCGGGCAGGTTCCTGCGGACCGTTTGGTCCTTATCAACAAGGGACTTGCGCGCTGCGCCCTCGACTCATCGGGGCGGGCCAATGCATCGGAGGCCCTGATTTCGACGATTTTTAACAAGGCGAGTTGTCATATCTCGCCACGTCCGAGGGCGTCCGTTGGATCGCATTGCCTGCGTCGTCGGTTACGATGCCGACTGGTCCACCGGCGGCGCTGATGTACGTGGTGACGCCGATGCGAGGATCTCGCTGACCGAGACGTCGATCGCCTGGCAGATGGCCTCGAGATCGAGGTGGTCTTCGCTGGTGCGGAAGGGGTGTTCGATTTCTCGGGCGATCACGGCGGCGCCGACGACGGCGTAGGTGATCATCACCGCGAGCGGGATCGTCATCATGCCGAGTTGTTCGACGAAGCCCCAGGGCAGCGTGAGCAGGTAGACGACGAGCAATTGGCGGATGAAGGCGCGCCAGGAGACGGAGATCGGCGTGCGGCGAATGCGCTCACAGGCACCGCACACGTCGAGGAATTGGCGCAGCTCGCTGTCGACGACGCGCAGGCGATCGTCGCTGAGCCGGTCGGCGTCGCACCAGTCGTCTAACATGCCGTAGATCTTGCCGACGAGATAGGCGGGCACGTGTTCGGGGCGGTCCGTGGCGTCGGCGAATCCAGGCACGTCGTTGAGCCGGCAGCCCTCGCGGAGGTGTAGGCGCAGGGCCTGGCAGAACCCCACGATGAGCTTGCGCATCTCGTGGCGTTCGCCGGCAGTGGGATGGACGAGCTCGCGGACTTTGACGGCCAAATTGCGCGAGACGTTCACCTGTTTGCCCCAGAGGATGCGGGCTTCCCACCAACGTTCGTAAGCGCGGTTCGTGAGGAAGATGAGCAACATGCTCACGGCGAACGTGAGCGCCGCTTCAAGCGTTGTGGAGATTTCGGGCCACTGTTCGGCGTGGGCGAAGTCGGCGTAGAAAATGATGCCGGCATAGACGCCCATCAACACGGCGATCCACCACGCCCGGGTGAGGTTCGTCGTGAATCCGACCTTACGAATCATCGCGGCGGTAGCCAGGCAGCACAAAGAATCGAGGAAATGGTCGCCGAAGCGACGCGAGCCGACGTGCCATGATAGAGACCGCGGCCCGGCGACGCCAGATTGCGTGAGCCTTGGGCCGAGACCGCTTGCCACGGACGACGGGCGCACGCTGCGCTGGGGGCACCGAAACACCCCGTCGCGCAGCACTTGGCCGCGCGGCAGTTGGGGCGTGGCGCATGTCGAGTGCGACGGGTGTGGGGGTCGCGCGCGTGCCGCTCGCGTTCACCGCACGCGGGAGCGGCGGCCGATCAGCAGGAGCGGGACCGCGCCTAAGAGCAGTGTGACGATTCCCGGTTCAGGGACGACGATTTGAAAACGAAACGTCCGCGGCACCCGGGGCAGGGTGGGTGACTGGTACATGAACTCGACGAAACTGTCGGCGAGCGTGTTGAGATCCAGGCCCGTGGGAAAGATGTTGCCGAGGTCGGCGACGTGGTCGAAACCGCCGGTATTGCGACCATCGTACACGGCGTATTGCGGGATGGGGTGTTGGAGTTCGATACCGTCGATCTCGGTCGGGGCGCCGATGAGATTAAGCGGGTCGCGCGTGCGGATGCGGAAGAGTTCGATCGCACCGCCTGGAGCCGTGGTCGCGTCGATCTTGACGTTGCCGGTGAGCGAATTGTAGATGAGCGTGGCCAGCGGCGGCTCGACCCCCTCGAACAACCAGGGGTAGAACTCGTCGGTGGCGTCGGTGTAGATCGGATCCCAGATTGCGTGTTGTCCCGACACTTCCAGGTAGATCGAGTCCGCGTCGATGGCATCAAGCGCCATGGAGACGTAGCGGCTGGCCGACGGAGGAACGACGTTGTCGCTGTGGCCGTGCACGATCCAGGTGGGCGTTTGCGCGATGTCGGCGGCGCGGTATGGGTCGCCTCCACCGGAGAGCGGCAGCGCCGCGGCGAACATGCCCGGGCGTTTAGCGATCAGGTCAAACGTGCCGTATCCGCCCATCGACAGCCCGGTGACATAGCGGCGCGAGGTGTCGATCTGATACTGGCTTTCGAGTTGGGCGATCACGTCGGTGACCAACTGCATCGAGATGTTCAGGTCGTTGCCGGGGCCAAAGCTCGACCAGCTACCGCCGGTTGGCGCCTGGGGGGCCAGGAGAAACGAAGCGTAGCGCTCGCTCTGCGTGGCGTCGATCAGGCCGTTGATGTGGTTGGTCACCTGGGCCGTGTTGTCATTGCCGCGTTCGCCGGCGCCGTGGAGAAAGAGCACGAGGGGAAACTCGGCGCCGGGGTCGTCGTAGCCGGGAGGCAGGAAAAGGCGATAGGGCAACGTGTGGCCCATGCCGTCGTCGTAAACGAACGCGAGCGAATCGAGCGGATTTGCCGCCCAGGTGGGCGTGGCGCTAACGAGTGCGAGAATGAAAAAGCTGCCGACCAAGAGGATGGCGTGCGCGCAGGCCCGCGCACGGCGTGTAGAAATGCCCAAGGGATTGCCTCCTTTTTTTGCCGCGGCGCTGCGCCGTCGAACCGGCATCGTGGTGGGCGGGTTCGCTGGCGGCGGGCGGTGTCGTGTGTTCCGTTGCCGAAAGTGCCACCCTAACGCCTGCCAGGGGCGGTTGCAAGGAAAAGCCCGTGCGGCTTGCCGTGCTGACCAGATGGGCCGGGCTGGCGACGTGGTCCATGGCCGAAGTCAGGGGGGCGGGTGCGAGGCGGGGCGGCAGGACACGTGAGCGGGATTGCGCCACGTTGGTGCGGCGCGGCCGGCAAGGTTATGCTTGCTCTGTTGGTCGGTCTCTATCGGCCGGTGCACCGGCTGCGGGCGTTGGCTGACGCCGTGGACGGCCGGGCGAACCGCGGCCGGGGCGATTGAACGCAGCCGCGAACTGCGGCCAGGGTTGACGCTTCGGGGAGTGAGGAACTTGCCACGATGACTGTGACCGCCGCAGCGGGAGAGCCGCCGAACAAAGGCAACGGCGGCAGCAAAACGCCTCCGAGCGAAACGCCCCGCGTCGCCTGGACGACGTCGTTGTTCGCGGCGTTGTTGCTGGCGGGCATGGTGGTCGGGATGATCGCGCTGGGCACGGCGCGGCGCCGCGACTCGGTGCTCGACGCCCAGGACTGGCAGCCGTCGTGGCTGAGCGATCCGCTGGGGTGGCTGGTCGGCGTATTGACTCAGCAGTTCTGGATGGCCGCCGCGTTTGTGATGATGGGCGTGCTCGTACCACTCGTCTCGGCGTTTTGGCCACACGTTGTGCGGGTCGGCTGGCGTTGGCCGGCATGGCTTGGCGTGGGAGTCGTCCTCGCCGCGATGATTCGCTGGGCCATCGCCGGTGTGCCGCCTGGTATCGCCGAGTTGATCGTGCCTCTGGCGGGTTTTGCCTTCGGCACCTGGATGGCCGACCGGTGGGTGCGGCACGACTGGTCGTGGCGGCGGCCGTTGGCGACGCTTGTCGTGGGGCTGATCTTGGCGGTGGGCCTGGGGGCAATCTTGCTGCCGATGGCGGTGAGCCGGCGTCCGCTGGAAATCCCCGACGCGCAACTCGGCCAGGAGGCCCGATCGCGATTGGCCGAGTTGATCGACGACAGTCGGCCCCAGGCGGTCGACAATCGCACGTTGCGATTCAGCGAAGACGAACTGAACACACTGGTGGGCGTGGCGCTGGCCCGCGGCGGCGACGAGAACGAAGCCCGCGTGCATCTGGACGGCGACGCGATGCACGCCGAGGCGTCGTTGCGATTGCCGCGCCGGTTGTTTGACGCGGCGTATTTGAACGTGGCGGCAAGCGGCGTGGTGCGGATACAGAACGAGCGGTTGTTCGTGCGACTGGGCAAACTGCAGGTCGGCGAATTGAACGTGCCGGCCGTACTGCTGCGATTCTTGTCACCGGCCGTGGTCAGTCTTTCGATGGAGGACCGCGACGCGCGATGCCTGGTCTGTTCGATCGATTCGTTGGCGTGCGACAATCAGGCGGTCACGTTGGTGCTCAAGCCCGGCGAGTTGAGCCGCGACGTCGTGCCGTCCCTGGTCAGCATCCTTGGCGGCGAGCCCAATGTCGGCGAGTCGACCGAATTGTACGTGCGTCAGTTGGTCGAGACGGCCGAGGAAGCGCCGCCGGGCGACGCACGTTTGGCGCACGTGGTGGATGTGGCGTTTGCCCTGGCCGCCGAGCGGAGCGCGACGCTCTCGGCCAAGCAGGAGAATCGCGCCGCGATCTTCGCCCTGGCGATCGTGTTCGGGCATCGGGACGTCGAGTCGCTCGTGGGGCGAGTCACCGACGACGCGCTGCGGAAACGGATGCGGCCATTGATGGGCACCGTCGCGCTGCGAGATCGGCGGGATTGGGCGCGGCACTGGCTCGTGAGCGCGGCGATCGAGGCGACGGGCATCGGCGACGCCAGCGAGCGGCTCGGTACGATCAAGGAGCAAATCGATGCCGGCGAAGGAGGCAGCGGCTTTTCATTTGCCGACCTGGCCGCCGACCGCGCCGGCATTCGACTGGCCGTCGTGGCGACGCGCGATTTGGCCCAGGCCGAGGAGTTGCAGCAGCGGCTTGCCCGGGGATTCGTCGTCGACGACTTTTGCCCGCCGATTAGCGATCTGCCCGAGGGGCTCACGGCCGCCGAATTCGATGAGCGCTATGGTGGCGCCGACGACGAACGGTACCGCATGATGATCGCGGAGATTGATGCGAGGTTGCGGCAGTGCGACGGGCTGAAGTGATGTGTCGCGGCGATTATCGCCAATGCCCACGCTCAGTCGTCGGTAATTCGCCCGTCGCCGAGTTAGCTTTCGAGGAGTTGGAAGTTGCGGCGACCGAATGACCGACCGTTGATGAGAAGTTCGACGGTGTGGCGACCGGGGTGATAGTGCCGCGTGGTGATGCGGCGGACATCGTGCCGCTTGCTGATGGTGAGTTTCTCGCCGGGCGGGAGCGCGACGGTGCGGAGCTTGAAGACCTTGGCCGTGGTGTGCCCGGCGGCCTTGACGTGGTGCACGGCGTAGTCGATCACGAGTCGCTGCGAGGCGGCATGTGCCGGACTGTGGATCGTGGCACAGAGTGTGACGGCCTGGCCGATGCGGATCGTTTGCGGCGCGAGCCGCAGGCCGGTCACGCGCACCTCGGGAGGATCGGCGTAGCCGAGCAGTGCCCAGACGTCCGGGTGCGATTCTTTCACGAGGGTGCGCGTGGCCCGTGCGATCAGCCGCTGGCGGTTCTTGAGCTGGGCGGCGTCGCCACCACGATCCCGCTGCCAGCGCCGACAGGTGCGGACGACCAGGTCGGGGTGGTCCTTGGAGATGTCGTTGAGGTTGTTCGCCACCGAGCGGCGGACGTATTCGTTGGAGTCGTCGCGCAGCGCATCGAGCAGCGGTATCACCGGGTGCGGGTTGGCAATGAAGCGCGCGAGTCGCTCGCCCCACGGCAATCGGGGGCGCGTCCCCTCGGAAACGAGGCGCCGCACGTGTTCGTCGGGATGCGCTGTCCACTCGGCAAGCCTGGCCAGTGTGAGCGACTCGTGGTGGATGAGGAACGGGCGGACGGCGAACTCGGCCGAGAAGAGTGGCGTCAGTTCGGCGAGGGTGTCGAGCGCCAGCTCGGGATGGTCGAGGCCGTGGACCGCCACGTAGTCGATCACGGGCCAGGCGGCGAAGCCGGCCAGGGCATCGGCATCGCCGCCCGACTGCCAACGCCGCCCGGTGGCGGTGAGAATCGGTGCGGTGCGGGCGAAGTCGTCGGGAAGGCAATCGTGCAGCGCGGTGATGACGTGAGCGACGCGCTGCTTGAGTTCGAGGGCATCGAGCCCCGTGGCGGCGGTACGGATGAAACGCTCGCGGGGAAATGGGCGCCAGACGCGGCCGAGGTTTGCGGCGATGTGCTCGACGGCCGCGCGGTCGAGGCCGTCTTTCATGAGTCGCTGCTGTTTGTCGGACATGCTTGGCTCGTGGTGCGGCGACACGGGGAACGCACAATTAGGCAAATGCGCATGAAACAGTCCGCCACAGGCGCCGTGTTGGGCGCCAGTGGCGGACTTAGATTCGCAGACGAACGAGCGGCGCGTCAATGACGCGGTCCAGTGACACCTCAGCGTTGTCGACGCAGCGGCAGCGCGGCCAGACCGAATATCAATAAGGCCAAGGTGGCGGGTTCTGGCGTGTCGATCTCGGTGCCGTCGAGAGTGCCCACCGCTTCGAGCGCGTCGATGTCTTCGAAGTAGTAGCCGAACGTTCCGGCGACGTCGAAGGCCGTGTCCCAGACGTGTCCGCCGTGTTTGAGGAACGAAGGCAGCAGTCCGGCAGCGGTGTTTTCCAGGTGGATGATCTCGCCACCGTCGATGGAAGGCAGCGGAGCGCCGGTCACGTCCAGCGGTTGATCGATCGGGTCGATGCTGAAGAGCAGTTCGTCACCGACGTCCCAGCGTCCGACCTCGCCGACGTCGCGCACCATGGTGGCATCGACGTCGACAAGCAGGCGGGTTTCTGAACTGAACGAGCCGTCGCCGAGGAAGAGCTTTTCCACGGCCGTCACGATGTCAAAAAACGGGATGTAGCCACTCACGGACTTGGCGGCCACGTCATAGGAGAAGACGGAAAAGCCGGTCGAGGAGTCGTTGTCGAGTGAAAAGCGATCGGCGTCGGCCGTGATGCTGCCGTTGTTCAGGTAGCCTTCGCTGACCGGATCGTTGTTGGGGTTGGTGTGGCTGGGTGGTTCGGGGCCCCAGACTTCCAGGCCGTCGAGGTCGGCGACGGCATGATGATTGACGCCGGGACCGGGGCCTGAGCCGACGGTGCCCGCCTCGATCTCGGCCCAAACGCCTTGCCCGCCGACGGGATCTTCATAATGTATGTGGGCCTTGGCGACGACTGGGCCATTGGGCAGCGTGGACGATGAGTCGAGGTCGCCGGTCACGCTGAACAGCAACGACGCCTCGTTGTTGACGACTTGCTTGAAGAGAAAGTCGCCGTGGTTGGCCAGCGCGTCGACCTGTCCGCTGCCGTTGGGAATCGATTCGACGGGGAAGTCGAAGGCGTTGGTCGAACCGCTGTTGCCGTCGAATGCGCCTTTCAGACCGTCCCAGGAAACGACCTGGCCGGGATCGATGTTGCCGAAGGCGTCGTGGTCTTCGAGGTTGGCGAGGCGGGGATCGCCGCCGGAGTCCTGCACGCGCAGCCAATTCGTGTGGGAATACTCTTTGCCGAAAACGTCGCTGACGGGGGTCGCGCCCTCGCCGCCGACGTTGACCGTCGGCAGATGGGGAGCCTTCGTGTAATAATCGCCGGCCTGGGTGAGGTGTGCGGCGGCGGTGACGGCCGCCAGCGCGATCAGCGCGCGCAGCGATCTCTGTGAACGTTTCATCTCGTGCCTCTCCTGTCGCCCCATGTTTGTGAAGAATTCAGAACATGGTTTCGCGAAATCAGCAGCCGATCGCTGGAATCGTGCGCGGCGGCCCAACTCAGTGTGACCGAGAGTTTCTTACCGATCGGTTCCGCTGGCGAAGTCGCCGGGAACGGGAGGAGCGGGTTCCGGTTTCTGACCGCTACACTCGAGAATGGCGCTGGGCGACCCACCAATGGCCCCTAGCTTGCGCCTTGCGGGCGCAATATGTCAAGGCATTTTTCTGGAAAAATCGAATCGCTCGGCAACGGCGCGGCTCACGCAATGCGGCAGCGCGGTCTTCATGGTGCGTACAAAACACAGCCGCCGAGATTGGGTGCGCCAACAGGCCGGCGGTCTCGACAGATGCTCGGCTGTGGCGAAGCGTGACGGCTGAGAAACCGTGCCAGCGACGCGGCGCTTGTCCACCTTGTCAGAGGGCCAGTAGAATCCAGCCGCCTGAAACGCCCTACAATCTCCAAGAGCTACCCGGCTAGGACTCGAACCTAGAATGAGGGAACCAAAATCCCTAGTGTTGCCAATTACACCACCGGGTAGTGGATGGGGGAGTGTTTTGCTCGCGTGGGCTTGCGCCGCAGGTTTGGGGTTTGCGTCGTCGGTCGCTCGTGCGGCCCGTCGTTGGCGTGGTCAGTCGTTGGTTTTGTCGCGGCTGTTGAGGACGGCGAAGCAGAGCTGTTCAAGTTCCATCGCCAGGTCAACTCCGACGTGGCTCACCCCGTCGGGGAGCGTGATCGTGGTCGGGGCAAAGTTGAGGATGCCTTCGATGCCCGCCTCGACCAGACGGTCAGCGACGGCCTGAGCCGCCGGGGCGGGTACGGCGATCACGCCCAGCGTTATCGTATTTTCACTGGCCAATTCGGGCAAGCGGTCCAGGTGATAAACGTCGACTCCCTCGATCGAGCTGCCGACCTTGTCATGTTCGACGTCGAAAGCGGCGACGACGCGGAAGCCGCGCTGGTGGAAACCCTTGTACCCGAGCAAGGCGCGGCCGAGGTTACCCACGCCGACGAGGCAGCAGGTCCAGGTGCGGTCGGTGCCGAGGATGTGGCGGATCGCCCCGATCAACTCGCTGCAGCGGTAACCGATGCCGGGATAGCCGAATTGGCCGAAATAGGCGAGGTCCTTGCGGACCTGAGCGTCGCTGAAGCCGAGCACGCTGCCTAGTTGACTGGAGCTGGTCGTGGCTTTGTCGGTTCGCTCGAGGTGCTCCAATTCTCGTAGGTAGAGGCTCAGCCGGCTGATGACGGCCTTGGGGACACCGCCGGCGGTGCTCTCGGGATTCGGGTTTTCCTTGGGATTTTCCACGCGATGTGCTGTCAGAGGGGCTGTGCGGTTGAACGGTGGGGGCCGGCGGCCGAGGCGTAGTGGCGACCGCGACTGCCGGGGCGCGGGACCCCGCATCAGCGGGGCACTAGGCTCGGCCACGCGGGGCGGGGCTGTTGCGGACGGGGGACACCTGAGCGGCACTATAGAGAAGCTGGGCGGTGATCTCAAGTTCGCCCGACGCCCGGGGCGTCACCACCGCCAGAACCGGGAGAATCGTCGCGGCCGTTGTCAGCCGAGGCGTTCGGCAGGGCAGTCATCAGCGGTGCGACAGTCGTCGTCGTCAAGGTTTCGGCGTTTGTCGCGATCGTCAGGGGTTGAAGGCGCCGCAAATCGGATAACCGGCGCGCAAACCACCACGTCTTTGTGAAATGCGCATTCTGCGCGTGCTATCCATATCAAGCTGTCATTACAGCTTGCCGATATTTGACGACATACAGTCCCGAAAGCGTCACAGCACGATGTCTGCGCACGATAAACGGCATTGTGAATGTACGTCGATTGGGTAGCTGGGTTAATGCGGGTGAAGTGTGTGGACCGAAGACACATATGGTGGGTTATGCCCAAGACCAGGCTCTAGCCCTAAGACGAACGTCCTTGGAGGAGGCGGTAACATGAGAACCTTGTTGGGGGTGCCGTTGGTGGCTGTCGTGTTGACAGTCCTGGCGGCCGACACAGCCGCGGCGGGATACTGCGGCGCAGCGAAGCTGAGGTGTTGTGCCGCAAGTTGCGACACGGCCAGCTTTGCCTGCTGCAAACAGCAGTGTTACACCGTGATGAAGCCTTGCAAAGAGGTGGTGTACGAGAAGCAAGACTACACGTGCTACAAAACTTGCTACGAGACGGTCTGCGAACCCAAGCAGGTCGACTGCGTGAAGTACGTGCGTGAGAAATGCTTCCGCGAATGCCAGTACACCGTCTGCAAGCCAGTGTGGGAAACGAAGTCCCGCACCTGCACTTACACGACGTGTAAACCGGTCTGGGAAACCAGGACCAAAGACATTTGCTACACGGTATGCAAGCCGGTCTGGGAAACCAGAACCAAGGACATCTGCTACACCGTGTGCAAGCCGGTTTACGAAACCAAGACCAAGGAGATCAACTACACGGTCTGCAAGCCCGTCTGGGAAACCAAGACCAAGGAGATCTGCTACACGGTCTGCAAGCCGGTCTGGGAAACCAAGACCAAAGAGATCTGCTACACGGTCTGCAAGCCGGTCTACGAGACCAAGACCAAAGAGATCTGCTACACGGTCTGCAAGCCGGTCTACGAGACCAAGACCAAGGAGATCTGCTACACGGTGTGCAAGCCGGTCTGGGAAACCAAGACCAAAGAGATCTGCTA
>JAGQPT010000335.1 GCA_020426575.1 Planctomycetales bacterium
CCTCGAGGCGCCGCGCGACGGCCTCGTTGGCCGCCAGCATGAACTCCTCGATGATCTGGTGGCTCTCGGTCTGCTCGACGAGGTGCGCCCCTGCCACGCGCCCGTCGTCGTCGAGATCGACCTTCACTTCCCCGAGTGTCAGCTCCAGCGCCCCGTCGGCGAAGCGGCGACGGCGCAGGATCATCGCCAACTCGTACATGTCGCCGAGCAGGCGGTGCACGTCAGCCGCCAGTGTCTTTTTCCAGGCATCGCGGTCGGCGAGGAACTCGTCAACCTCCTCGTACGTGAAGCGGCGGTCGCTGTGGATCGCGGCGCTGTAAACGTCGGTCGCCACGTGCGCCCCGTCGGCCGTCATTTCGATCACGACCGTCTTGGTGTAGCGCACGCGGCCCGGCTGCAGGCTCGCCAGTGAATTTGAAATCACCTCGGGCAACATCGGCAACACGCGGTCGGGGAGATAGACGCTCGTCGCCCGCTGTCGCGCTTCCCGGTCCAGCGGCGAACCGACCGGTACAAAATGCGACACGTCCGCGATGTGTACCCCCAAGCGCCAGTGACCGTTCTCCAGCCGCGTGAGCGAAATCGCGTCGTCGAAATCGCGGGCATCGACTGGATCGATCGTGACGGTCGTTTCACCGGTGAAGTCGGCGCGATCCTCGGTGACCGTTTCGCTGAACCGGTCGGCCTGTGCGCGGGCTGATTCGAGCACGTCCTCGGGAAACTCGTCGGGCAGGCCGTATTCACGGATGATCGACAGGGTGTCGACGCCGGGCTCGCCCCGCGGCCCCAGCACTTCGACGATCACTCCCTCGCCGTCGCTCAGGTGCGACGGAAACCGCACCATCTCGATGACGACCTTGTCGTCGCGATGGGCGTTCTTCGCACCGGGATCGCCCACACTGATCGGCTGGGCGAACACCGTGCCGTCGATCTGGACGAAGCCCGTCCCCGCCGACTCGAAATACGTGCCCACGAACTGGTGCGTTTCCCGCTCGATGATCTCGACGACTTCGCCTTGCCGCAGTCCACGAAAACCGCGCTTCGTGGCCAGCCGCACCATCACCAGGTCGCCGCTGGCGGCGTCGAGCGCCGAGTCGCGGGGGATATAGACGTCCTGGTCGCGGTCGGCCTCCGGCGGTGTGTTCGAGGGGCGCACAAAGCCGAAGCCCCCCGATGCCCGGCGGTACGTCCCCGTGACGTGCCGTCCCGATGCCGCCCCGCTCTCGGCGGCCGCGTGCCTGGGCGCAGACGCCTGCACCGGTTTGACCAGGTGATTGGAACCGTAGGCCAGTTTGCCCCGTTTCACGAGTTGCTTGACCGTTTTTTTGACGTCGTGCAGACGGTCTTTGGGCAGCTTGAGCCGCTCGGCCAACACCTTCGGCTTCACAGGGCGATAGTTCGGGCCTTCGACCAATTCGATCAGGGCGGCCTCGAGCGTTGCTTGATCCATCAGGGCACTTCGCCTTTTCGTCGTAGGTCACATCGGGGCGGGGGCGAACTCAGGCGGTTCGAGACTCACGGGCTTCGCCGCCTGACGGACTGATCGGCGGTCCACTCGTCGCGTCGGCATCTTTCTTGCGCGGTGCGTACCGTCGCGGCTTCAGCAAGCTGACCGTGCGCTACGACGCGCCACCGCCGCCTTTGAAAAGCTTACGCCCCAGGTTGTGGTGGTACTGCGTCCAGTTGCCTTCGACGCTTGCCTCGGCCCGCATCAATCCGTCGAAGCCGTGGATCTGCGCGTCCATGTTGTCCAACGAGTGCAGCATCACGGCCTCGAGCGTCATCGGCAACTTGGGGCTGCCGAATTCGTAGCGCCCGTGGTGGCTGAGTATCACGTGCTTGAGCCGCAACACTTTCTCGACATCGACCGGTTGGCCCCGCGTCGCGCTGACCGACGCCAGCATGCGGTCCACCATGCTGATGACGATCGTCACGTGGCCGAGCAACTGTCCTTCGTCGGTGTACGCATACCCCCGGTCATAGGACAACTCGTCCACCTTGCCCAAGTCATGCAGCAACGCGCCCAGCACGACCATGTCGGCGTCGACCTGCGGGTAACTGGGGGCAACGACGCGAACCAGCCGCATCAGGCTGACGACGTGTTCGAGCAGCCCCCCCTCGTAAGCGTGATGATGCTTGATGCCGGCCGGAGCACGCCGCAGCTTGGCCATCAGGACGTCGTCGGCCAGCACGCTTTGCCCGATTGCGCGGAGTTCGTCGTCGTCGATCGCGGCGACCATCTCGGTCATTTCGGCAATGAGGTCGTCGATGGCAAACGGCGTGTGCTCGACGAAGTCGGCCGCGTCGACCTCGGCGGGGTCGACGCGGGCGATGTGCGTGGCAATCATCTGCATCGCTCCCTGGTAGATCTGCGTGTTGCCGCGGACCTGCACAAAGTCGCCGTCGTCGAAGCTGTGGAAGCTGCGCTCCGTGGCGTTCCACATTCGCGCCGGCAGCGTACCGCTGCGATCGGAGAGTTCAACCTGGATGAACTGTCCGCCGTTGCGATTCGTGCGGAGTTGTTTGTCACCGGCGAGAAAGACGTCGTCGACCGACTCGTCGCTGCCGAGCTGACTGATGAACTGCTTAGCCACTGGGAATTCCTGTCACCTTTGCCGCGTCGACCGTCGAACTGCAGTCACTGAGACGGCGTCGCCCGTTGCCCCAGCGCCGAACCTGTCTTCCTGCGCAGGCGTCCTGAACTGAGGTGGTCCTGGCGACCACGGGGTGCCTGATTGTAGGCGAGCCCGTGAAGAGCAACAACCGGCAGCATGTGTCGTGCGAGGGGCGGGTGGCAGCAGAGACACATTGCTCGGCGCCCGCCGCTTCTCCTAGAATGGGCCGCTATTCTGCCGCGGCGAATGCACCGCGCGTCCCCGCGCGCGGACAGCGCCCTGCCCGATGACTTTGACCGACGACGAGGACCCGCGTGCGCTACAGCCAGACGCTTATCCCCACGATGAAGGAAACGCCTGAAGGGGCCGAAATCCCCAGCCACGTGCTGATGCTGCGGGCGGGCATGATTTCGCAGGTGATGGCCGGCGCGTACAGCTATCTGCCGCTGGGTTGGCGGTCGCTGCGCAAGGCCGAGGCGATCATCCGCGAAGAGATGGATCGAGCCGGGGCCGTCGAGTTGCACATGCCCGCCCTTACGCCGATCTCGCTTTGGCAGCGCAGCGGTCGGGTCGACGCTTTCGGCGACGTGCTGATCCAGTTCAAGGTCCGCCGCCGCAACCAGGACGCCCACCTCGCGCTCGGCCCCACGCATGAAGAAATCGTCACCGACATCGTCGCCCGCTACGTGAACAGCTACCGGCAACTGCCGATCACGCTCTACCAGGTGCAGACGAAGTTCCGCAACGAGGAACGCCCCCGTTTCGGCGTGTTGCGGACCAGCGAATTCCTCATGAAAGACGCCTACAGCTTCGACGCGTCGGTCGAAGGGCTCAACGCGAGCTACCAGCGGATGTACGACGCGTACTGCCGCATCTTCGATCGCTGCGGTATCGAGTACCTGCCCGTCGAGGCCGAGAGCGGTCCGATCGGCGGCGACGCCAGCCACGAATTCATGGTGCCGGCCGAAAACGGTGAAGACTCGGTCGTGCACTGCGGCGCCTGCGGCTACGCCGCTAACCTGGAACGGGCTGAGATCGGTCCGCGCGACACGACGGCCTCCACCGCCGAACCGAAGCCGCTTGCACCGCTCGACACCCCCGGCGCCAGCACGATTGAACAGGTGACCAAGCTGCTCAAGTGCAAGTCCACGAAGCTGATCAAGACGATCATCTACACGGCCGACGACGAACCGATCGCGGTGCTGGTGCGAGGCGACCACGAGGTGAACGAAGCCAAGGTCCGCCGCGCCGTCGGCGCCGCGCGGCTCGCACTGGCCGAACCCGACGTCATCGAGAAGGTGACCGGCGCACCGGTCGGTTTTGCCGGTCCCGTGGGACTCTCGATCCCGATCTGGGCCGACGAAGACGTCCGCGTCATGAGCAACGCCATCGTCGGAGCGAACAAGGCCGACACCCACCTGGTGGGCGTCAACCTGGAACGCGACTTCTCGGTCACGACGTTTGCCGACCTCCGCAACGCCGACGCCGACGACGCCTGTCCCCGCTGCGGCAAGGCAATGAAACTGCGCAAGTCGATCGAAGTCGGCCACGTCTTCAAGCTCGGCACGAAATACTCCGAGGCCCTCGACGCCCGCTTCCTCGACGACCAGGAAAAGCAGCACGCGGTGATCATGGGCTGCTACGGCATCGGCGTGAACCGCATCCTGGCGTCGCTGATCGAGACCTGTCACGACGAGAACGGCATTGTCTGGCCGCTGGCCCTGGCGCCATACGAGGTCGTCGTCTCGCCGTTGAACGTCTCCGACCAGGAAACGCTCGCCGCGGCCGAATCGCTGTACGACGAGCTCGCCGCCGCCGGGGTCGACGTGCTGCTGGACGATCGCGACCAGCGGCCGGGGGTGAAGTTCAAGGACGCCGACCTGATCGGCATTCCGCTCCGCATCGTCGTGGGGGGCCGCGGTCTGAAGAACGGCGAACTAGAATGTAAATGGCGCTGGAAGGCCGACGCCGAAATGATTCCGTTGGCCGGTGCCGCCGAGACAATCGTCGGGCTCGTCAATGCCGAAAAGGCCAACCCCACGGCGTTGGGGCCGCGGGCCAAGTCCTGAAGTTCATGTTCGGTCGCTCAGCGGCGCTTGGCGGGCTGTGTGTGCCTTACTTGCCGAGCGCACCGCCCGCCATCCTATCGAACCTGGAAAGCACGATGGGAGAGATTCATCGGCCCGACGGTGTGCGGCTCATCGTGGCCGTCTTCAGTCGACACGACGAGGCCTTTCGCTGGGCACTTGATCACCTGGTCGAACTGTATGGCCCGGCCGCGCTGGAGAGCCCGCGATTCGTCTTCGACGACACGGACTATTACACGCCGACGATGGGTGCCGGCCTGCTCAAACAGTTCCTGCTCTTTCAGCGGCCGATCGACCCGGCGGCGCTCGTCGACGTGAAACTCGCCACGAACACGCTCGAAGCCGCCTACGCCGAGTTGGGCCGGCACGACGAGGCGCGCCCGCTGAACCTCGATCCAGGTTACCTCACCCCCGCAAAGCTCGTGCTGGCCTCGACGAAAGATCACGCCCACCGCATCTACCTCGACCGTGGCATCCACGCCGAGGTTACGTTGCACTTCCAGCACGGCGGCTGGCGGGCGCGGGAGTGGACGTTTCCCGACTATCGCCGCGCCGACTACCAGGACTTCTTCGACGAGGCGCGTCAGTATATCCGCCGGTCCCCGAGCGATCCGAACAAAGCGGGAGGACCGGCGTGATCTGGCTCGTCTTGGGTGCCGTCCTGCCCAGCCTGCTGATCAGTTGGCTCGCAGGTTTCGCTGTGCGTCGTTGGGCGCCGCGGTTCGGCCTGGTCGATCATCCCGGCCACCGCAAGGTGCACAAAACGCCGACGCCGATGGGCGGCGGCATCGCCGTCTGGCTGGCCGTCGTCTTGCCGTTGGCGTTCGGCCAACTGGCACTCTTTGTCATCGATTCCGCGTCGGCCCCGCCGACGTCAAACGAGCCATCGTTCTTTCAGCCGCTGTATGAGATCGTCCGAAGCCACGCCGCCGGGTTGATGACCCAGGCACCGCGACTCTGGTTCCTCGTCGGGGCGGCCACCGTGCTGATGGTCGTCGGCCTCCGCGACGACTTCCGGCACATCCGCTGGCAGATTCGCCTGGGCATCCAAACACTCGTCGCCACGGCCGTCGTACTGGCCGGCTGGCGACTGAGCGTCTTTGTCGACGCACCCTGGCTGCTCACCGCCGTCAGCGTCGTTTGGATCGTCGGGCTGATCAACTCGTTCAACATGCTCGACAACATGGACGGCCTCACGGCCGGCGTGGGGACGATTTCCGCCTCGATCCTGGCCGCCGTCATGCTGTTGGCCCCTGACCCCGAATCAAACCAGCCGCAACTGTTCGTCGGCGGCTTCCTGCTCGTACTCGTCGGTGGACTGCTCGGTTTTCTGCTGCACAATCGTCCCCCGGCCCGTTTGTTCCTCGGCGACGCCGGCAGCTACTTTGTCGGTTTCTGGATCGCCGTGGCAACGATCATGGCGACGTTCGCCGGTGGCGACACGCCCCCACACGCCGTGCTCGCCCCGTTGTGTGTGCTCAGCGTGCCGATCTACGACACGCTCACGGTCGTTTCGATCCGGCTCCGCGAGGGCCGCAGCCCGTTCGAGGCCGACAAAAACCACTTTTCCCACCGCCTGGTCGAACTCGGACTCACGAAGCCGCAGGCCGTGCTGACGATCTACCTGATGACGGCAACGACCGGCCTCGGTGCCCTGCTGCTCTACCAGGTCGATACCGTCGGCGCCCTCGTGATCCTGACCCTCAACGTGTGCGTACTGGCTCTTGTGGGTATCCTGGAAACCGCGGGCCGCCGACGCGGAAAGTAGCGACGCGAAAAGCGCCGGCCCAAAATGGTCGTCGCCGGCACGCCCGGAACGCGCCCGCACCTGTCTGTCCACTCGTAACGTTTTCTCCACAAACACAGCGCCGCCGCGATGTCCCGACGCAAACGGAAACTCCCGCCCACGTCCGTAGCGGCGCCCACTGCTACAGCGGCGCGGAAGGCCAGCGACGCTTCGACGACGGCGAGCAAGCTGCGGCCCTGGCTGCTCGCGGCGGCGACCGCGCTGCTCGTGGCCCGCACCCTTTGGCCCAGCGAGGCCGTGGCTGAGCAGGGTGACGGGGCCGCCGCCGTGATGCTCTGGCTCGTGTTGCTCGCCGGCTGGTTGCTCACCGAGGCGTTGATGCCACGGTTCACGCTCCGCTGGTCGGCCATCGACCTGGCCGTCGGCGTGCTTATCACCCTCACGTCGGCCAGTGCCCTCCACGGTGCGACGGTCGGCGCTCCTCGGCCGTCGGTCAATATGCTCTGGGAATGGATCGGTTTCGGCGCGGCGTATTTTCTCATGCGGCAACTGATCGGCAGCCGGCGCGAGGCCCGCGCCATCGTCGCCGTGATGATCGCCCTGGCCGTGACACTCTCGTCGTTCGGTCTCTACCAATACTTTCACGACATGCCAGCGACGCGGGCCCGCTACGCGGCCGACCCCGACGCCATGCTCCGCGAAGCCGGTGAGTGGTATCCTCCGGGATCGCGCGAGCGGCAACTCTTTGAGCAACGGCTCGCCAGCACCGAACCGATGGCCACGTTCGGCCTGACCAACTCGTTGGCCGGCGTGCTAGCGACTTGGTTGGTGGCGCTGGCCGTCGTCGCTGCGTCGTTGCCGGCAATGCCACAGCGGCGCACGCTCGTAGGGCTCGCCGTGATCGTGGCCGGCGGCGTGATCGCCTTCTGTCTCGTGCTCACCAAGAGTCGAAGTGCCTATGTGGCCACCGCTGTCGGAGTCGCCAGCCTCGTCGCCGCGACCGCCTGGCAACGAAGACGCCGCAGCAGCCGTGTGCTGCTCGGCGTCGCAATCGCGGCCGTGCTGCTGCTGGCCGTCGGCGTCGCCGTGGGAGGGATCGATGCCGAGGTGCTCAGCGAGGCCCCCAAGTCGCTCGGCTACCGCCTGCAGTATTGGCGGTCCACGGCGGCAATGATTGGCGACGAGCCACTCTGGGGCGTCGGGCCCGGCAACTTCGGCGACGAATACACCCGCTACAAACTCCCCGTCGCCAGCGAGGAAATCACCGACCCCCACAACTTTCTTCTCGAAGTCGCCGCGACGGCCGGCCTGCCGGCGCTGTTCGCGCTACTTGTCGTGCTCGTGCTGTTCGCCCACTTGGTGTGGCGCGGGTGC
>JAGQPT010000336.1 GCA_020426575.1 Planctomycetales bacterium
CGGAACTGGAGAATATATTGGCGCAGCTGGAACTCGACTATCGAGGTCGCGCCGCAACGGAAATCCGCAAGACCCACTTTGCCCTGCGCGGCAGCCGTGGCAATTACGAGTTCTACGTCACCGAGCAGACGTATTTGTGAATCGTCATGGTGATACGCCAACACCGCCGTCATCCATCCTGAATTCTACATCCTCTGTCCCTCCGTCGCGGGCCCGAAAACTTCATGGACAACAGCCAGCTCGTCGCCATCCTGGGCGACATTATCTATATCTGCCTGGTGCTGATCGCATTCTGGGGGGCGTTCTGCGTCGTCGTCGTCTGGCGGCGCGTCGCCAGCACCCGATTTCGCAACGAACAGCAACAGATCGAGTTCCTCGACCAGGTCGATGCACAACTGGCCCGCGGTGACTATCAGTCGATTGAACAACTCTGCGAAGGCGACGCCCGTGCGATCCCCCAGCTGGTTCACCTCGCCGTCGTCAATCGTCGCCTCGAACCGGGAAAGATTCGCCGCGTGATCGGTGATCGATTCCAACGCGATATCCTGGCCGACATGGAACACCGGCTGAGCTGGGTCTACACGGTCATCAAGGCCGCCCCAATGCTGGGGCTGCTGGGAACCGTCCTCGGCATGATCGGCGCGTTCGGTCAGCTCGCCACGAACGAGAAGGTCGATCCCACGGGACTCGCCGAGGACATCCACGTCG
This sequence comes from Planctomycetales bacterium, assembly GCA_020426575.1. Classification (GTDB taxonomy): domain Bacteria; phylum Planctomycetota; class Planctomycetia; order Pirellulales; family JAEUIK01; genus JAGQPT01. Next base: position 709 of record JAGQPT010000336.1, read on the forward strand.
CGCTTTACACGACGGCGTTTGGTCTGGCGATCGCCATTCCGCTGGTCATCTGCACCGCCAGCATTAACGTGCGCATTCGCAAGATGGAAGACTTTGTCGGCGAAGGGCTCAGCCGGTTTTTCGAAAGCTTCAAGATCGCCCTCACCCAGCCGTCTCGGGAGGCGTAGCCGATGGCGGACGTCAGCAGCTGGTTTGCCGAACAAACCGATGAAGAAGACGAGGCCATCCTCCATCCGCGGCGACCGCTGCAGCAGGAAGAGGAGCTCGACATCACGCCGATGATCGACGTCACGTTTCTGCTGTTGATCTTCTTCCTCGTCTGCTCGATTCCCGATGCGCAGACGTCGGTCGAACTGCCGACGGCAGAATACGGTACCGGCGTTGTCGCAAAGCGGGCCGTGATCATCACCGTGGCCGACGTCGAGGGAACGGGCAAGGTCGAGGTGTACCTGGCCGACGGCAAAGAAGGAGAGCCCTTGCCTGACGACGATGCCATACAGGCTGCGGCTATCCAGCAAGCGGTCGAAGCGGGCCAACTGGAGGGCAAAAATGACGTGCTCATCAAGGCGGCCCGCACGGTGCGGCACCGCGACGTTTCGCGGATCGCTTCGGCCGCCACCCAGGTAGAGAACGTCACGCTCAACTACGCCGTGCTGGAGTCCGACTGAGCGGCCCTCGCCCATCCCTTGTTTTCCAGCGTCACACTTTCAAGAAGACGATGTTGCGATTCCGTTGCCACAATTGCGAAAAGAAGCTCAAGGCGGACGAGCGTCTGGCCGGAGCGACGATCAAGTGCCCGCGCTGTGGCGCACGGATCGCCGTGCCGATTCCAGATCGTCCTGCCACGGAGCCATCGTCGGACTGGGACGACGTCGACGAACCATTTCACTTCGGCAATCGGGGCGAACCAGACGAATTAATGGACATGACGCCGATGGTCGACGCCGTGTTCCTGTTGTTGTTGTTTTTCATGGTGACGGCGGCGTTTTCACTGCAGAAGTCGATCCAGGTGCCGGCCCCCGATCCAAGTGCCCAGGCGGCCCAGGACCGCACGATCGAGGAAATCGAGGCGGACAATGACTACATCATCGTTCGCATCGACCGTGACGACACGGTTTGGGTCGAGGACCGCGTCGCACCGAGTCGGCATGAGTTGCTCAGCCAACTGCGTGAAGCCCGCAATCGGGTTGGCGAACGCCCTCCCACGAGCTTGATGGTGATCGCCAGCGGCGACGCCTCCCACGAGAAAGTCGTGATGGCGCTCGACGCCGGAAGTGCCGTCGGGATGGAAAACGTCCGGCTGGCACCGGACGACGCCGACGAATTGTTCTAAGAAACCACGCTGGCGGGAGTCCGCCGGTGCTGGACATTTTTGGCATTTGCAGCGACGATGAAATATGGTCGTGCCCGGTCGCCCGCACCCCAAGGCACGCTTCAGACACGCCGTCATTCCCCTCGAAATCACTAACCGCTGCGTATCGGCGAAGTTGTAGCTCTCGTCGGCGAACAGCAACGCCAGGGCAACTTCATGGTCGGAACGACTGAGTTCATCAAACTGCTCGCCGAGAGCCAGCTCGTCGAACCGGCACTGCTGGACCGCCTGCGCGCGCGTGTTGCCAAGCACGGCGGTAAAGTCGACCCGCGCAGTATCGCCAAGTGGCTCGTCGATAAGGGCTACCTGAGCCTGTGGCAAACTCGACAATTGCTCGCTGGGCACAAGGCGTTCTACCTGGGGCGGTATCGCCTGATCGACCGCATCGGCAAAGGGGGCATGGGTGTGGTGTTCAAGGCCGAACACGCCCTGATGCAGCGGACGGTCGCCCTGAAGGTGATGTCGCATCGGCTGCTCAACAACCCCCGCGCCGTGGCCCGCTTCCAGCGCGAGGTCCAATCGCTTTCGGTGCTCAACCACCGGAACATCATCACGGCGCACGACGCCGACCGCGTCGGGAACACCCACTTTCTGGTGATGGAGTTCGTCGATGGCTGCGATCTGAACCGCTGGTTGCGAACGATGGGGCCGCTGCCCGTATCGGCGGCGGCCGAATTCATCATGCAGACCGCCGAGGGACTCCGCCACGCGGACCGACGCCACCTGGTCCACCGTGACATCAAGCCGGTCAACCTGCTGCTGACCTGGGACCATGAAGAAGACCAGCCGGTCGTAAAAATCCTCGACATGGGCCTGGCCCGTTTCATCAGCGAAACGCAGGAGGACGGCGGCATCACCCGCGTCGGCCAACTTATCGGCACGCCGGACTACATCGCACCAGAGGCGGCAAAAAACTTCACCGAGGCCGACATTCGCGCCGACATCTTCAGCCTGGGCTGCGCGTTTTTTCGCTTGCTCACCGGCCGGCTGCCGTTTGCCGGCAACAACGCAATGGAAAAACTGATGGCACGGGCGACCGAAGATGCGCCCGACGTTTCGAGCCTGCGACCGGAAGTGCCCGCCGAGCTTGCCGCCATTGTTGCCAAGATGTTGGCTCGCAACCCGGATGATCGCTATCAGTCGCCGAAGGAGCTGATCGCGGCGCTGAAACCCTATGCCGCGACAAAGCTCGGCGACCAGGCGACGCTGGACTTGTTTCGCCATGCACCAGCGGCAACGGCGGATGACAGCGACGCCGAAGGCGACGCCGACACAAGTTTCGAGGAGTTCTACCAGGACTTCAGCGTCTCGCCGAAATCGGACGGACCTTCAGCGCCAGACGCAGCACCACGCATAAGCGAGGCAAACGAATCGAAATCGGTCTCGCTGTTGCCCTACGCTGGCGACGAGGACGAGGACAACTTTCAAAAGAAGTACGCGTTAGTCAGACCCGAAAAACAAGCGGGCTTGGCACTCGACGACGACTCGTCGGTCGACGTCGAGCTGCCCCTCGGCACTCAGATCCTGGACGATGAAGAAGACGGCGACGACGCGATGTTGTCGAGCGCCGCCGCTGAAATCGACGTGATCTCTCCGCTCACCCGGCGGCGGTCAGGCTGGGATTCGCCGTTGATGCTCGTTGGCGGCGGGCTGCTCGTCCTGCTTGTCGTTGCTGGTGCGTTTCTGGTCTGGCAACTCAACCGCGAGTCGGGCGACGCGTTGCTGCGACAGGCCGAGGACGACTACGAGGCGAGTTCCTACGGACAGGCGATCGACAAATACAACCACTACCTCGAGCGTTTCCCCGATCACAAAGACGTCAGCCTCGCCCGGGTGCACCGGGGGCTGGCCCAAATCCGCCAGGCCGAGCAGGGGGGCAACTGGCAGCGGGCCCTGGAAGTGACAAACCAATCGTTGGACGAAATTCGTAGCGAGGATGCCTTCGGTGAATCACGCAACGAACTTGCCGCTGTACTCCCCAAGATCAGCGCGGGGCTGGCCGAGCAGGCCCACGCGTCGCCGTCGGCAGAATTGATCGCCAGTGCCCGTGAGGCGCTCGCGCTGGTCGAAAAGTACGTGGTCAAGTCGCTACGACCGACGGAAGAACTCGAAGAATCCAACGCCCTGCTGGCCCGAGCCGAACGCGACCTCGGTCGTGACGACGCCTTGGCCGCGACGGTGAAGTCGATCGGAGAAGCCGTCGCTCAGGGCGATTCGAACGCGGCCTATGCGGCCCGTCGGGAGTTGCTCCGCGACTACCCCGACCTGCAGGACAACGCCGAACTCGCCGAGGCGGTGCTGGCGATCTCGGCCTCGATGAAAGATGCCGTCACGGTCAGCGACGACTCGCGCGACGCCACGACGGACGAGCCGCCGCCAGAATTCGCCGCCAAACTGGTGCTCACGGCCGTCGATGCTTCGTCACGGCAGTTAAAGGTCGACTCGGCCGTGACCGCTGTCGTGCGCGGCAGCCTGTTCGGCATCGACGGCGCGACGGGTCGCACGCTCTGGCATCGCTTCATCGGCACGGGAACTACGACGCCGACCACCGTCGCCGACCCAGCAACTGGAGACGTGCTCGTCGTCGACATGCACGCCGGACAACTCCTGCGCTTGGACGGATCGACGGGCGCGCTGCGCTGGAGCCAACCTTTGTCGACTACCGCACCAGCGGAAGACGGTGACGCGACCACTCGCACGCCGGCTGAAACGGCGGTGTCGGTCGGCGGCAAACGTGCCGTCGCAACCGATTCATCGGGGCTCGTGCGGCGATATGACGTCGAATCCGGCAAGCTCCTGCAAACCGTTACATTGCCTCAAGCTCTGCGGTTGGCGGCTTCGTCGAGCGTCGACGGTGCGACGACGTACGTCGTGGCCGACCACTCGAACCTGTTTGTGATCGACACGGCGAGCGGCGACTGTCGACAGGTCTTTTACCTGGGCCACGAACCGGGCACGATCCGCATCCCACCGTTGGTCGTGGGTCGCTACGTCGTCATCGCGGAGAACCATCGCCTCGATGACGCACGGCTCCGGATTCTGCTGGCCAGCGAAGACGGTTCATCGGTCAGCGAAATCCAGCGCGTCGACCTCGCCGGTCACGTCACGACGCCGCCGGCCTTGAACGGCGCCACGATGTTCGCCGTCACCGATCTGAACGGCATCAACGTCTTCGAGATTCAGCCCCCGGGCAACGACACTCCGTTCGCCAAGGTCTTGAGCCGTCCCCCCAGTTCGACCGAACACATGCTCCGATTCGCCGCGATTGCGGACGATCAATTGCTCGTGGCCGACGATCAACTCACGTACTACGACGTCCGCGCCACGGGCGGACGTATGCCGCCGAAGGCCGTCTTCTTCGACAATCAACGGTTCCTTCAGGCGCCACGAATCGACCACGGCGTGATGTTCCTCGTTCATCAGCAAGTAGGGCGTCCGGAGGTGACGGTATCGGCGGTTCGAGCGCGAGACGCCGAAAACGGCTGGACCGGCCACGTTGCCGCCCCGGTGGTGGGTGGCCTGATCGCCACGGCCGACAGAGATGCGTTGCTTGCTGCCACGAGCGCTGGGGACTTGTTCGACGTGTCGCTCGAGGGCGCGGCGCCGCACGGTAACGTGGCGGCACCTATTGTGCAATTGCCGGCGACATCAGGCGCCCAGCTTTCGACGTCAGCCCAGAGCGTTCGCGTCGACGCGCAGCGCGTCGTGCTCGGTGATTCCACGAAACACGATCGGCTGCTACTTTGCGAGTTGGGAGGTATGACTCCCGCGCTGCGTTGGCTAATGCTTCCCGCGCCGCTGGGCGGTCCTCCCTGTGAACTGGACGGTGGAATCGTCGCGGCCGGCCTGGTCGGACAGGTGTTTCTGCTCGACGCCGAATCAGCATCGGCATTAGCCACGCCGTTCCAGACCACCTTGGCGACGGGCTTGGAGCACCACTGGTACGTCGCGCCTTTGGCCGACGATCCCGGCGCCGCAGCGCAGGCGGTGCTCGTGGCGGGCATCCGACCGACACTGTTTCGCCTAGGTGTCGAGCGGGGAAATCCACCCGCGCTGGTCGCAAAAGGCGAGGGCCGCATTGCGGCTCCGATCACCCGAGGTTTCGCCACCGTCGGTTCGTCGGCGTTTGCAGTCGACGAAAATAACCAGCTCGTCGTCATCGATTCGGCAACGCTCGACGTGACCACCACTCATGCATTGTCGACGCCGTGTGCCTGGGGCCCCGCGACGGTAGGCGACTTCGTGCTGTTGGCGACGGACGACGGAGACGTCTCGGCATTCAGCGCCGATGGCTCGGCGGCCTGGACGACGACCGCCTTTGCGGAGGAGCAGGTCATCGGCGCCGCGCGGCGCGAGGATGGAAAACTCGCATTGGCCACGACCCAGGGACGCGTCGTCCTCGTCGCCCCGGAAAACGGAGAAGCGGTCGATCAGCTGAACCTCCGCCGCCCTCTTTCCAGCGGACCTGTACTCTGGAAACAGAGCACGTTGGTCACGTCGCCCGACGGTGTGATCTACGCCGTGGACTTACGTTGATGCCTGAGCAGACCCCGATTCGATGAAGCACGAACGTCCCCAACACGTACGCAAACACCGCCTCGCCCAACATGCTCTGGCGGCGGTCTGGGGATTGGCGTGGTTGTTGTCGACGGCGCTGGCGCAACCGCCGGCGGCGGAGCCGCCGGACGACGAAGCAACGGAAACCGTCGACGAAACAACGACGACCAACGCGGGTGTTCCGCTTTACGAACAGCCGCCGCGCGACTGGCTCAAGCTGCGGGACGACCCGTCGGCCGACTCCAGTGATGCCAGGCCAAACGAGACGTCGAGCGCTCCGGCCGACGATGCGGCCGCCGAGGCCGCGTCGGGAAAAAAAGAGCCGGCCATCGTGGAGTTGTACGTGCTGCCGATCACGCTGACCGGCTCCGATGCGTCGGAGCCAGGAAAAGCACGGCGCTTGCCGGCCGAACCCGATCCCGGGCGTTCCTTTGAAGTCCGGTTGGCGGACCGGCCCCAGGACGTCTACAAGGTCTACTGGCGCGACGTCATCGAGATCAAGCTGTTTGAGCAGCGGTTGCTCGACGAGGCCGAGCGGCTTGCCGCGGCGGGGCGCTACGACGATGCCTACGGCTACTACGAATTCCTTGACGCGAATTACCCCGATTTCGGCGGAGTGCAGGACTCGCTGCAACGCTACCTGATGCGCGAGGCCGGCACCCTGTTCGCCGACGGACAAATTGAGCGGGCCACTCTGTTGCTCGTCGAGTTGCACGACCGCAATCCTGACTTTCCGCGGTTGTCACGCGCGTTGGGCGTCGCCATCGACGCGCTGGTGGTCCAGTCGGACGCGGCCGAGGACTATAAGCGCTGTCGCCAGTACGTCGAAACGCTCGCGTCACTGTATCCCGACCATCCGGTCGCGGCGCAGTGGCGAGCGCGATGGAACGAACGGGCGCGGCAGTCCATCGCTCAGGCACAGTCGTTGGCCAACGCTGGCAACTTTCGCCAGGCGCACGCACTTGTACGAGGGGCCCTGCAGGTTTGGCCGCAGGTATCCGGCGCGGCCGAATTCTTCGACCGACTCGCTACGCAGTACGACTACGTCGCCGTGGGCGTGACCGAACAATCAGCCGCTCACGCAGCCGAACGCACCATAGTGAGTTGGACCGCTCGACGCCGCGCTCGCTTGGTAGGACGGGATCTCGTCGAATTGTCCGGATACGGCCCGGACGGCGCCACGTACCATTCGCCCTTTGCCGAATTCGAATCGACCGATCTGGGACTCGGCCTTAGGTTCAACATTCGCAACGACATTCCCTGGCAGCCGGGGGATGTGATCCTTTCCGCCTCGGACGTGAGCCGGCATCTGCTGGCAATGGCCGACGCCCGATCCTCGGCGTTCGTGCCGCTCTGGGCTGACCTGTTTGAGAACGTGCGCACCACGTCGGCCAAATCGCTCACGGTGCAGCTCACGCGGGGCTACGTTCGACCGCAGGCCGTGCTGCGGGTGCCGGTATTGCCTTGGAACCTGATGCTGCCCGACGGCGACGACGCGCCGAGCCTGGGTGGTTATCGGCCGTTGGAACCGGCGGACGACGGCACGCATTTCGTGGCGCGTCCCGGTTATTTTGCCGCTGAAGACGGTCAGCCAGACGAAATCAACGAACGCATATTCTCGTCCACGACCGCGGCAGTTGCGGCGTTGCGTGACGGGGAGATCGCGGCGGTCGACCGCGTCGCCCCCTGGGAAATTGAAAACCTCCGCAAACATGATGAGCTGTTGGTCACGCCCTACGTGGTGCCCACGATCCACTGCCTGATACCGGGCCGAGCCAGCGAGCTTGCCCAGAGCCGCGTGTTTCGCCGCGCGATTCTGTACGGCATCGACCGGCAGGAAATCCTCGATAATTGGCTGCTCCGCGGGGCGAGTATTCCCGGGTGTCGCGTCATCACCGGGCCATTCCCCACCGGCTATGCCTACGACGACGAAGTCGAACCGCGCGGCTTCAAGCCGCAACTCGGCATGACGCTGCTCTGGTCCGCCTGGCGTGCCAGCGTCGCCGCCAACGAGAAAACTGACGGAGGCGGCGAGGGAGACGCCGAGAGCAATACGACCGAAACCGAGTCTGTGAGTTTTCCGGAGTTGACGCTCGCTCACCCGAACAACGAAATCGCCACGCGGGCCAGCCAACAGATTCGCAACTACCTCCGGGCGCTTGGCGTACCGATTCGCCTGGTTCCTTTTGACCCGGCAACACAGTGGGACCTCGACGCCTACGATCTCATCTACGCGGAGCTTTTTGTCAGCGAGCCGCTTGTTGACGTCTCGACGTTGTTCGGCCCAGGCGGTTTGATCGAAGGCAACGGCGCGTTCCTCGACCAGTACGTTCGCAGCGTCGAGCTGGCCACTGACTCGCGGGCGGCGCGCAACGACCTGTTGGCGATCCATCGTCGCGTGTACGAAGACCTGCCGATCATACCGCTCTGGCAGTTGACCGAACACTTTGCCGTGGACCGGCGGCTCGAAGGCGTCGGGGCTCCTGCGGTTTCGCTGTACGACACGGTCGAACAGTGGCGCGTGCCGCCCTGGCAGATGGAGGGCACGCCGTGAATTGCTCGCGTCGATTCCATCCGCGTCGCATCTATCGGTCACATGGCGTGTTGTTCGGCGCGGCTCTGCTTGGGGCGTCGTTACTACTCGCCAGCGCACGTGTGACGATGGCCCAGTCACTGTGGGAACTTTCGCCGTATCGGGTGAAGATCGTGCTGCTGGCGCCCCACACGGGAGGTGCTTCGCATGAGGCACTTGCCATCGTGCAGCAAAGTCTGGTTGACGGCTGTACAGCGACGGTCGGCGCCACTTGGGAAGTGGCCGTCGAGACCGTGCCGTTCGAGGAAAGCCACATCGAAGCCGTTTTCGCCACCGGTATCGACGGGGGTGTGAACGATGACTTGGCGAGCAACGACACGACCGACGGCGCGAACATTACGGACGACGGCGAGGGGGACACCCCAAAGGCAACGAGCCGGGCACCGGCCCGATTGCCCCCCCAGACCACCCTGGTCAACTCACACGTCGGGAGTAAACCGACGCTCGACAAACTCTTCGTCGTGGCGGTGCTCGGCAACGACAGCGGGTATCGGGTGGCGGTGCGCGAGTACGACGTGCGCACCCAGAGTTGGTCGCCCGTCGTCGAACGCCGAACCGTGATTCTTGCGGAACTTGGCGACATCGCGTTTCGTAGCGTCATCGATGCCTTCGCTCCGCTGGCCATGATTGTTTCGGCGGAGCATAAGACCGCCACGATCCGGGTCCGCGGCGCCGCACTGCCGACGCGTGATCCCACGTTGCAATTCGTCGCGCCGGGCGATCTGTTCCGTCCCGTTGTCCGACACAATGACCGCGACGGTGCCGTTCGAGCCGTTCAGACAATTCCCTGGACGTACTTGCTGGTCGATTCGTACGACGACACCGACCTCGATTGTCGTATCGTCACGGGACTGCGGAGCCCGATCAGTGCGCGACGCCGCGGTCGCGTCGAGCAGTTGGCGATCATGATGCGGTTCACACCAGGCCCGACCCGGGTCGTTCTGCGGAGCCTGTCCGAGCCGCGCGTCCCTCTAGTCGGATGCACAGTCTACGCCTACAGCCCCCAGTCGACAGAGACGGTGCTA
>JAGQPT010000337.1 GCA_020426575.1 Planctomycetales bacterium
CACAGTGCCCCAAGTGCAACGCCGCGATGGGCATTCCTGCCCAGGGCACTGCTGCCGCAGCCACCGTGCCGAGCGCCGACTCAGCCGCCGGATTTGCACTCAAAGGAGAGCAAGCGCCCGCGACGGCTTCCCTGCCCGCTGGACCTTACGTGCCTGTGAAGCTCGACGTCAAAACGATGTTGAGCCAGACGGTCGCGCTGCTGAAAGCCAACCTGGTCAAGAGCGTCGTGGGGGTACTGATCGCTCTCTGTCTTTCGGCCCTGTTGTCGCTCGTCATTTCACTTGGTGCCGGGTTTCTGGCGTCAATGTTCGAGATGGAAAGTCTCGCCGCGATCGTTGCCACACCGCTCGACCTGGTCGCGACGGCCTGGGTGAAGGTGGGCGCGATACGGTTTTTTATCGACATCGTGCGCGGCGGCCCCGCCTCGTACGGGTTGCTCTTTTCCGGTGGGCGCGGTTTCACGGCGTTCTTCAGCACGGGCATCGTTCTGGCCATCATGTGCTGGATCGGGCTGGCGCTGTTTATCGTTCCCGGCGTGTTGATCGGGCTGATGCTCTGGCCCAGCGTGTTTCTGGCGGTCGACCGCGACATCGACCTGATGCGGGCCTATCGCGGTGCCCGTATGCTCACCAAGGGAAACCTGCTGGCAAGTTTCATTCTGTTCGTGGTCGGCTATTTGGTCGTGGCCGTTAGCATACTGGCGTGCGGCGTTGGCGTGCTGTTCGGTATGGCCTTCGCGGCGTTGTTGTTCACGCTGATGTATCAGACGCTGTTGGTGGGCGGGTCGGCCGAAGCGACGGCCTGATCTCTAGAGACGGCCGCAGCACAACGCAGTCGTCTACGTCAAACGACCGAACGGCCGAACCGCACGTTGCGTGTGGGTTCGACCGTTCGGCCTGTTGCGATTCGATTTCTTTCTCTCTTAGCCCGCTACTTCGCCGCCTCGGCGCTGGCCGGAGTTGCCGACACGGTGTTGTTGGCCGGGGCGGGCACCAACTCGACCGGTAGCGAGACTAGCACCGTGCCGTCGGCCGAGACGACGTGCAGCGTTGCCGGGGCCGCCTCGGTGAGCACCAGCTCGGGAATGGTCACTACGACGGCGGTGTCCTGCCACTCGACCACCGTGGCGGGGAGCACGACCGGGCCCAGTTCGATCAGCACCCGGCCCGCTTCGCGGCCGAGTTGCTCGCCGTTGAGCGTGATCGTGGCACCGACCGGCACCTGGGTGAGGTCAGCGGCCGGTGTGTCGGTCGCCATCTCATCGGCAGCGGCGTCGACCGGCACTTCGACAGGAACTTCGACGGGGACGGAAACTTCCACGGGGACTTCGACGATGCCGCCGCCACCGAAACCGCCACCCACGCAGCCGCCACCGATGACTGGCGGGGGCAGCACGATGCTGATCGGCGGGAACTGCCAGCCGTTGTCGTGGCAGTAGTCATCGTCAGCGTAGTCGTCGCCGTTGTAGTCATCGGCAACGTCGTCATCGGCGACCGGCGGCTGCGTCTCGTCGACCGGTGGCGTGTAGTCGTCGGCCGGAGGCGTGTTGTCCTCGACTTCGTCGACGGCGTTGTCGACCGCGTCGTCGATGGCATCGTTGACGGCGTCAGCCGCGTCATCGACGGGATCGTGCGGTCCGAATCGGTCGTCGATCGCGCCAATGATCAGGTCACCCGCTTCGACGGCATCGCGGATCACCTCGGCGCCGGTGTCGATGACTTCGTCGGCGACGCGACCACCGGCCTCGACTCCTTCACGGATCGCCTCTTCGCCGTTGTGGATCGCATCCTCGACGCCGTCGTGGACGTCGTCGGCGATGTCGCGGCCGGCCTCGATGCGGTCCTTGATGAAGTCTTCCGCACCGCTGGCCGCGTCGTTCGCGCCGTCACGAATGTCGTTGGCCAATTCCTGGCCTGATTTGAAGCGGTTGTCAATGAATTCCTCGGCACCGTGCGCCGCATCTTCGGCGCCCTGGCGAGCATCGTCGGCGAGTTGGTTACCGCCTTCGACGACCCGGCCACCGAGTTCGATGCCCGTCTCTACGGCGTCGCGTCCTGTGTTGACCGCGCCGATGACGGCGCCACGGACGTTTTCAGCCGCCTGTTCGGCCGCGTCGGACGTGCGGTCAGCGGCTTGTTCGACGGCTTCAGCCGATTGCTCGGCGGCGTGCCCGACGGCGTCGGCGACCTGTTCGGCCCCGTCCTTGACCGTGTCGACGGCGTTGCCCACGCCTTCGCTGAAGTCATCGACGGCGTCGTTGAAACTGCCGACCGGGTCGTCGAAGAAGCCCTGCGTCGTCATTGTGCCGCCATCAGAGTCCGACGGATTGAACGACGGCAGTGGGTTGCCGTTGTTCGCCGTCGGGGAGTTCTTCTTGCCGGCCAGTGCACCGAAGTCCTGCTTGGCACCGCTGTCGGCGAATTTGTCGCCGCGTGTGGGCAGCGTGTTCTTCATGCCGTCAACGGGCAGCCGTCCCTCGGTGATGTCGACGTTGCCGATCTTGGCCGGACTGGTGGTGGGGAGTTTACCGACTTGCGTGATCTTGCCTGTGGCGATCTTGCCTGTGTCAATCTTGGCGCCGGGCCGCAGCTTGCCGAAACCGCCTGTGCTCTTCCCCCCGGTGCTGTTGCCGGTGAGGTTCTTGCCGGCAAGATTCGTCGTCGGCGGGGTGGTCTTCGGCAATGCGGTCTTCGGCAATGTCGTCTTCGGCAGCGTGTTCTTGGGCAGGTTGTTGCCGAGTGTGATGCCGGTGGTGCCCGACGCACCGGTTCGCGTCGTCTTGCCGATCTTCGAGACAGCCGCTCCGCTCGGCAGCGTGTTGTATTTGAGGCTGCCTGTCTTCGACCCGCTGAGCTTCGATCCGTTGAACTGGCTTATGCTCTTGCCGGCAATGTTCGACTTCGTCGTGCTCGGCAACTGATTCGAGGAGAGCGACTTATTGGGTGTCTTTGTTCGCGTCGCCATTTTCGCCGGGCCGGCGTTGCCCTGGAAACCGTTGGACGTGATCGACTTCTTCGTGCTCATCGACTTGTTGGCACTGATGGCGTTGGCGCCACTCGACGATGCGTTCGACGAAATCGAACGCTGGGAGAAACTGCTGCTCAACTTCGAAGAACTACTCGACTTGGATGAGCTAGACGAGGAACCGCCCTTGGACCGCCCAGCGAAGTAACTCTTGGGGGCGGCCAGGGCGGCGGTGGGAAGCGACAGAATCAGGCAGAGCGTGAGGGCCAGGGCTCGGGTCGTCGTGGTCTTCATGGTTCGGATTCCTTCGTTTGCTGGTGTCCGCCCGGCGTCGGGCTGGCGTGTGGTCGGGAACACGCGTTCCCTCTGACTGGCTAAGCGACGGGCTACCCGAACTGTTACAGAACCGCGACACGAACCAGTAAGAACCGTCGCGATTTAGCGACATATGTCGATGTAACATGTTATAAATAAACGCTTTAGATATCCAGCATTTTCCGCAACGCTGGGGTTGTCACCATGCCGGCGGTGGGCTGCTGGGGACGGATCGCCAACCGGCACGCCACGCGCACGGGCGGGACCAAAGGGGCGAGCACCAGTGCATTGGGCGTTGCTCGCGGCTGGAGCCGAAGAATTACCCCCGACCGCAGCTACCTGATAGGCTGGTAACGAGTTGCGCTCTGTGTCGTTTGCACCCATTCAGCAGGAGACCCGTCAACGTGGCAAAGAAGTATCGCGTGGCCGTCGTGGGCCGAACCGGTCGAGGGGATTACGGACACGCCGTGGACGAAGCCTGGCTGCCGTTCTCCAGCGTCGAGATTGTTGGCGTCTGTGATGACGACAAGATGGGGCTAGCGGCCCTGAAGAAACGACTCGGTGTCGAGCGCGGATTCTCCAACTACGAGCAGATGCTCGACGAGACGAAACCCGACATCGTTGCGATCTGCCAGCGGTGGCTCGACCAGCATCGCGACATGGCCGTGGCGGCCGCCCAACGGGGCATCCACGTGTACATGGAAAAGCCGTTCTGCCGCAGTCTGGCAGAGGCGGACGAAATCGTCGACGCCTGTGAACGGGCGCACGTGAAGCTGGCCGTGGCGCATCCAACCGGCTACAGCCCCAAGGTCGATCGGCTGAAGAAGCTGATCGAGGCGGGGCGCCTCGGCACGGTGCTCGAATATCGCGGCCGGGGCAAAGAGGACCGTCGCGGCGGCAGCGAAGATCTTTGGGTGTTGGGCAGCCACGTGATGGACTTGATCTTGACGATCGGCGGTCGGCCGGAATGGTGCTTCGCCGAAGTGCTACAAGACGGCAAGCCGGTGACGGCCCAGGACGTCGTCGACGGCAACGAAGGCATCGGTCCTTTGGCCGGCGACACGGTGCACGCCATGTACGGCATGCCCGACGGCACGAAGGCGTACTTCTCGTCGGTGAGGAACATGGCGGGCAGTCCCTCACGTTACGGACTGCAGATTTTCTGCTCGCACGGGATCGTCGACCTGCACGAAGGCACGATGCCCGACCTGTTTTGTCTGCGCGATCGCGGCTGGTCGCCGGCGTTGAGCGGTAAGCAGTGGGAGCCGATCTCGTCCGAGGGTTTCGACAAGCCCGAACCGCTCGACGGCCCGCCGTACACGGACCGCCACACGCTGGCGATCCAGGATCTGATCCGCTCGATCGAAGACGCCGACCGCCAGCCGAAGTGCAGCATGTACCGGGCGCGGGACGTCGTGGAGATGATCGCCGGCATCTTCGAATCACACCGACAGGGTGGGCCCGTCGCGCTGCCGCTGGAGAATCGGCAGAACCCGCTGACGATGCTCCAGGGATGAAAAGAAGGATTCACCGCCGAGGCACGGAGGACGCGGAGAGCTGGGGGAGGGATTACCACGACGGCACGACGAACATGAGTTTAGGATAATTCGGGCAGCGGCACGCTTTTGTACGAAAGTGATCAATCGATGCGCCAACTTGTCGTTCTCAACATCGCACTCGTGATTGCGCTTTGTTGTGTCAGTGTTAGTTTTGCCGACAATCCCCGCCCCAACATCCTTTGGATCACTTGCGAGGACATCAGTCCGAACTTGGGGTGCTATGGCGATGAGTATGCCGTGACGCCGAATCTGGATCGGCTGGCCAGCGAGTCGACGCGGTACACGGCGGCGTTTGCGCCGATCGGGGTTTGTGCGCCGGCGCGGAGCTGTTTGATCACGGGGATGTGGCCCACGTCGCTGGGGTCGCAGCACATGCGTTGCCAGGCCGTGCTGCCCGAGTACGTGCACTGCTTCAGCGAGTATCTGCGCGACGCGGGCTACTACTGCACGAACAACGTGAAGACCGACTACAACTTCCAGCAGCGGCCGCAATCGTGGGATGCGTCGAGCCGCCAGGCGCATTGGCGGGGCCGCGCCGACGCTCAGCCGTTCTTCGCCGTGTTCAACTTCACGAGTTGCCACGAAAGCCAGATCCGGCTGCCTGAAGAGCAGTATCAACAGCGGACGGCCGACTTCATGGCCGCTGAGCGGCACGATCCGGCGAAGGCACCGCTGCCACCCTATCATCCCGACGCGCCCGAGGTGCGACGGGATTGGGCCCGCTATGCCGACATGATCACGTACATGGACAAAGAGGCGGGCCGAGTGCTGGACGAACTCGAAGAAGACGGGCTGGCCGACGAGACGATCGTGTTCTTCTATTCCGACCACGGCGCCGGAATGCCGCGGAGCAAACGCTGGTTGTACGATTCCAGCACACGGGTGCCGCTGCTCGTCCGCTTTCCGGAGAAGTATCGGCAGTGGGCACCGACGGCCGCGGGCGACTCGACCGACCGACTCGTGAGTTTCATCGATTTCGGGCCGACGGTGCTGAGCCTGGCAGACGTGGCGATTCCCGAACACATGCAGGGGGTGGCGTTCCTCGGCGAGGCGGCGGGCCCGCCGCGCGAGTACGTTTACGGCTTTCGCGGCCGCATGGACGAGCGGTACGACATGCTCCGAAGTGTGCGTGACGGTCGCTACAAGTACATCCGCAATTACATGCCGCAGTTGCCGTACTTCCAGCACCAGTTCCTGGAATACCAGAACGAAATGCCCACGATGCGGGTCTGGCAGCGGCTTGCGGACGAAGGCAATCTGACGGGCCCGGCCGCCACGTTCATGGCGATGCGCAAGCCGGCCGAGGAACTGTACGATACCGAGGCTGACCCCTGGGAAGTGCACAACCTGGCCGATGACATCGCCTACCACGACGTGCGACATCGGCTCCGCGGCGCGCTGTACGACTGGATGCTGGAAATCCGCGATCTGGGTTTTCTGCCCGAGCCGGACATGCGCACGCGCTACGGCGATGCGGCGCCGTTCGACGCCGTGCGCGCCGATCCGGCGAGCTATCCGCTGGCCGAATTGATCGACCTGGCGAACCTGGCCACGACGGCGAGTACAACGGCCGCCGAAGGCGCACCGAACGTTGCGAGCGTTGCCGGCATCTTTGAGGCGTTGCTGGGGCGCGGCGACACCGACCCGGCGACTCGCTACTGGGCCGTCGTCGGGCGCGGCGAACTCGATCCCTGGTGGCCGATGTCCCGGGAGTGGATCCTCACATTGGCCGAGAACCCGCAGGAGTCCCCCAGTGTGCGGCTGGCGGCCGCCGATGCCTACTTCCGCAATGTGCCGGCGTCGGACGACGACGAAGCGGTGCTCGACGTGCTCGTCGAAATGTTGGGCGACGAGAACGAATGGGTGCGCGTGATGGCCGCGAACATCCTCGACCGCATCGACGAACGAGCCGCCTCGTGCATCCCGGCCATGCGTGCCGCGCTGGAGGTACCCGACGGACCGGGGAAGTACATCACCCGCGTGATGACGCACACACTGGGCGATCTCGAAGACCCGGGGAAAGACGGCGGAGGGAAATAGGATTCATCGCCGCGTCGCGCCTGGGTTTTTCTACACCATCGGCCACGCCTACCGGCGATGCAGTTTGCGCCACGCGGTCTTGGCTGTCAGACTGGAAGATGACATTTCAACCGGTTGACAGTTGGAAACGTGAGGCGCAATTGCCCATGGATCCGCATCGAGTCGAGTGGGGTGGCAGCGAAACGGTCACCACGGTTGAGCAGCTTGACAAACTGCTCGATCGCTTGCACTCGTAGGCTGCGGAGTCGTCACCGATCCTTGTCTCAATCGACGGGCCGGCAGGCGACCTCACGATCGGCCTTGGGTATCCTATGGCGGGTCTCAGTTTTGTTCAGCCCGACAACGATCCTCCGTATCTTGTCAGCTCAAACCAATCCAACGATACATCGGAAATCGATTTCTTCATGAATGGCCATCATTCTCCCTATATGGCAAAGCACTTGGTACCCATGGAATTGGCACGCCGGGCTGTTCGCATTTTCGTTGAGAACGGAGCCCTTTTGGCTGCTGTCAGGTGGTCAGAGGCATGATCAGCTAGCCCAGGGTGCGACGTCCGGCCCACCCCCGCCAGTGGATGTTATTATGGTGTCTTCACTAACCGCACCCGCTGCTCCCGCGAGTCATCATGCACGCCACCCGATTGTTCGCGCCGTTGATCCCGCTTGTTCTTCTCGTCACGCCCGCGTTTGCCGCTGACGGCGGTACGTATGACGTCGTCGTTTACGGCGGCACGTCGGCCGGGGTGACGGCTGCCGTGCAGGTGAAGAAGATGGGGCGGTCGGTCGTGATCGTCTGTCCCGACGTGCATCTGGGCGGGCTCTCCAGCGGCGGGCTCGGCTTCACCGACACCGGCAACAAGGCCGTCATCGGCGGCCTGGCCCGCGAGTTCTATCACCGCGTCTGGGAGCATTACCAGGACCCGGCCGCCTGGAACTGGCAGCCGCGCGACGAGTACGGCAACCGCGGGCAAGGCACACCGGCGATCGACGGCAAGCTCCGCACCCAGTGGATCTTCGAACCCCACGTCGCCGAAGCGGTGTTCGAAGAATTCGTGGCCGAACACGAGATTCCCGTGCATCGCGATCACTGGCTCGACCGCGCGTCGGGCGTCGTGGTCCGCGACGGCCGCATCGTTTCGATCACTACGACTGACGGCACAAAGTATTCGGCGAAGATGTTCATCGACGCCACCTACGAAGGCGACCTGATGGCGGCCGCCGGCGTGACGTACACCGTGGGTCGCGAGTCGCAGGACCAATACGGCGAACAGTACAACGGCGTGCAAACCGGCACGCTGCACCACTCGCATCACTTCGGCGACCTGCCCCCTATCAGTCCCTACGTCGTGGCCGACGATCCCACTTCGGGGCTGTTGCCCAAGATCAGCGCCGAGCCGCCGGGTGAATTCGGCGCGGCAGACGACAAGGTGCAGGCCTACTGCTATCGGCTCTGCATGACCGACCACGCGCCGAACCGCGTGCCCTTCGCGCGGCCCGATGGCTACGACCCGGCCGACTACGAACTGATGCTGCGGATTTTCGCCGCCGGCTGGCGCGAAGGCTTCCAGAAGTTCGACCGCATCCCCAACCACAAGACCGACACGAACAACCACGGGCCGATGAGCACGGACAACATCGGCATGAACTATGACTATCCCGAGGCGAGCTACGCCCGCCGCCGCGAGATCCTCGACGAACACCGCCGCTACGAACAGGGCTGGTTCTACTTCATCACCAACGACCCGCGCGTGCCCGAAGACGTGCGCACGGCGATGAGCCATTGGGGACTCGCCCGCGATGAATTCACGGACAACGAGAATTGGCCGCATCAGATTTACGTCCGCGAGGCCCGCCGCCTGGTCGGCCAGTTCGTCGTCACGGAGAACGAAATCCTCAAACGCCGGCCCACGCCCGACTCGGTCGGCATGGGGTCTTACGCGATGGACTCGCACAACGTGCAGCGCTACGTCACACCCGAGGGTCACGTGCAAAACGAAGGCGACATCGGCGTCTCGACCGGCGGGCCCTACCGCATCGCCTACGGCGCGCTCGTGCCGCAGCGCGGCGAATGCGCGAACCTGCTCGTGCCGGTCTGCGTGTCGGCCTCGCACATCGCCTTCGGTTCGATCCGCATGGAACCGGTGTTCATGATCCTGGGCCAATCGGCGGCCACGGCGGCCGTGTTGGCAATAGAAGACGACACACCGGTGCAGGACGTACCGTACGAAACGCTGAGCGCCCGACTGATCGCCGACGGCCAGGTGCTCACGGCCCCCGAACTCGAAAAGGCGGCCGCCGCACGGGGCGTCGACGTGCGTTCCCTTGCGGGCAGCGCCGTCGACGACGACCGCGCCGAGCGTGCCGGCAGCTGGACGCAGAGCACATCGTCGCCGCGCTACGTCGGCCACGGTTACCGCCACGACGGCAACGGCGGCAGCGGTAACAGCCGCGCCCGTTTCACGGCCGAGCTTCCCCAACCCGGCCGGTACGAGGTGCGACTGGCCTACAC
>JAGQPT010000338.1 GCA_020426575.1 Planctomycetales bacterium
CCCATGATAGATATCGCAGGCCGTTACAACGTGCAGATTGTTGGGGAGTTTGCTGAACTCGATCCGCGCCAACCTGCCGCTCACGCCCGGAACAAACGCCTGCCAAAAAAAGTTGGTGTTGACTCCGCCCGTCTCGGTCTCCTGTGCCTGATCCAGCGCGATGTTGCCCTCGAAGGAGAGGTTCTGCCCCGAGATCGTCCCAGTCGCCTTGATGTCTCCGACGACGTCCAATGCGGCGCTCGGGCTCGTTCTGCCGATGCCCACTTGGCCGCTCGCCACGACGTCACCATTTACGTCCAGCCTGGCTTGGGGATTGGTTGTACCGATGCCGACGTTGCCACCGGGTGCGAGAAAGAGCCGATTGGGCGAGACATTTGTTTCGACAAAATTCAGCCCGCCCCCCTCATTGGTCAGATGCCATACGTCCGCGTTGCTGGACGTGCGGAATTGCAGCCAATCTGAATTCGCTCCTGAACCCTTGATTGTGAGCGGCCTGGTCGGCGTTGTGGTCCCGATGCCGATTCGCCCATTGCTCGGGTCGACGTGCAAGCGTGAACCGCTGATGTCGATGTCGCCGGCAATCGAGAGCGCGCTTGCGGGCGCGTTGGTGCCGATGCCGACGCCGCCGGCGGCACGGAGCAGGAATTGGTTGTTGCCCGTCGAAAAGAAATTGGCATTCGTGCTGTCGCCCCAGACGAACGAGCCGTCGTGATTGGCCTTGGCCCTTCGACCGGCCGCAAAGCTGAACGCACCGGCGGCCGAGTTCAACTGGCCGCCCGGCACGGCCGCGTCATCCCCCGACGCGACATTCTCTTCGCCGCCGCCGATGAACGATAAGAAACCGGTCGCTTGGTTTCCGACGCCGCCGGCGACGGTCGAGTAATTGCCGCTGGCGATGTTGAAGCTCCCGCCGCCGATCGTGGCGAACGCCGCGTCGTCGGGATCGCCGTTGTCGGTTCCCGTCAGGTGGCCGTCGCCGCCTCCGATTACCGAAAAATTATCGTAGGCCACATTGGCGCCGAACTGGCGACCGCCGCCGCTGATCGTCACGCCTGCGGCGAGCGGGTCGACGGTGTTGAACCGTGCTCCGCCGACGATGTTCCAACTGCCGATTGCGAACCCTTCATTTCGATCGATGTTCCGGATCGCCGGAAGGCCCTGCGCGAGCGGCGCCGCGGTCAGCGGCTGACGCGGGGTGAGCGTTTCAAACGCGCCTCCGGAAGGGCTGGCGACCTCGATCTCGATCCAGCGTGCCGTCCCGTTGAACGCGCCGGCGCCGAAGTCGACGGCTACGGTGAACAGGCCGTCAGTGACGGTGACGCCGTTGACCTGCGGCGAAGACGCAACCAGGTTTCCTGCGGTTAGAGCGTCCCAGAGGCTGAAGCGAAAGTCGACCGAGCCGGTCACCGGGCTGCCCGAAAGGTCGAGCCTGCCCTGGTACGAAAAAGACGTGCCCAGCGGCGTCTGCGCGATGGCCGGCATCGCAACGAGCGAGAGAAGCACAACGGCACTCGTGATCATATTTAAATAGAGTTTCA
>JAGQPT010000339.1 GCA_020426575.1 Planctomycetales bacterium
CCCGATCGGCCCCCCCGCCGGTCGGGCGACATGCTTTTCTGCCTGCATTGCCGCCACTCCCGCCGGCTTACCTGCGTGCCCGGCGCCCGCAGCGGACACCCAGCTTGCCTGCATTATTCTTCTCACCCAGGTCCAGCCGTCACCTTCGTTACCACCGGTACCGTCGGCAAATGCGTTTGAATTTGCCTTTCTTATTCAACTGCTACGACTGCCCGGTCCGATACTACCCGCACGACCAGTGCACGGAGTCTGTCAAACGGCCCCGTTCCTGGGGTCAGTTCACCGCTAGGCGAAGGTAAAAACGGACCATGTCGATCAAACATCTGATGCCGTGGGTGCTGGTGGCGGGAATCTCGCTGCTGGGTCCTTTAACCGCCAAGGGTCAAGACCTGTTCGACCCGTTTGCGCCGGCCGAATCGGAGGCGCACGCGTTAGACGTCTTCACCATGCACGGCTCCCCGAACCAGGGACTGTTCTTCTCGTACGGCGGCTTGTACTGGTCGATCTCCGCGCCGAACGCGGCCCTGGTCGGTCAACCCGGCGGTGCATCGGTGGCCGACGGTACGCTCACGCGGATCGAGACCAGCACGCAAAACAACCGCTTCATGGAAGCCGAGTTCACCGACGGCCATCGCTTCGAAATCGGCGTGATGAAGGGAAGCAAAGGCTGGATCTGGAGCAGCTTCCAGCTCGACGCCCAAAACCAACTGCACGAAAAGTTCGGCTCGGCCGGCAACACCGACGTGCTCTTCGACGATCCCCCGCAAGGCGCGCTCGGCATCGGACTGCTCGACGGTTTCACCGACGTGCTCACGCAGGGCCCTCCCGGGACGATCCTTCCCAACGTGCCCGACGGCTACGACGATGACCGTAACGGCAACGGCATCTTCGGTCGCAGCGGCCAGGACACCGACGCCGACGGCGTTCCCGACGCGATTGCCCCGACTGACTACGACGACCTCGTGCGGATGCCGGTTCGCTTTTCCTACTTCTCGGCCCGTAATCAGACCAAGGTGTGGGGCACCGAGTTGATGCGAATCTTTCGCACCAAGCAGTTCCATCATGGCGGCTACTTCGACATCATGCTCGGTGTCCGCTACATGCGGTTCGACGACGACTTCCTCGTCCAGGGCTGGGGCGGCCACCGCGCCGACACCGTGGCCGGCCAGATCCCCGACGGTGACTTGCTGATCGACTCGATCACGAACGCCTATTGGGACACCGACGCGGAAAATAACATCGTGGGCCCGCAGATCGCCATTCGTTGGGCCAAAGAAGTCAGCCGATTGACCTTGTCGTCCGAAGCCCGCTTCTGTGCTGGTGTCAACTTCCAGAGCATCCAGCAGAACGGCTCGTTCGCCTCGGACATCATCCCGGGTGCCGCCAACTATCCGCTGTTCATGGCCGCCACGAACTTCCGCCACAACTACCACACCGAAGAGTTCAGCCCCATCATTGAACTGCGCTTCCAAGCTTCGTACGACCTCACCAAGTGCATCTCGGTTCGTGGTGGTTGGACGGGCATGTACACCGAAGGGATCGCCCGGGCCA
Organism: Planctomycetales bacterium; assembly: GCA_020426575.1. GTDB lineage: Bacteria > Planctomycetota > Planctomycetia > Pirellulales > JAEUIK01 > JAGQPT01. The sequence goes on from JAGQPT010000339.1 coordinate 1,552, forward strand.
GCGACATGATCGAATACACGCTGCCCAACATGGGGATCAACATTAACAACAACACGCAAGACGTCTGGGTACAAGGACTCAACCTGGCGATCGAGTGGAACCGCTGACCGTCACCTCCGCCGAGGGGCAGCGTGAGCAGCGCAACTTGCTTGGGAGCGTTCCAGGGGCAACGACGTTCGCCTGATCGCTCCCCGGCAAATGCCGCCACGGCATCACTCGGCACCAGCCGTGCACACGGCCAAGATGCCGCGGCAAAAGTCGGGCAGGTCGTCGGGCATGCGGCTCGATACGAAGTGGCGGTCGACCACCACCGCCGCGTCTACCCAGATCGCACCCGCGTTGACCAGGTCGTCTTTGATCCCGAGTGAACCAGTGACCCGAACTCCGCCGTACACGCCGGCCGAGATCGGGATCCAACCGCCGTGGCAGATCGCCGCGACGAGCTTCTCCGCCGCGGCAAACTCGCGAACCAATCCGAGCACGTGGGGATCACGCCGCAGCTTGTCCGGCATGAATCCCCCCGGGACCACCAGGCCGTCGAAGTCCTCCGCTCGAACATCTTTCAGCGCGGCGTCTGACTGACACGGGTAGCCATTCTTCCCCTCATACGTACGCGCGGCCTGGGGGCCGGCGACAACGACCGTCGCACCGGCCTCGATCAGCCGCAGCTTCGGATACCAGAGTTCGAGATCCTCATACACGTCGCCGACAAAAAAGAGGAAACGCTGGTTGGCCAAGGGCAACGCGCCCGGCCCCGCAGGGTGGACAGATCGATCGTTCATCGTTTGGTTCCCAAAAACGTGGAGACCGTGGTAGTCGCCGTTAACAACAGGTGGTTCCCGCGGGCACCCGCGTCCCCTTACCCGTCGAGACATTCCAGCAAAGTGGCAATTCCGCGGCAAAGACTGCGATACCGCAGCAGAGATGTCGCCGCGCCCAAAGACGGATAACACGGCGCAAAAATTCAGCGCCCCAACGCAGTACGGCTCGGCAAACGCTCTCCCCGTTGCACAATTTAGCGTTCCATCCGCCAGACTGCGGATTCATCGGCTCGGAGCGTTACAGAGGTCGGTCGCACCCAAACTAGCAGCGCATCGCCGCTCAACCGGACACACAAACGGCGCCGCGGCATCCGCTACTGCTTGCGAAGACCCGAACCGAATTCGAGACATTCCCCCACCGCGCACACCGCAAACTCCACGCCCTGGCGAACGGTGCGCCGAATGCGGACACACCCGCACTGGCAAGCAAGTCGCCGCGCTACCGGCCGGCATCACATCACGACGGCACGCCTGGGGAATCGCTTCGCCCCGGTACAGCGATCCCACCGCTGCGCTGCCACACCCTGCTGGCGACCACGACGACGCCGGCTGCCACCAGAGCGGTCGGCCCGACTTCGTACAGGGGCGGCCTCGTTCAGAGGGCGGCCTCGGTGGCGATGCCGTTGGCCGCGGCCAACTCGCGAATCTCGTTCAATTCATTGCCAAGCCGGTGCCGCAACGGGCTCTCCGGACGCAATTCGTCAATCAATGCCTCCAAACGGTCAAACACCTCAGCCGATTTGACACCCCCCTTGAGCAACTGCTGCCAACTGCGCGAGACCTCTTGTTCAGTAAGCAACGCTGACACACCTCCCAAATTGAAACACAAACTCCAACGCAACTAACCCCATTCTATGGGGATCGGCGCTCGAAGCAACACGAATCCGCACAACCTAAGGCCGCCGCGACATTCCGATCAGGCCGTCGAGCCCCTCATCAGCGCCCACGGTCAAGAAGACGGGCTTGGACAAGAATGAAACCGGCAAACGAACACGGGCCACCCCAAGGGTGGCCCGTGACTGGTGAATTCAACCCGCTAAACCGGTTTTTCGACGACTGCGGCCTATGACCCAGAACCATTGTTGCAATTCGGGTCGGTGATGTCGCATTCAAAGGGATCGCGACCGCGGCACTGCCCGTAGGTCATTTCATCGATAAATACTGAATTCGACGCCCCGTCGATCGCACCGTCGTGGACGGTCACTTCCACGGGATTCACGATCGTGTAGCTCTGGTCGAGGCTGACGACGGCCTCGGCAACGTCGCCGAGTTCGTCGATCATGGCGTCACGAACCGCGCTGAGCCCGCCCACAATGCCGATCGTAAGCAGCGTGATCAGCAAGATCCACTCGAAGGTGAGCACGCCTCGCTGGCCGTGGTACAACCCCCGACACCGATTCTTCAGCCGTTTCATGCAGACGTTCCTCAATGGTCCATTATCCGTTTGCTTGCGCTGCCGACGGCCACGCCGGCGAGAATCGGCCTGGCGAGAACACCGCGCAGTTGATTGCCTGATGCGGCGCGCACGGCGCCAAGGCGCATGAACCGCCACGCGCCTCAACTATCTGCATGCATTCGCTGTGCCGGTGCTGGCGCCGCGCCCGCATCATCGGCACAGGCGTTACCACCGGCCAAAGATTTTTTCCAGCCGCGCGTTCTTCCGGCGCAGCGCACCGGCGCAAATGGTCCGCCGCCAGCACGTTATCGCGCGACGGGCCGCGTCCACAGTCCCACGGAAGTTCTCCACACCAAAGACGCCGCGAAGCGGTGAGGATGTTCGTGCCTTCAAACAAGACGCGCGCAGCTGCTAAGCGACCTGAGCGCGTCGCCGCAGTTCAACGCCTGCATCGCCGGGTTCGACCTGCCTCGTCCTAGCCGCGTGCCGCCTCAACGAGGCGGCACACCCCCGGCGCGCCCACGCTACTTGACTTCCTCATGAGGAATCTCCTCGAGCGCGGCCTCGACGCCTGGCACATACTCGGCACCGGTCGGCACCGTCACGCTCGATCCGGCGAAGGCGTCACCCACAGGCTCGTAACGTCCGCCCAGGTTCTCGGCCAGGAACGGTTCGGCCACCGCGTAGAACGACATGCGGTTCTCCGGGCGGGCAAAACCGTGCCCTTCGTCCGGGTAAAGCACGTACGTGACGGGAATCCGTTTTTCCTTCATGGCGTCGACAATCTGGTCGGCTTCGGACTGTTTCACCCGCGGGTCGTTCTTGCCCTGACCAATCAGCAGCGGCCGTTCGATACGATCGACGAAGTTCAGCGGCGAACGTTCGTGCAGGAACGCCCTGCCCTCTTCGGTGGTGTGGTCGCCGACGCGATCCTTAAACATCTGAATCGCCGGAGCCCAGTAGGGCGGGATCGTGTTAAGTAGTGTCTCAATATTTGACGGTCCGACGATGTCGACGCCGCAGGCGAAGAAGTCGGGCGTCATCGTCAGGCCCACCAGCGTGGCATACCCGCCGTAGCTGCCGCCGTAGATGGCGACCTTGTCCGCCTGCGCGATCCCCTGGTCAACGGCCCAGCGCACGGCGTCGATCAAGTCCTCGTGCATCTTGCCGGCCCATTCCTTGTTGCCGGAGTTGACAAACTTCTTGCCGAAGCCGGTCGAACCGCGGTAGTTGACGCTCAACACGGCATAGCCGCGATTGGCCCACAACTGGTGCTCGGGGTCGAGCCCCCAGTCGTCGCGTGCCCAGGGACCGCCGTGCACGTTGAGCACCATCGGCAACGGCTTGTTGGGCCGACCGTCCCCGTCGGGATCCGTCCCCCGCGGCAGCGTCAAATACGAAACGAGCTTCAAGCCGTCGCGGGCCTCGATCACCTCGGGATGCATCTTCGCCAGCGGCACGCCTTCCAGATCAGAACGATTCGTGAACAAAAACGTTGCCTGGTTCGACGGGCGATCGAACCGGTAGTACCGCACCGGACCGTCGTCCATCAGGAATGCCACGATCCACTGGTTGTCATCCAACGTGCGGCTGACGATCTGCACGTCGCCATCGGCCAGTGTCTGGAGAAACGCGAAGTCCTCTTCCACTTCGGGGTCGAAGAAAATCCAGCGGGTGCGGGCATAGGTGAAGTTGACCGCCTGCAGCGTCTTTTCCACCGGCTTCAGCATCGCGCCGCCGATGTCGGCAAGCGGATCCTCGGCCAACACCGTCTGTTCGAGCGTGTCGAGGTCTACGCTGGTCAGCGCGCCCGTGTCGCGGCCCCGGCTGTCAATCAGGAACAGCTTCTCACCCGTCTTGTCGAAACCGACCGGCGAGGTCGTTAGCGTGTCCTGCATCGGTATTTTTTCAAACGTGGTCCAGCCCCCCTTGCCGTCCGGCTGCATGATCTCGTTGCCGCCGTCGGGGGTGAACTTCGTGGCAAACCGTACGCGATAATCGTCGTCGGTGAGAAAACCGAGAAACTCGTCGTTCTGCTGCACCAACTCGCGCTTGCCCGTGCCGATGTTGACGCGATAGATGTCGTGGAACTGGGGATTGCGATCGTTGAGGCCGACGAGAATCTCGTCGGGAAACTTGTGGCTCACCTCTTCGATCTGCGCGGCGACGCCTTCCAGGGGCGTGAGGTCAATCGTCTTGCCCGTATCCAGGTCGACCGAATAGACGTGCCAGTCTTCGTCCCCCCCCACGTCCTGCAGGTAGAGAATGTGCCGATTCGTGAAGGCCCAGAAGTACGAGCGAATGCCGCGCTTTTTGTCGTCAGTGACGGGCTTGGCCGCGTCGGGGTCATCGACCGGTCCCACCCAGACGTTGAGCACGCCGTCCACCGGTGCCAGGAACGACAGGTGTTTGCCGTCGGGGCTGATCCGGGCCGCCGCCTTGTCGGGATTGCCGAACAACACGTTGCGGGGAATCAGCGGCACGTCCGTCTGAGCGTCAGCGGTGGATTTGGCAGTCACGGTGTCAGGCTTCTCCTTGGCAAAAGCCGGCGATTGCGTGAATCCCACCACCAACCCGGCTACAATCAAGGCGACCAGGCGGTGGCTGTTGTTCGTGGCTCGCACGTCCGTCGTGCGGCGGTTCGTTCGAAAAGGCGTCAGGCAAGCGATGCCGAGCATCGATGTTCTCCTCAGAATGAATCGTGTGGCGCACCGCCACCTCGCTGGCGTGAAGGAGCGGGCTGGCGCAGGGGTGCGGCGAACGTCGGACCGCGCGACGTCATTCCGCCGCTCGGCTGGCGATCAACATAGCCGAAATGATTTTGCGTCTGCAACGAGCCGCGAATATTCGCCCGTCGCAGTGCCCGCGTTACCCGTTGTACGTGACCCGGGGCCGCAATGGTTCGCAGCAATCACGGTTCGGTACGTTGCCACGCGCCCCCCCAGGGTGAGGTGGTGATGGTTGTGCCAGCCCCACCCCACCAGGCCGGTTGTCCCCCTTCGCACCGCGTGTCGTTCTCTGACGGGCCAACTGATTACAACCCGCGCCGCGACCGCGCACCGATGCTGCTGGTCGTGGCGGCACTGGCCGCCGGTATCGCGCTTGACCGGCTGTTGGCAACGACATCGCTCTCCATCCGCGCCGAGTCGTGGTGGCTGCTGGCCGTCGCGGCCTGGTGCACGTGGTTGCCCCTCTGGCGACGTGGCCGCAGCACGCCGGCCGCCGCGCTGCTCGTCGTGTCGATCGTGGCCAGCGGCGCCGCTTGGCACGAGTTGCGCTTCAACCGCTTCGCCGATGACGACCTCGGCTGGTACGCCCCGGACGATGCCGCCCCAGTCTGTCTCGATGGCGTCGCGATCGGTCCGCCCCGCCGCCTGGCGGCGGCACCGTTCGATCCGATGTCGGCGATCCCCACGGTCGACCGCACGCTGTTCAGCGTCCACATCGAACGGTTGCGCGACGGCGAGCGCTTCATCAACGCGACCGGCACGGCAACGGTCATCGTCGACGGACACGTGCTGGGGCTGCGGTCGGGCGATCGCCTGCGCATCTTCGGGCAACTCGGCGCGCCTTCGCCACCGCGCAACCCCGGCGGCTTCGACGCAGCTCGGTTCGCGCGCAACGACCGCACCCTGTCGACCGTCCGTTGCGGCTATCCCGAGTGCCTGACCACGACGACCTCGGCCGGCTGGCGCCCGACGCGCTGGCTCGACGCCGTTCGGCAGGCGGGCGTCCGCGATCTTGCCCGCTACCTCGACGAGCGGCAAGCGACTCTTGCCGCCGCACTCGTGCTGGGGCGCCGCGACGCGCTCGACGACGACACGATCGACGCCTTTCGCGCCACCGGCACCTTGCACCTGTTGGCGATCTCCGGCATGCACGTCGGCATCCTCGCCGGCGTCTGGTTCCTGTTGCTGCGGCTCGGCCTGCTGCCGCGCGGCATGGCGCTGGCCGCGGTCGTCGCCCTTACTTGTCTCTACGCCGCACTGACCGGCGGCAATCCCCCCGTGATCCGCGCCGCCGTGATGATCGCGATGCTCTGCGGCGCGCTGGCGCTAGGACGACGCCGCATCGGCTTCAACGTGCTCGCCGCTGCCGTGCTTGTGCTGCTCGCGCTCAATCCGACCGACCTGTTCGAGACCGGTCCGCAACTGTCGGTGCTCGCCAGCGCAGTGTTGATCGGCGTGGCGCCGCTGCTGGTCACGCGACGTCCGGCCGACCCGCTCGACCGCCTGCTCGCGCAGTCGCGCCCGTGGCCCGAGCGCGCCTTGCGCTGGTGTGGGCAGCGCTACTGGCAGCTCACCTGCGTTTCGCTGGCCGTCTGGATCGCCACGCTGCCGCTGATCATGGCGCGATTCCACACCGCTGCGCCGTTGGCCCTGGTGCTCAACCCGTTGTTGATCGTGCCGGTCACACTCGCGCTGGTGAGTGGCTTTGCGATCCTCGTCACCGGCACGTTGCTGCCGCCGCTGGCGATGGCCGCCGCCGTGGTGTGCCGTGCGTCGCTCGACGTGCTCGCCTGGGCCGTCGATGCCGGCTACGCCTATACGGGTCGCTCGACTTGGACGGCCGGGCCGGCCGATTGGTGGTTGCTGGGGTTCTACGCGGCGCTCGCCGGGTGCGCCCTGGTTTCGCGATACCGCCCGCTACCCCGCCGCTGGATCGCCGCCGCACTGTCGCTCTGGATCCTCATCGGACTTGCGCCGCCCCTGCTCCGTGCCGCCTGGCCGGCCGAACGGCTCGAGATGCACGCTCTCTCGGTAGGCCGCGGACTGGCTGTCGTTCTGCACCTGCCCGACGGCAAGACGTTGCTCTACGACGCCGGCCATCTCGGACCGCCCGACTCGGCCACCCACGCCGTCGCCGGCTATCTCTGGCAGCGCGGCATCACCCACCTCGACGCCGTCGTGCTCTCGCACCCCGACGTCGATCACTTCAACGCCATGCCCGGTCTCGCCGAGCGGTTCACCATCGGCGCGGTCTACGTCTCGCCGATGTTCGAGGAAAACAACAGTGCGTCGGTCCGCGCGCTGCACGAGCGGATGGCCGACGTCGGCCTCAGCCTGCGGCCGATCGTCGCCGGCGATCGGCTCGGCGGCGGCGACTACACGATCGAAGTCCTCTTCCCCACGGCACTCGGCGTGCTCGGCGATGACAACGCCAACAGCGTGGTCTTGGACGTCGAGTACCAAGGCCGCCGCCTGCTACTCACCGGCGACCTCGAATCGCCCGGCCTCGACGCCGTGCTCGCCGAGTTGCCGCTGGACTGCGACGTGTTGCAGGTGCCGCATCACGGCAGCGCCGGCAGTCGCCCCGGCGAATTGGCCCGTTGGGCGACGCCCGAATTCGCCATCGTCAGCGGCGGCTATGGCCAGTCGCCCACGTCGGTCGCCCAGGTGTACGAAGCCGCCGGTGCCACTGTCGTCAACACGGCCTTCGATGGTGCCGTCAGTGTGACCGTCACCCAGGGGCAACTCGCCGTCCGTCCGTTCCACACGCGGCCATAACCGGCGAGAGGCTCTCAACGCTCCCATTCACTGACCGTCGTCAACGCTGCGCCGGGATGTGCCGCAGCGTGTAATACGCTTCGGCGGGGAAAAACTTTGCGTCGTCGCCAGCCAGGTTGCGCAGCCGCA
>JAGQPT010000030.1 GCA_020426575.1 Planctomycetales bacterium
CAGCGGCTACTTGGCGGCGGCGCTGGCCGCCAACGCGAAGTTCTTCTTGATCCGCAGGATTCGCAAATTCACCATGTCGGCCACGTAGATGTAATCGTCGGTCACGGCGACGCTGTTCGGCAGGCCGAGGGGAATATCGCTCGTCGGAACCAAGTCGCCCGATAGCCCGCCGGTCGAATCTCGGTTGCCCCACGTGCCAAATCGCAGGATCGGATTGCCGGCGTTGTCGATGATCGTGACGCTCGGTTCGATGCTGGTCGGGTAGTAAATCCGGCCGAAGTCGTCGACGTCGAACCGCGGCGTATGCAGCACGCACGACGGATCGAAGGAGCCGAAGTTGACGTCATACACGGCGCTGGGCGCCTGCGGCGCCGCGGCGAACAGGCGACGGCTTTCCCGCGAACCGGTCGGGGCGTACTTAACGATCTTGGTGCATCCGGAGCCGCTGTCTTGGTTGGCGAAGCGATCGTCCGCAAACACCGGCGGGACGTTCGATGGCTTGCCGTCGCGGCAGCCGATGTACAGGTTGCCGGCCGCGTCGAACTTGACGCAACCGAACACGCGCGATGCATTGACGTCGGCCAACTCGATCGACGGCCACGGCGCCTGCCGCTGCGTGCTTTGGAAAAAGTGCAAGCGGCCGCGCTGGTCGAGGCCCGCCAGGTCGCCCGTGGGGGCGACGTCGAAGCCGATGTCGCTATTGCCGGTGAAACACCATTCAGTCCACAGGCGGTCGGTCACCACGTTGGTTCCGGTCTCGCCGACATTGGCTGCCGGCACGTCTTGCTTGTCTAAGTGGTGTCGCGTGACGCCGTGCTTCTGCCAAACCGAACCGCCCGGGTTGGCGTACAGGTAACGGCCGCGCGCATCGATGGCCACCGAGGCCGCTTTGATCGGCAGTTTGACGAACTGCGGATTCTTCCAGTCGCTCACCTCCCAAAACGTCGAGTGATTGTCGCCGACGTAGACGGCGTCGGTCGCGCGATCCGCGACGATGCGATCAAAGCCCGAGCAACCCTGCTGCTGACTGATCTGCTGAAAGTCCTTCAGCAGCTTGAACTGCTTGCCGTCGTCTTCATAGATGTGAACCGGCAACTCTGTGTAGGCCACCCAAACGTTGGTCGACTCCGGCTTTTCGCACAGCACGACGTATGAGTGCTTGTACTGATCGGTGTACCAGGTGTGGGCCAGATTCGGCAGCGCGACGGAGGGCTCGTCGTCGGTGCGCCAGTCATCGAATTTCACCAGCCCGACTTTGCCTTGCCCCGACCGCTCGCAGCCAAATCGGGTTGTGACGTAGAGAGCCCCCGTGCGGGAACTCACCGCCACGGCGTCAGGGTATTCGACCGGCACGCGGCGAATGATTTTGGCGTTCTCGTCGAGGACCAGCACGCACTTGTCGAGCCGATCAGCGACGAACACGTGCCCATGTTCGTCCACTGCCACGCCGTGCAGGGCTGAGTAACTCTGCACGCCCCCGAGCGATGAACTCGCCGCATTCCCAGAGCGCGTGTCGAACGACGCGATGACCGCCGCGCGGTCCAGCGCGAAGAACGGCGCGGCCTTTCGCGTGGCGAGGTCGACCTTCCAGAGCTGGCCGTCCAGCCAGAAGCCTTCGCGGACCGGATCTCCTTTCTTGCCTTCCCGCGCATAGATGCCGCTGAGATAGAAGGATTTCCCGTCCGGCGAGAGGCACGTGAAGACGGGGCCAGCCGCGGAAGTCGCGTCTGTCAGGATCGGCGGTGCGGCGACGAGTTGCGACTTCGG
>JAGQPT010000340.1 GCA_020426575.1 Planctomycetales bacterium
ATACACTTGTTTTATACGGTTGTTTGGACGGTGGCCCCATAGGCCGTCGGCACTGCCGCAGCGGAGGAATTCGGCCCGATGAGCGACGACACGCAGCAACGCCTGCTCGAGGCGGCTGGTCGAGTGTTTGCCGATCGCGGTTACCGCGACGCCACGGTGCGGGAGATCTGCGCCGAGGCCGACGTCAACCTGGCTGCGGTCAACTACTACTTCGGCGACAAACGCCGCCTCTATATCGAGGCCGTCAAATGCGCGCACCGCTCGATGATCGAGCAGGTGCCGATGCCCGAATGGCCCCCCGAAACCCCGCCGCAAGAACGGTTGCAGCAGTTTGTGCGCACGTTGCTCAATCGCATGTTGGGGGAGAAGAACGTGGGCTGGCGTCCCCGGCTGATGTTGCGTGAAGTGATCGAGCCCACCGAGGCCTGCCGCGAATTGGTCGATCAGTATTTTCGCCCCCACTTTGAGATTCTGCTCGGAATCCTCCGCCAGATCGTACCGGCCGACACTCCGCCGCAGGTATTGCACCAGCTTGGATTTAGCGTCGTCGGCCAGTGTTTGTTCTACCGCGTAGCGGGTGAAATCGCCGGCATGATGATTGGTCCCCGCGAACACGCCGCCTATTATTCCCGCGAACAGTTGGCCGACCACATTTCCCGCGTGAGCCTGGCGGCACTCGGCTGTGTCGCGCCCTTCGGATCCGTCTCGTTTGCTCGTGGACCGGCCGACCCACTGTCGACGTCGAGCGTGGGAGATCCGGCCGAGCAAAATTGATCGGCAACGCAAGGTTCGGCACTCCCTGACGAAGATAACAGCCAGGAATCGCATCGGATGGAAAGACACGTCGATGAACACTAATTCGCCCGCCGTCACCGCTGTTCGTGTCATCGCGCCGCTGGCCGTGATCGCCGTGTCCGTGGGAATTTACGCCGCCCTCGGCCCGGCCAAACCCGTCCCCAAGGCCAGCGGCAAACGCGACATGACGGCTCTCGTCGAAACCGTCCGCGTCGGTGACGCCGTCGCCGGTTTCGACGTCGATGTCGACGGCGTCGTCGTGCCGTATCGCGAAGTGACCGTCTCGGCCGAGGTCGCCGGTCGTGTTGCTTTCAAGGACCCACACTGCAAAGCCGGCCGCGTCGTCGAGGCCGGTCAGTTGCTCGTGGAAATCGATTCGCGCGACTACGAGATCGAAGTCGAACGCCTGAGCACCGACGTCGAACAGGCTCAGGTCTCGATCGACGAGACCGACGTCGAAATCAAGAACACGGAACTGTTGATCGACATCGCCGCCGAAGACCTGGAAATCGAACGGCAGGAGTTGGCGCGGGTGATGCAACTGGCCGACGACGACATCCTCACCGATTCGGAGCGCGATCAGTCGAAACGCGCCGAGTTGGCGACGCAGACCTCCCTGCAGACGCTCCACAACCGCAAGCAGTTGCTCAGCACTCAGCGGACGCGCCTGGAACGCATGAAGAAACTCGCCGAGTCGCGGTTGCAAAAGGCCCGGCTCGACCTCGACCGGACGAAAATCTATTGCCCGTTCGACGGGATTGTTGTCAACGACGCGGTCGAGCAGGACGCCTACGTCCAGCCCGGCGCCGCCGTTGTCACGATCGAAGACACCTCGTCGGTCGAGGTGCGCGTGAGCCTGCATTCGGACCAATTGCAGTGGCTCTGGAGCACCCCCGACGCGGCGGCGAGCGAACTTCCCGACACAAGCGAAGTTTCCGCCGCCAGTTTGCCGGAAACAGCCGACGGGCCGCAGGACCCCTATCGACCCTACCGCTTGCCGAAGCTCCCCGTCACCGTTTCTTATTACGTCGAAGGGCGTGAGTTCCGCTGGGACGGCGTGTTGGCACGCTATGACGGGCCCGGCTTCGACGAACGCACGCGCATGGTCCCGTGCCGCATCGTGGTGCCCGACCCGCGCGAGGCGACGGTGATCGAGCCCGACGGCAGCAGCGGTCCACGCGAACCGCGCGCGCTGGTGCGCGGCATGTACGTCAGGGCTCGCATCCACGCGGCGCCGGATGTCCACCTGATTGCCGTACCCGAAAACGCGATTCGCCCCGGCGGCGTCGTTTGGACCGTCCGCGACGGCAAGCTGGCGATCCGCCACGTCGAAATTGCCAAGTTCGCCGACGACGTCGCCTACGTCGATGCCGAGGCGTCGGACCTCAGTACCGGCGACGAGGTGATCATCTCGCCGTTGACCGTCTCGGTCGACGGCATGGCGGTCGAAGTGCGGAACGGCTGGGGAGACACCGCGGCAATCGAGCCCGCTTCGAGTCACGCCACCCAGGTCGCCAACACCCGGGGCGACTCGGCCCAGGTACCCGCTGCCGAGCATCCCCTGGCAGTCGACACTCCGGCCGAGCAGGCCAGCGACGGCGGCACATCCCAGCAGGGGGCACAGCCATGAAACGACTCGTGCGTTGGGCGATCGCGAACTCGCCCGCGATGAACACGCTGATGGTGGGCCTGTTGGTCGTCGGCGCCTTCAGCATGTATTCCATGCGGCGCGAGGTCTTCCCGAACTTCGACCTCGAGATCCTGCTCGTCACGGTGCCCTATCCCGGCGCCAGCCCGGCCGAAGTGGAAGAGGGTATCTGCCAAAAGATCGAGGAGGCCGTCTACTCGATCGAAAACATCAAAAAGGTCACGTCGGTCGCGCGCGAAGGAGCCGGGTTCGTCATCATCGAACTCGACGCCAACGTGCCGGACGTGCAGCGGGTGTTGGCCGAGGTTCGTAGCGAGGTCGACCGCATCCCCAGTTGGCCGGAACTCGCCGAAGACGCCGAGGTCGAACAGATCACCACGCGCAATCCTGCGATCTTCGTCGGGCTGACCGGTCCGGACGTGCAGACGCCACAGGCGGAACTCGAGCTGCGCAATCTCACCGAACAGATCCGCGACGAAATGTTGCAACTCCCCCACGTCTCTCAGGCCAACATCGTGGGGGCCAAAGACTACCAGATCGACATCGAGATCCCCGAGGAGACGCTCCGCAAATACGGCCTCTCGCTCGGCAGGGTGGCCGACATCGTCCGCCGGGAAAACGTCGAGATCCCCGGCGGCAGCATGAGGACCAAGTCCGAGGAGCTGCTGCTGCGCGGCAAGAACAAACACCTCACGGGCGAAGAGATCGCCAAGATCCCCCTGGTGACGCAACCGGGCGGCGCCGTGCTCACCGTCGGCGACCTTGGCGCGGTCCGCGACGAATTCTCCGACTCGACGTCCATCAGTAGCATCACCGTCGTGCCCACCGACGAGAACGGCCGGCTGCAGGCCGAGCCGCTACCCCCCCGACCCGCCCTGGCGATCTCCATCGACCGCACTTCGAGCGAAGACCTGCTTACGATGGTCGACGAGGTCAAACAGTTCGTCGCCGAGCGTAGCCTCCCACCCGGCTATGAACTCCACACCTGGTGGGACCAGTCGGTCAACGTCAAGGACCGCATGGACCTGTTGATCAAGAACGGCGCCCAGGGACTCTTGTTGGTGTTCATCGTCCTGGCCCTGTTCCTGGAGCTTCGGCTGGCGTTTTGGGTGGCGATGGGCATCCCGGTCTCGATCCTGGGTTCGGGCATCATCCTGCTCTATACCGACCAGACGATCAACATGTTGACGATGTTCGCCTTCCTCATGGCGCTCGGTATCATCGTCGACGACGCCATCGTCGTCGGCGAGAATATCTACTCCCACCGCCAACGCGGCAAGGACATCGTCACCGCCGCCGTCGACGGCACCGCCGAAGTCATTCCCTCGGTCACCGCCTCGGTGTTGACCACCGTGATCGCCTTCATGCCGTTGTTCTTCGTCTCGGGCGTGATGGGCAAGTTCATCGCCGTGATGCCCCTGGCCGTCGTCGGCATGTTGGCCATCTCCTGGTTCGAAAGCATGATGATCCTGCCCTGTCACCTCGGGCACACCTCGCACGGTCAGCACGGCGCTGTCGAGATGGTGCTGCGGCTGATCGCACAGACCGTCTTCTTCCCGCTGCTCTGGTTCGAGAAAGTGATGCGGCCGGTCAACCGCACGGTGACGCGCGGGCTCAATTGGTTCATCAAGACCGTCTACCTGCCTTTGCTGCGGCGCAGTGTGAATCACCCCTCGATCGTCGTGGCGATTGCCATAGGCATTCTCATCGTGGCGGCGGGATTCATGCGATCTGGGCGGACTCCGTTTCAGATCATGCCCGAGCTCGACAGCTACTTGATCAGCGCCACGGTGCGTTATCCCGACGGCACACCGGCCGAGTTCACCGACCGCGCCACCCAGCAAATCGAGGCCGCCATCCGCCAGGTGCACGAAAAGTACGCCGCCCAGGGCATGCCCCTGATGAAAATCTCGCATCGCACGGTTGGCTATCGCGCCTCGATGGAAATGAATTCGCCGCAGGGGGTCGTCTCGGACAGCCACGTCGGCGGCGTCAACGTCGAACTGGTCGACACGTCGCAGCGCTCGATCCACAGCGAGCAGGTGTTGGCCGAGTGGCGTGAGGCGGCCGGCCAGTTCCCCGGCGCTGAGAGTATCACCTTCGGTACGCCGCAGTTCGGCCCTGGCGGCACCCCTATCGAATTCAAACTCGTCGCCGACCCCGAGCACTTCGACGAGGTCGAGGCCGCCGCCGAAGTCTGTAAGGACAAGCTTGCCGAATATGAAGGCGTCTTCGACATCGAGGACGACTCGGACCCCGGCAAGTGGGAGTTCCAACTCACCGTCAAGGACAAGGCCAAGGCGATGGGCGTGCCGCTGGCCGACCTGGCCGAGACGGTCCGCTCGGCCTACTACGGCGCCGAGGTGATGCGGCTGCAGCGGGGCCGCCACGAAGTCAAGCTGATGGTCCGCTATCCCCGTGAGGATCGCCACACGCTGGCCACCTTCGACGAAATCCGCGTGCAGACACCCGACGGTGCCCAACGCCCCATCACCGAACTGGCCAACGTCCAGGTCGAGCGCGGCTGCTCTGAGTTCAACCGGATCGACCAGAAGCGCTCGATCACCGTCTCGGCC
>JAGQPT010000341.1 GCA_020426575.1 Planctomycetales bacterium
CAGCGGCGCCAAAGGGACGGTACCGACGGCAGGCAATCCGGGCCGCGTCGGCGCGTTGCGTCCGCCATTGCCGTGCTGGTCGATCTTCACCGAAGGGCACGTCACCTACGACGGTCGGCTCTCGGCGTGCTGCTTTGACCACGACGGGCGCTTCTCGATGGGTCAGTTGGGCGAGCAACCGTTCATGGAGGCGTGGCACAGCGAACCGTTCCAGGCGCTGCGTCGTGCCCACATTGAAAAGAACGTCGCCGGCACGGCCTGCCAACGCTGCATTGCCTACGAATGACGTGCGTGACTGGCATCCAAAACGACACGCCGCAGTGCAGCATATTGCGGCGTTAATGCTCCGCGCGACGTGACAGTGCACGCCGCCTGAGTCGGTGGGCCCGGCAAACGCCCCGGCAAGCGAATCGTCTTCCGGCAACCGATTGCCGTGCCGGCTCTTGTCCCCGTCCCAATCGGCAAGCTTCCGCAGAACTTCACACGGCTACGGTGAAAGCGGGGCAATCCACGCATCCCGCATCGTGAATGGCGTTTGTTGTGTTCGCCCTGAGGCCCCCTTATACTCGGCTATGGGGCGCGTTCGCCAACCCGGACGGCACCGTAGCCCGCGTGGGCTGTTTTCACCGACGACGCGCAGACAATTGACGTGCCCGGCGCGCGGCGTTCGCTCCAACCTCGAAAGCTTGTGACCTGGGGGCCAGGGTGCATGACGGCGACGATCGGGATCGACCTGGGCACAACACATTCGCTGGCGGCCGTGCTGCGCGACGGCGTGCCGGAGCTAATTCCCAATGCACACGGCGAATTCCTCACGCCATCGGTCGTCGGTGTGCTCGCGTCCGGCGAAGTCGTCGTGGGCGCCGCGGCCCGAGAGTTGCGCGTCACCCATCCCGAGCGATGTGCAAGCTGTTTCAAGCGGCACATGGGTTCGGACCATCAAGTGCGCCTGGCCGATCAACGGCACACGGCCCACGAACTCAGCAGCATGGTGCTGCGCTCGCTCAAGCAAGACGCCGAGCGGCACCTCGGCGCCGAGGTCCACGACGCGGTGATCACCGTGCCGGCCTATTTCAACGATCACCAACGCCAGGCCACCAAGCTGGCCGGCGAAATGGCTGGCCTGAACGTCCGCCGCATCATCAACGAACCCTCGGCCGCCGCACTGGTGTACGGCTTTCACGACCGCGACGCTGAAAAGCACCTGTGCGTGATCGACCTCGGCGGCGGCACGTTCGACGTCACCGTGATGGAGGTGTTCGAAGGCACACTGGAGATTCGTGCCACGGCCGGTGAAAGCATGCTCGGTGGCGAGGACTTCACGGACCGCCTGGTGGCGGCCGTCTTGAACCGTGAAGGTTTGCAGCTTGAATACGCCGAACTGAAGCAGCCGCTGCGCGTGGCCCGCCTGCGCTCCGAATGCGAACAAGCCAAGCGCCGGCTGGCCAGGGACGAATCGACCCACGTGCGTCTACCCGGCGGGGATGGGGCATTCGGCGAAAAGCCTAAACGCGTTCGCATCGACCGCGCC
This sequence comes from Planctomycetales bacterium, assembly GCA_020426575.1. Lineage (GTDB taxonomy): Bacteria > Planctomycetota > Planctomycetia > Pirellulales > JAEUIK01 > JAGQPT01. The sequence goes on from JAGQPT010000341.1 coordinate 1,532, forward strand.
ACGTTCTCCCGGCTGACGACACAGTTGATGGAGCGCATCGCCGCGCCGATCGGCCGTGCCCTGCGCGACGGCGAATGTGCCCCGGAGGAAATCGACGACGTCATCCTGGTCGGCGGTTCGACGCGGATGACGGTACTGCGGGACTTTGTCACCGAGTACTTTGGCAAGCCGCCCATCATGCAACTCAACCCTGACGAGGTCGTGGCCCTGGGCGCAGCGGTTCAAGCGGCATTGTTGGACGAGAACGCGGCCGTCGAAGACATGATGATGACCGACGTCTGTCCGTTTACGTTGGGCGTAGAGGTAGCCAAAGAGTTCGGTGGACAGATGGCCGACGGATTTTTCCACCCGGTCCTCCACCGCAACAGCACGATTCCGACCTCTCGCGAAGAGGTATTCAGCACGGTTCGGGCGAATCAACAACAGGTCGAGGTTCGCGTGTTTCAGGGGGACGCCCGGCGCGTTGCTGACAACGTCGAGTTGGGGCGCTTGACCGTCGCGAACCTGCCGCCGGGTCCGGCAGGCAGCGAGATCCGCATCCGCTTCACGTACGACGTCAACGGCATCCTCGAAGTCGAGGCGTACGCTCCCTCGGGTGGGCGGAAGTTTCGCACCGTCCTTACCAACAACGTGAAAGGACTCTCGCGCGACGAAATCGACCAGGCCGTTGCCCGACTGCAGCAGCTCAAGTTTTATCCGAGCGAAGACCTCGAAGCCCAGCGGCTGGCCCGGTTCTGCGAACGCATGTTAGGCGAACTGCACCCCAGCCAGCGCGAACATCTCGACCGGACGCTCGACATGTTCGAAGAAGTGATGGCACGGGGGGACCGTGAAACGTTCAACGAAGCACGTACGACGCTGTTGATGGTGCTTTCTAGCCTGGGTATCGAATACGATGAATCGTCCAGCGAGTAAATCGACGTCGCAACAGCGGCGACAGCGGTACCTCGCCCGCGTCTTCGCGCTCAACCCGCTCGTGCAAGCGCCCCGTCTGTTGGACATCCGCCGTCGTGCATTGGGTCTGCAAGCGGACCACCAGAGCGCCGCGTCGGCGGCACGTCCCGCGGCCCGGGCAACGCAGATTGCCCGGCAGAAAGTCAAGGCGCTGCAGAACGAATTCTGGACGCTGCCACTGGACGAGATCGAACGCCGGCTCGAAACAATCGACACACAAAACGCACCGGCCTTGGCGGCAACCGTCCGGCGGCTGGGCGTGGTGGCAGCGAATCGTCCCATGTTCGCACAAATGGTTCAGGAGCGACGAGCCGATCTGCCGCTCGTGCGGGCCTTCAAGTCGGCCGTGGTTGCGGCGACCGGTGAAGCGGGGTTCGCCAAGGAGCGCTTCCTGCAATCGATTCACCAGCGTTCGCGGCTGCGAAACGTGCAGCGCGCGGTGCGGACGATCCGCGACAAGTATCCGACGCTTTACGCGCTCGAGAGGGACTGGTTCGAGACGCTGCTGCGAATGAAAAAGCCCGCCGCGGCGTCCGTCGGTGACGAGCCGCCGGCCACACAACGCCCCTTCTTCGACCTGCAGTTCTCCTGGTGGTGGGTTTTCCCCACGATGTTTATCGTGCGAATGCTTCTGAGAATCATGACCAGTGAACACTGACGCGGGACGATGACAGAGCGGTCTATTGGTGAGTGGACTCGGCTTCCCCACGATCCGTGCGGGTTCTTCGGGCTCGAAGCAGACTTCGACCGCCGACAACTCAAGCGTGCCTACGGCAAACTGATCCGGCAATACAAACCCGACACGCACCCCGCCGAGTTCCAGCAAATCCGCCTGGCCTATGAGCACCTGGAAAGCCGGCAGCGGTACGGCCATCGAGAGCAAATGGCAGCGCTCGAGCGATCGGCCTGGGACGCGGTGGTGGCACAGGCCCACGTCGAAGCCAATCGCGCCGGCCGGCCGGCCTCAAGCCGAATGCCTCAGCCGGCAGCCGCCAGCCCGAGTCTCAGCCAACGGGCGATCGACGACGCCGAAGCCACTTTCGCGGAACTGGAACGCAAGTCGACGAAGTCACCCCAGGAGTTCTTCGTGATGGCAATGCTGGCCGATGTCTGCGACCGCCAAGATCGCGCGCGGTTCCTCAAATGCCTGCTGGCGGGAATGCACGACCATCCGCACGATCCCGGCCTGTGCGAGTTGTTGCGCGAGTACCTCCGCGCCGACGTAAATTCAGACCAAGCGCCGGCGGTGCTGGTCGCCACGGCCGCCGCCGTCCGCGGTGACGGTTTCTACGAACTGACCGAACCGCTCTGGGAGCGGCTGCTGCGAGAAAAGCCCTTTGAACACTTTCGCGCCACGCTGCTCAAGTGCGAAAAACGCCTCCGCCTCGTCGACGAGCGCCCGCGGGTTGTGTTCTACCTGCGGGTCCTGAGGGCCCTGCTCTGGAAGGCCGATGAAAAGTTCCTTCGTCACGCCTTCGGCGTCGTCGAGCGTCACGGCGCCGGTCTTGACGAGCAATCGGACTACGAATTCGAGTTCGCGTTGCTGGTTCGTGAGTACTTGAGCAAGGACCGGCCTCGCATCGGGGGTCAGGTCGTTCGGCAGCGACTGGACTCCATGATCCGCGACTATTGCACTGGCGACGGCCCAACAACGATGACGGCCGTGGCTGCCGCCCAGGACGAGATCGCCCGCGACAGTCACGGCATCCTGGACGAGTTTTCGTTGTTGGCGATGGAGGACGACGAAACTTACGACGATAGCCGGCTGCTGCGGATTTGCCTGATGATTGCTGACGACCTGGCGGCCCAAACGGGCGCCGAGTATGGGACGACGTCCGACGCAAGTTTCCAGGCGCTGGCCTCGGTGACGCTCAATGACATGTCCGAAAGCGTCGTGGAGGTCGAAGCCCGAATCGGCAAGATGCAGCGTCGTATTCTCGTACCAGCGTTTCTAGGGCTCGTCGTCGTGCCGCCCGCTTTGCTATGGGGATTGGCGCCGTTGACCGTACTTTTGGGAATTAGCGCCACCTGGTGGACCGCTGCCGTGTTGGTGTACTTTCTCGTGCTCAAACCGCGCTATCTCGACAAGGTCATCGAGCGGCGTCTCAAACGCATCTGTCTCGAAGGGTACGAATCGAAGTGGCGGCCACGGCTGTTCCGCTATCTTCAATCGTGTGGTCAACCGCCGCAGGCGGCCCTCGAACGCCTGTACGAAACGGCACTACATCGCGGCGCCGCGGACTGGATGGAAGTGGTGCTCGCCTACCCTGGTGCCGACGCCGGGTTGATCATCTTCGGCCGCGCCCAACTTTTTATCAGTTGAAATGTCGCTGCCGACAGCCATCAACGCCCACGTCAGTCGCTCAACAACAAATCGGCAACAACCAGACGGTGGTCCGAGTAGAGCGTCCGCCGCGCGACGACCGTCGTGGCGGCCAGATCTTCGCTGATCCAAACTTGATCGATGCGGGTGAAGGGCCCCACGTTGGTGATCGTGTTGCCCCAGCCAAGCCCGGCTGCGACGAAGCTGTCGCTGAGTCGCGGCGCGAGCAGGTCAAACACCGCATCGCCCGGCGGCGCGTTGAAGTCACCGCCCACGATCAGCGGCAACGGCGAATCTTCCGGCGGGAAACACTTTGCCACGTCGACCAACTGTCGACGGCGCAACTGACGGTTGGCCGTCTGCGCCCGCCAACAGTCCGGCGACCAGAGGTCCAGTCGCACCAGTGGCGGTTCCAGCCGCAAACTGACGACGTGCAGCCGTGCGCCGCTGTCGAGCCGCACCGTCGCCTGAACCGAGTGCAGGTTGTTGCGGTCGTTTGAATCGTCGGGCACCAACTCGCCGCGGACGATGATTGCCGCGTCGGCTCCGGACATGTGACCGGCCGTCGCGCCAAACAGTTCGCGGGCCGCCTCGGCAACAACCGTACCGCCTGGTGACTCCTGGAGCAGCACGATGTCAGGCTCGTACGCGGCCGTCTCGGCAATCGCGCGGGCACTGCCACTTCCGCAATTGAGTGAGACGATCCGCACGCGCCGCTCAGCGGGTGTCGACTCCCAACGCTCATCGGGAAAGTCACGGTAGAGCATGCCGATCAGCGCCGCCGGCTGATCGATCATCGCGGCCAGGTACACAAGCCACAAGGCTGCGACTGCGAGCGCGACCTTCCTGGTGCGCCGACGCGCCAACCAAACCACCGCAATACCAGGCAGACTCCACGCCCGCGGCGGAAATACGGTGACCGCCGCCACGCGATCGTCGCGCGTCAGGTATGCGAGCGTGACTGCCAAGAGGAGTAGCAGCGACGTGACACAGGCAGCGCGGGAAAGACGGCGACGAAACGGGGCCGAAGGCGGCGCAGGCACAACGTCGACGTTCGATTCGTTCATGCCACCCTCGATCGGACATCGAACTTACGTTACCCTTGGCCCTGCCACTTCGTGCCAATGTATTACGCCGAAGATCTGGTTCGGCGTCTCACACCTGCGCCCAACACTCCTTGAGGTAGTCGATGCTTTCTTTCGCCAGCCGCTCGATGCCGGGTGAGTAGTCGAAGACTTCGACCGAGACCCAGCCGTCGTAGCTGATTTCCTTGAGCGCGGCCATGATCGGCACGAAGTCGATCTCGCCAAAGCCGGGGCCGAGCTTGTTGGCGTCGTTGGCGTGGAAGTGGACCATCTCGTCGCGGCAGGAGCGGATGATGTCGGGGATCGGGATGCCCTCGCTCGACATGGCCTTCACGTCCAAGTGCAGACGCACGTTGGCCGAATCGATGAGCCGCATCAACTCGACGCCATCGGAAGCGTGATTGAGGAAGTTGCCCTCGGCCGGTCCTAACGGTTCGATCGCCAGCACGGTGTCTGTCTCTTCCAGCACAGGCACGGCAGCGCGAATCGTTTCGGCGGCAAAGGCCATCGCGTCGCTCATCGCGATGCCGGGGTCGACGTTCCGCTGCTGCGGCGAACCGAGCACGAGCACTTTGCCCCCCACGTCGCGGCACAACCGCGCCAGTTCGCCGAGGTACTGCGAAGTCGCCTGCCGGACGTCGGCGTCGGGCGTGGTCAGGTGAAATCCGGTCGTCTTGGCCAACAGCCAGTGCAGTCCGACCACTTCCAGTTCGTGGTCGGCGGCGAGCTGGCGAACCTCGGCCCGCTGCTCGGCCGTGATCAGCCGGGCATCTCCGTTGAGCGTGAACGGGGCGATTTCAATGCCGGTGTAGCCACACTCGCGGGCAAAGGCAAAGGCCCGTTCGTGCGGCCAATCGACAAAGGTCTCGTTGCAAATGGCATATTTCATCAGGGCAACTCCCGGGAGTGATCGCATCGAGAGGGCGTCGCAACCGCTGCACACAACCAGCGGCGGCGCGGTGCCTGCGTTGCATCATACGGTTTGCGCCGGTGTCGAACCACCGCCAGTGTGGCCGATCGCTCGAACAGCGCGACGGGCTGGGGCGGGTGCGGCGTGGTGACCTGTGCCGTGCCGTTTCCTTGAGAGCCAGTGCAGGGCGAGGTACGATTGGGGTTCCCCCCGACGGCCCTTTCGCCTGCTGTGCCACGGTTGTTTCGTCGCAGTACGCAACGTTTCCGGGCTGTCACCCACACTGATTTCGCTCCCTGTCGGTATCGCCTCGATGACGCCACTCCCCGAGTCTTTCCTCCGCACGTCACTACTCTGGGTCACGGCCACATTCGCCGTCGCGATGTCTACCGGGCATTTGCCTGCTGCCGATCCGGTCGAGCGGCCGCGCGTCGACTCGCTCGACGTCGACTACGCCGACCAGTTGCCACGGATCGCGCCGACCGAAGTGGCCGACGCGCCGGCCACGTTCCAAATCCACGAAGGCTTCCACGTCGAGCCGGTCGCAGCCGAACCGTTGGTGGCGGACCCCGTCGCCGCGGCGTTCGACGAGAACGGCCGGCTGTTTGTCGTCGAGATGTGTGGCTATTCCGAAGAGCGCGATGAAAGGCGCAGCCGCGTCCGCGTGCTGGAAGATCGCGACGGCGACGGGCGCTACAACCACGCCGACGTGCTAGTCGACGGACTATTGTGGCCCACGGCGATTGCCTGCTATCGCGGCGGCGTGTTCGTCGCCGATGCACCGGACCTGTACTACTTCAAGGACACCGACGGTGACGGTAAGGCGGACGAATCGCGGAAGGTGATCACCGGGTTTTCGACGAGCAACGTGCAGGGTCTGGTCAACTCGCTGCACTGGGGCCTTGACGGTTGGATCCACGGCGCCACGAGCACCGCTGGCGGACAACTCCGTGCGGCCGACGATCCCGACGCCACGCCGGTCGACGTCCGCGGCCGCGACTTCGCCTTCCACCCCGAGACGTTCGAGATTCGAGCAACCAGTGGTGGCGCTCAGCATGGCATGTCGTTCGACGACTGGGGCCGCAAGTTCTGTTCGTCCAACAGCGACCACATTCAGTTGGTGATGTACGAAGATCGCTATGTGGCGCGAAATCCGCACCTGGCGGCGCCGTCGCCCCGGTTGAGCATCGCGGCCGACGGTCCGCAGGCCGAGGTGTTTCGCATCAGTCCTACCGAGCCGTGGCGGGTCGTGCGTACGAGATTGCGCGTGCAACAGCTTGTGCCGGGACCGGTCGAGGGCGGCGGTCGCGCCGCCGGATACTTCACCGGTGCCACGGGGGTGACGATCTATCGCGGCAACGCCTGGCCCGACGAGTATCGCGGCAACGCCTTCATCGGCGATGTCGGCAGCAACATCGTGCATCGCAAAGTGCTCGAACCATCGGGTGTCGAACTCGTGGCCCGTCGCGCCGAGGATGGCCGCGAGTTTCTCGCCTCGAGCGACAACTGGTTCCGTCCTTGCCAGTTCCTGAATGCGCCGGACGGCACGCTCTGTGTGCTCGACGTCTACCGCGAAGTGATCGAGCACCCGGCCAGTCTGCCACCGATCATCAAACAACACCTTGATCTGACCAGTGGTCGCGACCGCGGGCGGATTTGGCGAGTCGCCCCGGACGGATTCACACAACCGGCGCCGCCGCGCCTCGGCGAAATGTCGACCAACGAACTGGTCGCCGCGCTGGCGCACAGAAACGGCTGGCATCGCGACACGGCACTGCGGCTGTTGGCTGAACGACACGACGACGCGGCCGTCCAACCGCTGCGCTCGCTTGCCGCACAGTCCGACTCACCGCTGGGGCAAATGTATGCGGTGCATGCGTTGGCGAACCAGTCGGCGCTCACGGTCGACGACGTGCTGGTGGCGCTTCGCGACAAGCATCCCGGCGTGCGGCGACACGGCGTCGTGCTGGCCGAGCCGATGCTGGAACATTCAAGCGAATTGCGCGGCCGACTCTGTGAGCTGGCCAGCGACGACGACCCGCTTGTGCGTTACCAGGTCGCCTTTAGCCTCGGCGAAATGCCGGGTGATGCCGCGTACAGAGCGTTGGCAACGATCGCGCGGCGCGATGCCGCCGATCGTTGGGTACGGCTGGCCGTGATGAGTTCGCTCTCCACGGGGGCC
>JAGQPT010000342.1 GCA_020426575.1 Planctomycetales bacterium
ACCTGCCGGTTGCCTACGTCGGCCTGCTGCTGCCGGTCGACTGGCTGTTGGACCGCTTCCGCACGGCCGTGAACGTCTTCGGCGACACGGTCGGCGCGGCCGTCGTCGACGACAGTTTTTCGCGGGAATAGCGGAACATTCCAGCGCCACACCCGCCGATTGCAACGTCGTGGCGTCGCGTCGTAGAATCCTCGGAGGGAGCGGGACGAGTGTCTCTGTGCTCCGATCGTGGGACCCCCCGGAATTCTCCCTCTAGCAAAGGTGGCTGCGAACGTGGCGGTGGACAAGACGACGGGCACCGAGAAGATCCATATCATCGGCATCGGTGACGACGGGTACGAAAGCGTCACCGAGCCGGCCCGGCGGCTGATAGAGTCGGCCGACGTGCTTGTCGGCGCCGAAAAAACACTGCGCTGCGTGCCCGACGGCGCGGCCGAGCGCATCGCCGTCGGCGCCGACCTCGACGCCATCGTCGACGAGTTGCGGCAGCCCTCGTCGCGCCGCGTCGTCGTGCTGGCCACGGGCGACCCGCTCTTTTATGGCACGGCTCGTTACCTTTGCGACAAGTTGGGCAAAGACCGCTTCGAGGTCGTGCCGCACGTCAGCAGCATGCAGTTGGCCTTTGCCCGCGTCAAAGAGAGCTGGGAAGAGGCCTACCTCACGGACCTGGCCACCCGCCCGCTGGAGCGCGTCGTCGACAAGGTCCGTTCGGCCGAGACGGTCGGCCTGTTCACCGCCGCCGAGCGGCAACCGCGCGACGTCGCCGCCGCGCTGCTGGGCCGCGGTATCGACTACTTCACCTGCTACGTCTGCGAGAACCTCGGTTCGCCGGACGAACGGGTCACCAACGCCGAGCTGGCGGACATCGCCGCGATGGACTTCGCGCCGCTGAACGTGATGATCCTGGTCCGCAAGCCCGATGTGCCCGACCGCCCGACCGAAGCGGTGGGCCGACGGCTGTTCGGCAATCCCGACGAGGTGTTTCTACAGTCGAAGCCGAAGCGCGGCCTGCTCACACCGGCCGAGGTGCGCTCGCTGGCGCTGGCCGAACTCGACCTCGGCGCGATGAGCACGGTCTGGGACATTGGTGCCGGCAGCGGTTCGGTGGCGATCGAAGCGGCACAGATCGCCGCGGGTGGGACGGTGTATGCCATCGAGATGGACCCGGACGATCACAGCCTGATCGTCGAGAACGCCGAGCGGTTTGGCGTGGCGAACCTGGTGCCGATCCTGGGCCACGCGCCCGAGGCCTGGGCCGACCTGCCCGACCCCGACGCCGTGTTCGTCGGTGGTAGCGGCCGGGAGATGAAGACGCTCGTCGAGGCGGCCTACGCGCGACTCAAGTCCGGCGGCCGATTGGCCACCACGGTCGGCAGCGTCGAGAACCTGTACGAACTGCGTACCACGTTAGGCGGCCTGGCCGGCGACGTGAAACTGCTGATGATCAACCTCGCCCGCGGCACCGAACAACTCGAACGCGTCCGCTTCGAAGCGCTCAACCCCGTGTTTTTGCTGTCGGTAGTGAAGGAGTGACGGGGGGTAGCGTTCGATCGTATCGGCGAGATCAGCAGTGTCGCGACGGCTGCCTGATGGGAGCATTGTCCGCCACACCGTGTGCGAGTCTTCACGTCTCAAATGGTGGTCGATATGAAGACAAATGATGAATACTACGTCTACACAGGTTTCGTGCTCGGACTCCGCATTGCCGAGGCAGTCCTAGAAGGTGAACTCGGCTATCGTTGCGAGGAAATAGCGGACTGTTTGCGCGCCTATGAACATGGTGAAGTTCTCGCGTCTGATAGTGATAATGAATTACTACGTCACTTTCCCTTATCCCAAAACGACGAGCATTACGAAGGCGGCATCCATCCGGTGCTCACGACAGCCGCTCACTACGCGCTCGAGTGGCGTCGAGAAGACCGCGAACCACCTCTGATTGGCGGTTAGCGCTCAGGCAATCATATCCGTAGTTGTGTACCAGCGAGTCGAGGTGGCTCAGGATTGACTCGTGGAGTTCTCTCCGCACGTCGAGCAAAACGGAGGCGTTAATGACCGAAAACACCCACCCGCAACTCGACGTGATTGCCGTTGGCGCCCACCCTGACGACGTGGAGATCGCCTGCGGGGGGACGCTGGCGCGGATGGTCGAACAGGGGTATCGCGTCGGCATCATCGACCTGACCGACGGCGAGCCGACGCCGCGCAGCAGTGGGCCCGCGGAACGCATGGCCGAGGCGCAGGCGGCGGCCGCTGCCCTGGGGGTCGACGTCCGCGTGAACCTGGGGTTGCCCAATCGCCGGCTCTTCGATTCGTTCGAAGCCCGCGTGGCGCTGGCCACCGAGTTCCGCAAGTTTCGTCCCCGGCTGGTGATCGGCTTCGGCGAGAAGACGCCGTTGGCGTCGCCCGACCACTGGCAGGCCATGCAGATCACCGACGCGGCGATCTTCTACTCACGGCTTACCAAGTGGGAACACTATTTCGACGGCCTCGAAGTGCACACGATCAGTGCGCATCTTTACTACACGCTGGCCTTCGGCGATCTGCAACTGCCGAACGCCGCCGGCCACATCGTCGCCGACATCAGCACGACCATCGACAAAAAGATCGCGGCCGTGCGCTGCTACAAGTCGCAGTTCGGACCGGAGAAGGAATACATCTTCGAACGCATCCGCGCGTTCGCCCTGCAGCAGGGCATGGCGGCCGGCTACGGCGCGGGTGAACTCTTCGCCTGTACCCGCACGCTGGGGACGCCGGACTTGATGCGGTTTCTTTTTGGCGGTGTCTAGGTGTTTAGGGGGTGGGGACGCCGCGGGTTTCTACCACGTGGATCTGGCTCACGTAGATCGCGTAGTGTTTGCCGCGGTCGCTGAAGCTGAGGTAGTCCGGGCCGAGGGCTTCGAGCGTTTGCGTGCCGTTGTAGTTGCGGACGTCCCAACCCTGTCGGCCTTCCATCACACTGATCCGCTCGCCAACGACCAGGCCACTAAAAATCGGGTGGGGGGCGGCGGCTTGAAACTTCGCGGCCGCGCCGATCGTCACCAGCAACATGGCCGCGCAGAGGATGGCCAGCGTCGTCGTTCGCTTCATCGTCGGATTCTCCCAAGGTGGTGATTGCCGCCCGGTCGGGACGTGCACGGTGCGGGCGGACGGGGCGTTTCAGGATCGATTCTCGTCGCCACCGTCGCGACGTTCAAGCACGGGCCTTGTCGGTGGTACTTGAACAGGAGGTAACCGAGGGAAGTGAGAGGCAATGGACGGAGGCGACACCGCAGTGCCGGCGCTGCCAATTGCGCGCGATGAGAGAGTGTTGCCGGTGCGTCAGTCGGCCGACGCGAGGTGCGCGAGCAACAGATCGAGAAACGGCGCCTGGTCGGGGTGCAGCACGGTGCGCGCTTTGCCGATGGGAAGAAACTCGGCGCGGTCGACTTCCCATGAAGCGCAGCGCGGGCGGGCGTCGTCGGGTGCCGGCCCGGCGTAGCAAAAGATCCGCTTGCCACTCTTGCGATAGGCGATCTCGCCCAGGAACGTGAGCGCGCCGGCCACAACGTCGGCCTCTTCCTGCGTTTCCCGACGCGCCGCCGCTTCCAACTCCTCACCTTCGTCGGGAACGCCCTTGGGAATGCTCCACGGTTTGTGGCGGTTGTAGTTGCCCGACGGGTGCACGAGCAACACCTCCCAGGCCCCGTCCCCGCCAGTCCCGTCCCCGCCAGCCCCGTCGCGCCCGGTTGCCGATTCGTCACTCGCATTGGCGACTTCGTGACCCGCGGCGCGGCGATACAACAACGTGCCACTGGAGCGTTTGGGCTGTTTGATTGGCTTTCCTGGCTTGTCGCGTTCGGTCATCGGCAGGTGCCATCCGCTGGCAGTTGTAACGTCGTTCCCCTATGGTAACAAAATGTGATGTCCGCCTTCACGGGCAACACAAACCATCGCCGTATTGTGCCACGAGTTTTTCGCCGCGGTCGCTTTGATCTGTTTTCATCGTGGCTTCCCGATCGATACCCAGACCTTCCCGCCACCCGTCCGGAACGAACCATGCAGGACCCCCGCTTTCAATTCGGCAGCGGCTCGCAGTTGCCGACGCTCGGCTGCGTGGTGATCCTGGCCTCGCTGTGCCTCGTCTGCATGATGCCCGTGTTGTTGGTCAGCACGATGCAGACAGCCATCGAACGCCTGCACCTCTCGGCACCGGCGGCCACGCTGGCCGTGGTCGGCATCTTCCTCGGCGGGCTGGTCAACATCCCGGTCTATCAGCTCGACCGCAGCGAGGCGGAGCACACGATCGACATGAAAGCGATGTTCGGTGTGCCGGGCATGGCGCCGCGCTTCGAGCAGGTCCGCCGCGGCACGGTCGTCGCCGTCAACCTGGGGGGCTGCGTCGTGCCGCTGGCGCTGGTGGTCGTGCAGGTCGCGCACATCGTGGCCACCGGCGGTTGGGTGCTGGTGGCGGCGGCCGGTATCACGGCGGCCAACGTCATCGCCTGCTGGCGGCTGGCCCAGCCCGTCCCCGGCATCGGCATCCGCATGCCGGCGCTGGTGTCGGCGCTGGTGGCCGTCGGCGGCACCTGGATCCTGCTGGGGGCGGCCGACCTCGAACTCTACCGCGCGCCGGTCGCCTTCACCGCCGGTGTGCTCGGGCCGCTGGTGGGCGCCGACCTGATGCACCTGGGCGACCTCTCGAAAGTGAGCGTCGGCATGCTCTCGATCGGCGGCGCCGGCACATTCGACGGCATCGTCCTCTCCGGCGTGCTGGCCGCCCTGGTAGCGTGAATCGCGTATCGTCTACTCAGGCTGCATACCCACGAAGAACCCTCACCCCAGAGCAAGCGTGTGGCACGGTCTGAGTCCGCAAAGACCTTGTCTTCGCCATGCCAAAACGCTTCGCCAATCGCCATGTTGTGGCCACCACTGCCGTCGCGGACGCAGGCAACGCCAGACACGGCGCGTGCGCGCAGTTCACGGTGTCCGCGTCGAGACGGGCACCACGATTTCAGTCGACAGGCGGAAGGCCACCTTGCGGAGTTGAACTGAGATAGAGATGGTAGTCCACAAGATCCTTCACTCGGCGATATATCGCCCAACTGTCGCAATGATCGAATCGGCGTATTGGTAGATGTCATTGATGTCGTCGATTTTGTGCCGCGTCACGTTCTTGTCTTGATCGAAAACACCGAGGTATTTCTGTCCGGTGTTGAAGTACATGCGACAAATCGGTTTGCGGTTGTTGTCATCGAGTAGGACGCCACAATAGCTTTGTGTGTCTCGCATGTAAACACGCGATGGATCGACGCACTGACGAGCGATGGACTTCACGACATAAAACCCTTCCATTTCATCTTCAGTTGTCACAATCCCGTCGTCGCTCTCGCCAAGATCGGCGTCATCCGGGTTGTTTTCACCAGTGGCATGGTCGGATGCACCTTGAAGAGCACTTTTGAGGCGTTTGTTAACATGGTCACTTACGAATCCTTGTAAGGCGCGTTTTACAATGATGGAGAATTGTTCCAGCACACCCTTGCGTAACTGCCCGGAATACACACGCGCTGCGAGTAGGCGAACAAACTCTTCAGAAGGATTTATCCACTCTTCACTCAGTGCGCGTTTGATGCCACGTAGGTACTTGAGCTCGCTGGCAGTCGAAAGAATGCTATCCAGGTTGAAAGTCTCCTTCGTGAACTTCTTCAATTCGTTGGCGATGTCGTTCGTAATGTGATCAAGTCGAAACTCAAAAAACGGGCGTGAGTCCATCTTATTAGGGGACTCTAGATCGCTATATAGCTGATAGTCGACTCCATTTGTGAGCACACCAAAACGAGCGTCAGTCACAGAAAAATAGCGATACAGTTGTGAGGGAGTCACTTTTGAAAGGTCGGTGTCTACGGACTTGCACTCGAATAGGATGATTGGCTCACCGTCGCGCATGATTGCATAGTCGACTTTTTCGCCTTTCTTCGTGCCAACATCGGCGGTGAACTCTGGCACCACTTCACCGGGATCGAACACGTTGTACCCCAGCGCATTGATCAACGGCATGATAAGAGCGTTCTTGGTGGCCTCTTCAGTTTGCAGTTGTCCGGCGACTTTTGGAATTCTACTTGATATGTCCTGAAGCTTGTCAATCAAATCCATCAAACACTCCCCCATGCTGAAAGAATGCGAACTGCCAATCGTGGCGGATTTTAGCAGATCGAAGAACCGATAGCGAGGAAACGCGCATTCGGCAGACGCACACGCGTCAGGCGGGAGCCTGCCTCCACGGAACTGACGATGCACGCACGGTGTTTCGGTTGACTTGCGTGTGGTCCGCGAGGGTCGTGTCTTCGCCCCACCAGCGCATCGCCCACCGTTGTGGACGTAGGCACCCGAAGTGCCTTGTTGCCCGTGGCGCCCGCCTGCGACCGTGACCTCTGGCGCCGGCATGCGAACGCCAGAATCACTGCCTTCGCGGACTCAGGCAGTGCCACACAAGGGGTGTGTGCGCTGCTCGGCCATGCGCACGTGTTGCGGGTCAGTGCTTCACCGGCCAGTGTTCCGATTCGCTGCGGGCGCGGCGGAACTGTTCCTCGAAGCGGGCCACCAGGTCGGGATGTTCGGCGGCGACATTGTGACGTTCGCCGAGGTCGTCGGTCAGGTCATAAAGCTCGATCGCGCCGTCAGCGCCATGGCGAACCGCCTTCCAGCGACCGTCCAGCAGCAGCGCCTGGTGGAAGCCCCCTTCGTGAAACTCCCAGTACAGCCACTCCCGCTCGGGACCGGTGTTCGGCGGGCCCGTGAGCGCGCTTGCCACTGAAACGCCGGTGATGTCCGCGGGCGGCCGCACACCGGCGAGCTGTGCGGCCGTGGGCAGAAAATCGACGAAGCCCCAGGGATAGTCGCTCGTCGTGTCGGCCTCGACGTGCCCGGGCCAACGCACGATCATCGGCACGCGAATGCCCCCTTCGTACAACGCCCGCTTGATGCCACGCAGCGGTCCCGAGCTGTGGAAAAAGTTCGGATCGGCACCGCCTTCACGATGGGGGCCGTTGTCGCTCGTGAAGAACACGATCGTGTTGTCGGCGAAGCCCTGATCTTTGAGCACGTCGAGAATGAGCCCCACGGACTCGTCCAGATACGAAATCATCGCCGCGTGGCCGCGCACCGGACTGGGCCAGTCGCGATCGGCATATTGGCCATAGCTGGGTACTTCCATGCCATCGCCCGTCTTGCCGCTCCGTTCGTTGTTGGCATGCGGCAAGGTAAACGGCAGGTAGAGAAAGAACGGCCGCTCGTGCCCGCTGCGCAAGAATTCGACCGCCCGCTGCATCACCAGGTCGTGCGAATACACCTGCCGCGCATCGTCACGGTTGGCGGCGATCTCATAACGCGTCTCGCCGTCCCAGAGGTATTCGGGATAATAGTTGTGCGCGTGGCGCTGATTGAGGTAGCCGAACCAGTGATCGAAACCCTGGCGCGTGGGCAGGCCGCTGGAGTCGGGTTCGCCGAGTCCCCACTTACCGAAGATGGCCGTCTCATAGCCAACACCGCGCAACACCTCGGCGACGGTGACGTCCTCGGGCAGCAGCGGCACGAGCGCATTGCCGCGCACGCGGCAGTGCCCCGTGTCGATGCCGGTCATCAACACACAGCGCGACGGCGCGCAGACCGTGCTACCGGCATAACACTGCGTGAAGCGGCGTCCCTGGCGCGCCAGTTCATCGATCCGCGGCGTCTGGATGACTGCCTGCCCGTAACACCCCAAATCGCCGTAGCCGAGATCGTCGGCCATGATAAACACGATATTCGGCGGCGCGACGTCGTCGGCGTGTGCGGCAAGACTGAAGACGAAACAAACGGCGAAAGCAAACAACAGCGAGCGAAACATCGGCGGTGCGGTCCTCGGGCAAAGCGGTGCTGGCGGCAGGCCATTCACGGTTCAACTCATTGTAACCGGCCAAATACGGCAGCTGCCACCGACAGCGTGCCACGAGATGGGTGGCTGTGACAACTGGTTGTCTGGGTGCCGTAGGCACAAGAGGCTTTGAATGTCGTCTCCGCCAGTGGCAGTCTTGGCACATACGCCGGGCCGGCGCTCGATGCCATTTCAATAACCACCGCCGTCGGCCTTGAGTCCTCGCTATCGCTCGGCGACCTCAGTTGCTCATCGCGACCGAGACAAGCAAATTGTCTGGGGCATCGCCAGTCTCTGGTCCGTGCAAGACACACACGCTGACGAGCAAGACTTCACTTCCTTTCTCGCCAAGGACGGTCCGCCGCACAATACAAACGTGGCCGCCGCGGGCCGGAACGACACGAACGTGGATCCCTAGCAGCGAGGCACACGAAGTAGCGACGCGACCAAGGAGTTCACTTGTTGAGCCGCTTTTTCCTCGGTGTCCGTTCCACGTCACCCCCCGATGTTGGCCGACCAGACGGCCAGGGCGATGATCAGGAAGCAGACCGCGAAGCAGACGACAAAGCCGACCACGTCGGTGCGGTTCGGTCGCGAGGCCTCGAAGTTCGTGCCCGGCAAAAGTTTCTGCGACTCGAACTGCCCGGGGTCGGCGTACGCCGCCTCGAGCTTCTGCAAATCCTTGGCGTGGTCCGGATCGACCGGCGTCTTCATCTTGGCGTAGTAGCGGTCGAGCGCCGTTTTCGTGTTCGGTGGCGTCACCAGGCTGACGAGAATCATGATCAAGAACGGCGAGATGATCTTCGCCGGCAACTCCAGCGTGCTCATCGTGGCGTTCGTCACCTGTGACAGGTCGATGCCCGCCAGGTAGTAGAGCAAGAACTCGAGCCGGAAGTTGCCAAAGCCGCGCAGCTCGACGTCGTCGCCGTAAAGCAACAGTTGCCGCGTCGTGTGTTCGTCGATCACTTCCGGGTTGCCGGCCGCCTGCGGCTGTGTCTTGATGCGATTGCCGTCAGCGTCGACCGGGTAAACTCCCTTGGTCCAAAAGATTGACTGCCCGCCGGTGCGGTCCACGACCGTATAGTCGTCGCCGACGGCCAGTGACGCCGGCTTTTCACCGATCACATCGGTAACGGCGGCCGAGTCAATCGGTTGATTGTCTTGCGCGGCGATCGTGGTGGCCTGAGCGTCCCAGTCGCGGATCAAGGCCTCGCGGCGGGCCACGTCAGCCGGCGTCGCGGCCCACGTCGTGCTCGTCTCCACGATCTGGTTCATCCCCAGGAAGCGCGGGTCGGTCCGCAATTCGGGCCAGGCCATCGGCGCGAAGTACGGAATCAGGAAGAACGTCGCCGCACAGAAGGCCACCGTCACCCAAGCCGCCGCCGGTGTCGCCCTTCGCCAATACATCCCCACCCAAAACGGCGCGGCAAACAACACCGGAAACACCCAGGTCAGCTCCAACTGGTCGAGCACGTTCATCATCGAGAGCGAGATCAAGACGGCCCCGGCGACGATCAACGCGCCGGTGACGCGGGCCAGGCCGACGAGTCGCTTCTCCGACGCGTTGGGATCGAAGTAGGGAACGTAGATGTTGCGCACGACCAGCGCCGATCCCACGACCATGTAGGCGTCGACGCTGCTCATCAGGGCGGCGAACAGGCAGGCGAGCATCAAGCCCGTCAGTCCCGGACCTAACAGTTCCCGCGAGGCAACGCCCCAGGCGCGTTGCGGGTCTTTGATCAGTTCGAGGTTGTCGGCAAACAGCGCCACGACGATCAGCGACGTCAGCACCCAGCCGACGGTGCAGAAGCGTTTGAGGAAGTTCCCCGTCACCAGGCCGACGCGGGCCGTGTATTCCGTCTTGGCCGAACCGCCGCCGGTGGCGATGAAGTGCGGCTGCACGACGATGCCGACCAGGTTGATGATCACGACGGCCACGATGCGATGCAGGGGGAACTCGGCCGTGCTCGTCGAACCGACGACGTTGAAATACGACTCGGGCACCTGCTGGTGCATGATCACGAAGCCGTGCAGCCAGCTCTGGGTGTCGGGGTCGCCGAATCGTTCGACCAGCGCGCTGAGCCCGAATGGGATCAGGACGATCGAGAGAAAGATGACGCAGAGACCCTGGATGAGGTCGGTGTAGTAGGCCGCCTCCAGGCCGCCGGCGATGCCGTAGAGCAGCACGACGACGCCGATCACGGGCACGAGCACGTACTCGATGCCCATCGTCTGGCCGAGAATTGTCACCTGGTCGGTTTCGACCATCGGGGCGGCCACCTTGCCGATGGCCGAAAACATCATCGAGCCGTAGACCATGAAGAACAGGATGCCGAAGACGGCGTAAGCGACGCCGAGCCGCCGGGACTCATAGCGTTCGACGAACCAGTCGCCGAGCGTGAGGTGCCGCATCCGGCGATACCAGACGCCCGTGATCCAGTAGAAGGGCGTGACGAACAACCAGTACATCACGCTCCACATGCCGCTGAGCCCGCTGAGGAACGTGGTGTTGGCCGTGTTGACCGGGTCGCTCGAGCCGGTGCCGGCACCGAAGGCGGCGAAGGCTTGCAGCAGTTTGCCGAAGGATCGGCCGCCCATGAAGTAATCTTCCTGGACCTTGACGCGGCGCATCACCCAAACGCCGATCCCCATCATCAAGAGGAAGTAACCGGCCAGGACGGCATAATCGAGCAATACCATCAGCGACTCCGACGGCGAGCGAAACGGGCGTGCGAGGGCGCGTGAGCGGAACCCTGCTGGCACAAAATGAAACCGCCATCGTACGCGGAAACCTAGGCGATGAGAAGCACGGGCGAACGTCCGACCCTAGCCGCGCAATCATCCAACGACCGACCGCGCTGACTCACGGTGGTGATGTACGAGCCGATTCGATCTGTTCGTGGAGTAACTCGACGGCACGCTCAAATGTCGGATCGCCAGGGCCCTCGTGCTCGACTTCCACGGCGGGCTCAACGCCGCGGCCTTCGATCGGCGTACCATCGGGCTCGAGCGATATCCAACGCGAGAACCACACTTTCACGCCGTTTGAGAGCGTCACCGGCTGCGGGTTGCCACTGGCTCCCCGCGTCGCCTGGCCGACGAGAGTGACGTGGTCCAGCGACTTCATCATCAGGGCAAATCCTTCACCGCTGCTGATGCAACCGGGCCCGATCAAACAGATCACCGGCCGAGTATACGGATCTTCGACCGTGGGCCCAACATAGCGAGCCGGCGACTCGCGGAGATCATCGGGACTGGGACCCGAGCGTACTTGGGATCGCGCGTACATGCGTCGCTCGTCGGCGAAGAGTCCCGCGATTTGCGCGGCGCGTGGCTCTGCTCCGCCGCTGTTGGAGCGAAGATCGACGATGAAGCCGGGGGCGTCCGCCATTGCCCGAACCGCATCGATCACGTCTTCGTAGAGTTCGTCGTTCTCCGCTGGCAGGCCAGCCACGACAAGCACGCCGATGCCGTCGGCCGTACGACCGGCAAAACCCAGGCCGCTGAATCGCCTGATCGAGGACAACTTTTTCAGAACGGCCGCGTAGTCGTAGTTGGCACGATAGGGCGGGACGTACGGGTAGCCCCGCTTTCCGTCTGGAAGCTCCGTCCAAACGTGCGGGTCTTCGAGCGCGGCGAGCATGGGGTTGATCGCCTGGACAAAGCCCGCCGCCGTCGTAGCGGACTCGGCCGCGTCGCGGAACGAACGGCTGAGCGCATCAAAGTCGATGCCCTTGAGCAACGTGAAACTGTACTGCGCCTTCAATTCGTCAACGAGTTCGTCGAAAGGGACGTCGCGGGGCCGCCTCCTCGACCCGAACGTTCTTCACCCTCAGCGTACCCGACTTGGAAAGGAAGATGCGTGCCTCGGTCTTCGCGACGCCCTGAGGCACGCGAAAATCGATCCGCTGCGTCTTCCAACGCGGCACGTCGGAGACGTCTTCGGCCGCCACATCCAACGGCTTGCCCGCGGCGTCGAGCTGAAACACGCCCACGTAACAATTGTCGAATTGGGAGCCCTGCTGGCGAACGCCGTCCGATTGCACCTCGAACGTCATCGTGTACGACTTGTCCTGGCGGACATCGAGCGGCTGGATAACGGCGTACCACGCCATCGTCGAGGCATTGCCGCTGAGCACCAGGCCCGCGTCGTCGAGTTGGCCAACGTCGGACGTCGGTGCATCGGCACCATTGTTGGCTCCCATCGTGACCTGCCAACCGTCCGGCCGCCCGTCCGACCAACTCTTAAAGTCCCCATTGGCCAACAACACAGAATCAGTCGATGGCGTATCTGTTTTGGCGCCGGTGGCCGAAACGTTCCGCACGGCCAGAATCCCGCTCTTTGACAGAAAGATCACGATCTTGGTCGCTGCGGCTGACGATGGCACGTCGAATGCGATGCTGTGCTTGGCCCAACCGTCCGTGTCGGCTGCCACGTCGTCGAATCCTTGTGCGATGATCTTTCCCTGTTTGTCGGAACTCGCGACGCCCACGTAGCAGTTGTCATACTGATTTCCTTCGCGCTGCACGTCTTTGGTGCGCGACTCGTACTCGATTAGATAGCTCCCGCCCGCCACGACGGGAAGTTCTTGGCTGACGGCGTGCCAAGCCATGGTCTTTGCGTCGCCCCGCAACATCAACGCCGGCCCTTTGATGCGGGCGACCTTCGACGTCGGTTCGTCAGCCCCGTTCTTCGCGCCCACTGAGACCTCCCAGTGGTCTGGGGCACCGTCGGTCCAGTCGGCAAATGAGCCATTGCGAACCAGCTCGTGCGAATCACCGTCGGACGTGGCCGGATCGGCGGCTACGACGATCTTCGTCGCCGGGTCGACAAGCCCCAAAGAAACGACCCAGATGGCAAGGAAAGCCGAGAAGGCCGCGGCCGTCTTCGTTCTATGTTTCATCCACTTGCATCTCGACTTGCTGCTCATTGCTCGTCCCTTCGCTTCACCCCATGCGAACCTCGCATCGCGCGGAGGCTGTCCACACGATCCAGTATAGTCGCGCCGTCGTCACATTCCCTGGTTCGCCGGCGACGGCCCGATCTTGACGTATTGAGCTACGTTTGCCGACACCCGCCACAGACGGCCATCCAGCGTCGGGCGCACGCGTCGAGAAGGGTTCGCGCAGAAACGGCAACACGGCGAACAAGCCTTGTGAAAGCCGGCCAAAACGTGCGCACCGGCTAGAACTGGGTATCCGCTTCCTCGCCGGCGCGGGTACCCAGGTTGGCCCACACCTGGCGATCAATGGCGTCGCTGACCTTCTGCACGCTGGCGTCGGCCATCAGCACGACGGCACCGTCAGTGTGCTCGCTGCCAAAGGCGAGTTCATTCTCGTTGAGACAACCGGGCGCGCCGAGGATCTTGTGTGAATTCACCCGTGCCCAGGTCGAACCGAAGAACTCGGAGAAGTCGCTGCCGGCGCCCGAGTCGATGTTGGTCGAGCCGGTGTGCCAATAGTCCATGCAGGGATCGTAGTCGAAGTGGCTCTTATCGCCGACGATGATGGTGTGGCTCGTGCCGTCGGTGATCCGGGCGATGTTGATCCGGCTGAGGTTGAAGAGAATGCCGTCGAGCGGTTCGGTGTGGTTGTCGTGCTCCGCGACTCCCGATCCACAACCGATGTAACTGCACGGCGCGCGCAGCGGGATGTCGTTGCCGATCGGGTACTGCAGGGGAGCACGACTCGTGGGGCAGCGGTAGGTGGGGATTACGGTTTTGACGACTTCGTGGTTGGGGCCCATGTTCCACACGGCCGCGTCGTTCCAGTCAATCATGTCGTATAGTGTTTGCAACTCGATGCCGGGGAGGATGAACCCCGTCCAGCCCGCCCCGTTACCGCTCGGCATATCGGAATTGGGGATGCCCCCCATGGCACCCGGTGGAAACGTCTTGTGCACCGAGTGGTACGAGTGCAGTGCGATACCGATCTGCTTCATGTTGTTCTGGCAGCTCGAAAGTCGGGCCGCTTCGTACACAAAGAATGCACTATACGTTACCTGTTGTATCGCGCGATCACACTCTTAAGCGCACATGTCACGACAGTCGCTCGCTTCGCCGTGAACGACAACGTCAATTGTCATCACGACAACCTAACGCACTTCACTGAAAAAACGCTTGACATTTCTTGCGTCCACACGTATGGTACGCGTGGGAGCGACAGTTTGAAGAAGATGCCGTCATATACACTGCTGTAGGTGCTGGCTTTTCACTTTTTCAAACGAGGCAGATTCTAACGGCAGCGCGATCGCCGAAAGGTGATACGGGGTATTCTATGCTTGGGCCAGCACACGTTTTTCGCAAACGTCGCCGCCATTCTTCTACGTAGGAGATTGTCATGTCACGGTACGTCTTGATTTCACTCGTTGCGTTGACGTCATTTTTCGCGGTAGATTCGAGTCAGGCACAGCAGGCGATGCGGCTGCCAAACGTAGGCGGTAACCCCACCGTAAGCATGGCACTATTGTCCGCGTATGACCTAGAAGTTCCAGCGTTCTCCGATCCACCGAATCTATTTCAAAGTGATCCGACGGCCGTCGCGGCAGCCTTAAATAGCGCGACGGCCGGGGCTGCCAGTGTGACCGGTGTTGCGTCAGCATACAACAACACCGCTGTGGGGAATCTGACCAATTTGCCGAATGTCGATACGACCTTGAGTTTTGATGCGACAGCCGGGTCGCTCGCCGGCGCAAGCATGAACACAATCGGGGCATATTCGGTGGGACTTTTCCAAATTCAAGGGGCTGCGACAACACACTTAGCTGGAGCTATTTATATCGTGGTCAACGGTGGAACTTCGGGTGGGGCAACGGGACTTTCGAATGGTGCCACAAGCACTGATCCGTTGATCCCGGTGCCTCCTGAGCCACAGGGAGACACAAGCGTGGTTGAAGCATGGATTAGCGAAACTGGCGGCGCAAATTTGTTCCGACACGTGCGCGCCGTCCCCACCGGCTCTAACACTTGGACCGTTGAATACATAAATGAATCAGGACTCGTGACATCTGTCGTGAAAAGTGGCGCAAATGAGTACATTAATGTTGATGTCTTTGGCGCACCTGGAGCTCTTAATGGCCGACAATATACATTTGGAGGAAATTGTCGCCTGACAAACTATGACGTCGATCTCGACGAGGGAGCACCCGGGTTTTCCGAAACTTGGGATTGCTCCGCAAGTGCCTGGTTTCAGGTCAGGACGCGCGCAGATGAATAACG
>JAGQPT010000343.1 GCA_020426575.1 Planctomycetales bacterium
CGGGTTCGTCGGGATCAGTCATGTTGCTCCTGGTTGTGTGTGTATTCGATGACAGCTGCGCGGTTGAAAAGCCAGCGACCGCCGACGAATACACCGTCGAGGGTGTGGGCGATTCTCGTGATGTGCCGCCGGGAAACACCGAGAATGGCTGCGGCTTCGCTCGCCGTGATGAGTTGCGGCGATGGGTTTGATTCTGTCATGCCGGGGTCGAAATCGGGTCCGAGGCGGGACAAGACGAGGTTGAGGTGGACTTGCCGGTGAAGTGACCGGTAGTGCAACCGTAACCACTTTGGGATGGGCGCGCCGGTAAGTCGGCGGTGCCGAATCACTTCCGCAGCGCACTGGTAGGCACAACGCAGGATGAGGTTCTCGTCAGGAATCACGCGCCACGATCCTTCTGTTTCGCTCCGTCGTGGAGGCGGCCCGCTACGACGCCTCGCAGTTTGTTGCGGCCCAGGTTCCGCGCCCAAGCGGCGCAGGCGTCGAGTTCGCCGCACTGACGGCAGATCGCCTTATTCCGCTCAATGACAGTCGCGTTGACGGTTTCATCCCACAGTTTCGGGTTGTCATCGGCGCACAGCGCGAGGGGCAGAGTCGGTAGATCACCGAACAGCGCGTGCAGGTCGGGTGCCGCGTTGTTGGTGGTGAGGTTGTGGGCGGCGATAGGTCGGGGTTGTCGGAGTCTAGGCATGGCGTAGGCGGGTTGTATCTTCCCGGTTGCGGATTCGGCAGGCTTCGCAATATCCGCGTATGTGTGACTCGGCGGCGAGGGCTGCGCCAGCTATAGCCGCCACGGCCCTTGTGCGCGACGCTGCGCGACATTTGGGCGGCGTCGATACGTTTTGACGGGGCGACGGTGGATACCGCTTCACGCACGGTATGGGCCGCGGTGTGCCGTCTGGGCGTTGGCACCAACTGTCGGGCGCGGCACCGCAGTTGGGGCATCGGCGGTGCAGGTCGCATTCGGCGTAGGCCTCGATGAGCGGCGACGGGCAGTATGTGTAGCTCATGCCGTTCCTCCCGGTGGGAGGTGGCGGCCGGCTTTGGCGGCGTCAATCCGTGTCGGGTGGTAGCCGTTCATCGGCTGACGGGCGGATGTGCAGCGTTTACCGGGGATTGCGCGGCAGCCGTCGTAGGGGCAGGGCACTGTGAGCGGGTTCATGTCGGGTCGCCGGTATTTCGTTTCGATTGCGCGGTCCAGCGACAGGGTGTCGGCGGTCTCTTCGATTCGACCGGCTAGCCGCTCATCTATCGCGTCACGGTGGGCGTAGATGGCTTCCAGCGGTTGACGCATGAAGCGGTCGTTACGGGTGGATTTGGCGGCGTTGATGATGTCGCCGGGGCGTGGCCGGCAGTCACCGCCCGCGCTGTAGAACGTTCTAACGGCTTCGAGTAGCTCGTCCCTGGCGAAGTTGGTTCGGTCGATGTGTTCGGCCCATGCCAGGACGGTCGCTTGGGAGGGTTTCGGGAACCAAGGGTCGGTGGCTGAGCACAGGGCGAGGACTTGTTTGGCGGATTCGATGGCGCGGCGGCTGCTCATTGCCCCAGCCCCTTGGCCTCATCAAGGATGACGGCTTCGATGTATGCAGGGTCGTCGTCGGCTGGCACGTCGATGTTGAGCCAGTCAGAGACTTTCTGGTCAACGGTGGATAAGCTGCGAAGGTTGCCGCGGGTGGGCTTGCGCTCGGCGGCTCGCCTTATCCAGTTTCGGAAGGTGGCGTCCCAATCGACCTTGCGACCTTTCGAACCTGGTATTGCTTTCCAGTAGTCAATGAACTTGGCGAACTC
>JAGQPT010000344.1 GCA_020426575.1 Planctomycetales bacterium
CGCACCGATATGGTGCGGGATGCCTCGCAACTGCACTAGATCAGAACTGGCGCTGCCAGGCGCAAATTTCAACCCCATGTATTTGAAGGGTTTTCACAGCTGGCACGGTTCGTGCTTAAGACCCGGCCAGGTATCGGTGGTTTCGCACTGATCCAGCTTCGAAATGGGAAAACACTTCGTTAAGGACAATTGATCATGATAAATCCAAAATTTCTCGGTGCGGCTGCCGTCCTGGCGCTCGGAAGCAACGCTGCGTTCGCAGAGGTAACGGCCAACGGGTCGGTGACGAACAATTACCTCTGGCGCGGACTGACGCAGTCGAACAACGAGGCTGCCGTGCAGGGTGGCATCGATTGGGCCGACGAAAGCGGCTTTTACCTCGGTACCTGGGTCTCGAACGTCGAGTACGCGTCCGACGACGGGTATTCCTACGAGCACGACTTCTACTTCGGTTGGAGCGGCGGCGACGACGTGACCTACGACGTCGGCTACCTCTACTACAACTATGACGACAGCCAGAAGTTCGACTTTGCCGAGATCTACGGCACGGTCGGTGTCGGCGGCTTCAGCGCCAGTCTGTATCTGCTCGCAAACACCGAGGCCGACGAACCCACGGGTTACGACTTCGGATTCGGCCAGGCCTACTACCTGTCGCTCGACTACGGCTTCGAGACCGAAAAGGGCCTCGGCATCGGCTTCCACGTCGGTCAGCATGACGGCGACTTCGTCGATGGCTTCAACGGCATTGCCGTCAACGGCGACACGAGCTACATGGACTACAGCGTCACGTTCTCGGTCGATGCCTTCTCGTTCACGATCTCCGACACGGACCTGCCCGACACGGGCTGCTTCGCCTGCGGCGGATATCTGGACAACGGCGAAATGAAATTCGTCGCCTCTTACGGCATGGAGTTCGGTCTCTGAGCCCTGAGGGCGAATACTTCCTCCCCCCCGGCTCGCCCATCCCTGGTTACGGCGAGCTATTGGGACGGCCCCTGCAAGGGGGCCGTCCCTTTTTACTGATGGCCCTGGTGTTTGCCGCGGTCACCACACCCTCGACCGCCGCGCCGTTATCTCACGGACAGCCCGGCCGGAACGCGAGCCTCAGGCCGTCCCTGTCTGGACGCGCCACAGCGATTCGTAAATGCCGGCCTGCGACACGAGCTCCGCATGCACGCCGCTCTCGGCGATCTGCCCGTGCTCCAGCACATAGATCCGGTCGGCATGGACGATCGTCGACAACCGGTGCGCGATGACGATCGTGGTGCGCGAATGCGAAATGCGCTGCAGTGAACGCTGGATTGCCGCTTCCGTCTCGTTGTCGACGGCTGACGTCGCCTCGTCGAGGATCAGCACGGGCGGGTTCTTCAGCAGCGCCCGCGCAATCGAAATCCGCTGACGCTGACCGCCGGAGAGCCGTACACCGGACTCACCGACGATCGTGTCGAAGCCGTCCGGCAGCGCTTCGATGAAACCGAGTGCTTCGGCCGAACGCGCCGCCTCGATGACTTCCGCATCGGAGGCATC
>JAGQPT010000031.1 GCA_020426575.1 Planctomycetales bacterium
GCTGGCGGCGCTGTCGGGAGACGACATTGACGCGGAAGTGACCGCGCGACTGGCCGATGCCGAGGGCGACGAGCAGTTGGCACTGGTGCGACTTGTCGGCATGCGGCGCATCGACGCCGTGCCCGCGTTGTTGGCTCTGGTCCACGGTAGAGATCCGGCCGTTCGCTCCGCGGCGCTGACGGCACTGGGCGAGGTTGCCCGACTCGAAGACGTTTCGGTGCTGATCGAGCGGGCCGTCAATTCAGGCGACGACGATGAGGCGGCAGTGGCGCTGGCGGCGCTGCGTGCCGCGTGTGTCCGCATGCCGAATCGCGAGGCCTGCGCCCAACGGCTCAGCGACGCCATGACGGACGCTTCGGCCGAGGCCCAGAAAAACATGCTGACGACGCTGAGTATGATGGGAGGCGAGACGGCGCTGCAGGCGATTCGCTCAGCCGCGCTGTCGAATGACGACGACATGCAGGACGCCGCCACCCGCCTGCTGGGATCGTGGATGAGCGTCGACGCCGGGCCAGTGTTGCTCGAGTTGGCGACTTCGCCCGAGGGTTCGTATCAGGTACGGGCGCTGCGTGGCTACTTGCGGCTGGCGCGGCAATTTCAGATGACCGACGCCGAGCGCGCCGAGATGTGCCGCCAGGCCTGGCGAGCGGCCGAGCGCGACGCCGAGCGCAAGCTTGTGCTCGAAGTGGCCGAACGATATCCCAGTTCCGAGATGCTCGATGTCGTGGTGGACTCCTGCCTGCAGGGGCCGCTTAAAGACGATGCCACCCGGGTGATTGCCTCGGCCATCGAGCAGGCCGGCGGGCAGATCGACGCAGCGCACCTCGTTGAGCAGCTCGCCGGTGGGCCCGTCGAGCTCGAGATCGTCAAGGCGACCTATGGCGCCGGCGAGCGGCAAAAAGACGTCACCGCGGCGGTCGCCAAGCTGGCCGGCAATAGGCCGCTGATCGCACTGCCGCCGGAGAGCTACAACGACCTGTTCGACGGTGATCCCGCACCGGGGGTCACCAAGACGCTCACGATCGAGTACCGCCTCGATGGTAAGACCGGCAAGGCGGAGGCACAGGAGAACAGCCGTCTCGTGTTGCTGACTCGGCAGAAGTAGTTGACCGCCGGACGGCGGACGAATTCCCCGCATGATTTGCAGCACAGGCGTTCGACCGGCATTCGGCACGCATCATCACGGCGTGCCGCGGTCGAGCGCCTGTGTTGTTTCCGCTGCCCTGGTGTGATCGAGCTCTCTGCGCTACTCGTTGCGAAAGACCAGCAGGAAGAGCCAATCTGCGATCAGCGCCGGCTTGTCCTGATACTCGACTTCGATCGTGTTGGCGGTCGAGACGAGAAACTCACCGGGGTCGCGGGGTGTGATGCGGCCGAGACTGGTGTGCAGGCGGATGCGGCTGCCCACAAGTACGGGCCCCGGGAAACGCACGCGGTCGAAACCGTAGTTGATGCCGAACAGCGCGCCGGGCGGATAATCGGCTCCGCCGAGTTGCCGCGAGAGGTGCGTGAGCATCGAGAGGGTCCAGAAGCCAAAGGCAATCGTGCCGCCGTAGGGACTTTCGCAGCGTGCGCGCTGCGGATCAGTGTGGAACCAATCGCTGTCGCACGTGGCTTCGCCGAACTGGTTGATCAGCTCTTGCGTCACGGTGAACCAGTCCGAGGTGCGCGGGGTTTCACCGTAGAACGTACGGATGGTGCTGACGGGGTTACTCATTCGTCGTTGTCCCATTTGCCTTGTGCGCGGAGCCGCTCGACCTCGACGGCGGCGCGCTGCTTGAGCGAGACGTAGTCGGTCTTGGCAACACGGTTGAGCGGCATCGCGCCGGGTTCAAGAATCACGTAGTGCGTCGGACGCATGTACGCCGCGATTCCCTGGGCGTGTGCCTCGAGCTGTTCGCGCCGCACGGTGCATCCTTGCTGCGGCGTGACAAACAGCATGATCGCCTCGCTGAAGATTTCATGCGGTTGGCCCACCGCCGCACACGAGGCCACGTTGCCAGCCAATGCCGCGAAGTGCTGCTCGATCTGGGCCGGATGGACCTGGTATCCCTTGGGCTTGATCACGAGTTTCGATCGCCCGGTGAAGATGAGGCCGTGGTCAGACACGTAGCCGAGATCGCCGGTGTAGCAGATGCCGTCGCTGGTGACGGTGTTGCGATAGGCTTCACGATTGCCGACGTAATCGATGAACACCTGAGGGCCGCTGAAGCAGATTTCGCCGGTTTCGCCTGCCGCGAGCTCCTGGCCGGCGGTGCCGTTGCCGTTCATGGGCTCGCGAATCGAAAGGGGCGTGATCGGCATGGGCCAGCCGACACCGTTGACCAGCGGCTCGACGTCCCCGGTCAGACCAGTGTAGGTGACGAACCCGGACATCTCCGTGAGTCCCAGGCCGGTGCCGACGAGGGGCGTCATTTCGTGCAGCCGCTGAACGAACGGCCGGGTCACGGTCTGACCGCCAAACAGCGAACAGCGCAGTGAGCTGAGATCGAACTCGTCGAAGTTGGGCAACCGCCACTGCATCTGGAACATCGCCGGCACTTGGCCGAAGCCGTCGATGCGGTATCGCTCGATGGCCCGCAGGGCACGTTCCGCGTCGAAGACGTGCATGATGACGGCTGTCGAACCGGTGAAGAACGACGTCATCAGCGCCTCGGCCTGACAGCCGACGTGAGACGGCGGCAGGTTCACGAGCATGCGATTGACGTGGAAGAAGTCGAAGCCACCAGCCAGGCAGAGGTTCTGCGCGGTGATGTTGCGATGAGAAAGCAGCGCCGGTTTAGGAAAGCCGGTCGAACCGGTGGTGTAGATAACTTGGGCGCCGTCGCCGGGCCGAACGTCCGCGGTGCGGCGGTCGTACTGCTCGCGCAGGTGCGCGTCGTCGAGCGTCGCGGGACCGACGTCCGTAAGGTGGCGGGCCGCAATGGCACCTTCGACCAGGTCGGTTTCGTCGGCGAATTGAACGAGGTGCTCGACGTAACCGCACGCGGCGCGGACGGCTTCGGCGATCGTGGAGAAGTCGGCAAGCGCCGTGCGGCCCAGCGTGACGAATCCCCTAGGCTCAATCAAGCCCAGCGAGCGGATGACTTCGTCGGGCTTGAGCCGCAGGTCCAGCGGGGCGTGAATGACGCCGATCTTGAAGCAGGCGTATTCTAGAAAGATGTGCTCGACGGTGAGCGGCAGCATCGTGGCGAGAAAGTCGCCCGGCCGATATCCAAGTTCGAGCAACCGCAGCGCCCAGGCGGTGGACGTTTCGTCGAACTCCCGGTAGTTCACCTCGCGGCCGGTATCGAACTCGATGATGGCGGCGTGGTCGGGTCGATCGGTGGCCCACTTGGCGACGACGCCGTGGAGGAGGTGGCGGTCGGCGTAGTCGTTTTCGTACTCGGCGAGCGTGTACTGAGGGATGTTCACTTTGAACGGCCTCACGGAGAGAGCGGGCAGCGGCGCGGTGACTGGCGGGGAACACTTTGCCGATGGTCGTCGCGCGTCACCGACGGTACACGTTCGACTCGGTGACGACGACGTCGACTGTTACATCGTGCGGCTCGTGCGGAAGAATGTCAAACATTTGGCATTCGAAGGCGATTGCAGTCAACTTTGTCGCTTCGGCAACGCGGGCCAACAGGCGGTCATAAAAGCCGAAGCCGTGGCCCAGTCGGCGACCGGATCGATCGAAGGCAACCCCTGGCACGACAACCAGGTCAAGCGTCGCCGGATCGACCTGCCGGGTTGTGTCGTCCTGGAGGGCGGCGAGCGGTTCCTGGATACCGAAAGCACCAATCGCCAGTTCCTCGGTGTGATTAATCCGACAGAGCCGCAGGTCGTCGCCGCGGCAAAACGGCACGATGACAGACTCACCGGCGGCCAGGCGCCTGTGGAGGTGGGGGCGCGTGCGCACCTCGTCGCGGACATCAATGTACCAGGCGACCTGGTTAGCGTCGCAAAACTCGGGCAGCGCAGTCAGCCGGGTGAGGATCAGCGCGCTGGTACGGTCCCTGTCGATTTGGGCGCGCCGTCGCCGCAGGGCTTCGGTCCGAATTCCGCGTTTGTCGATGTGGGACATCTGATGGGGGTCGGTCGCCGACGGCGGATCAGCAGTTGGGCGGCGGGGCCATTTCCTAAATGGCGGTGACGGAAAGGCGAATTTGTCCGCTGCGATCGACTTGAATCAACATTCGGCGCGGCCAGCCACGCGTCGCCCCAATCCCCGATACTATCGCCCAACGCAGGCAGGGCGGGTCGCAAGTGGCCGGCCACCAGCCCCAGGTGATCACCGTGTACGCCAGGGCCGCCGCAATCCGAAACGAGGCGACGGTCAAGGCAACGCGGCGATAAACCGGCCGTGCCGATCGGTCGTATCAGAGTGTGGGCACACCGCTTGCGGTGATGGACGTCGTGTCTATAATTCAGACGTGGAAGGTGGCCGACGGCAACGAAGTCGGGCCGCCCGACAACGCCTGATCGCCCACCGCCCGGGCCAAACCCGCAACCAGCTATTGTCGCCTGAACGGATGACCTTGTGAAGCAGTTTATCTCCTGGCTCGACGACATCTTTACGGCCGTGAAAACGGTGGCCGACGGCTTGGCCGTGACGATGCGCTACTGGCTGTCAACTTACGATCCCCAGCGGCGCACGTACACGGAGAAGTTCGAGTATCCCGAGTTGCCGGTGCCCGTCGCGGCTCGTTACCGGGGTTTCCACCGCTACGATTTGTCCACCTGCATCGCTTGCGACCAGTGCGCGAAGGCGTGCCCGGTCGACTGCATCTATATCAACAAGGAGCGCGTCGAGGGGGCGAAGGGATTTCGCGTCGATTGTTTTGCGATCGACTATTCGAAATGTATGTTCTGCGCCCTGTGCGTGGAGCCCTGCCCTGTCGATTGCATTTTCATGGGAGCGACGCACGACCTGAGCTGCTATAGCCGGGACGGATGTATCGTGGACTTTTCGCGATTGCCGCTCGAGACCGCCTGGGGACGCGCGACGCTCAACCCGACGGCTGTGGCTCAGTCAAAGGTGATTGCCGAGCCTGTGCATGGAGGGCCGAATCAGTAGTCGCCGTTCGAGGTGCGCGAGAGGGAGAGGTTACGGGGAGCGCGAACCTGGAAGTGGCAACTCATTGTCCTAGGTACAGTGACGCCGTCAGGCGAGGACGCACAGAACTCGTCCCACATACGTTTTCCGGACATGCCATTGCACTTGGTCGGGCCATGACTTCCACATCAATCAATGACACCAGGTTGTTCAGCGTCGAAGAAGCCAACGCAATGTTGCCGCTCGTCAGGGCGATCACGACCGACGTGGTGACGCTCGCCCGGGAGCTTGTCGAGCGCGGCGACCGGCTCGACCTGCTCAAGTCGCGGCGTGAAGGAAGTGTCCAGGACGTCTACGGTGAAGAGCTGGGCGAGATTGAGGACGAACTGCACAACGACGCCGCGCGACTTCGCGGTTACGTCAACGAGTTGGCAGATCTGGGCGTCGAACTAAAGAGTGCCGGAATGGGGTTGGTCGATTTTCCCACCGTCGTCGACGAACAACCCGCGTTCCTCTGCTGGCAGCTTGGCGAAGGCGAAGTGTCGCACTGGCACCGTCGAGACGGCAGCTACGATGATCGTCGACCGCTTTCAGCAAATCTGCACGTCGGCAGCTCAGCGATCTCCAACTTCGCGGCGGAAAACTGAAACACGCCGCAGATCAAGCACTTTTCCGTCGTTAGCCCCGTCGCCAACGAGTATGCCGTGTTTCGCTCCAGCGGCAGCCGATTACCACCCGCTTGCGCCCGAGTCGAACGCCGCCAATTGCCGAAGGCCGACGACCCGGCCGGCATTGCGTTCCGCCGCCGACGGTCGTCAAGATCACCACAACCAACCGCGTCGAAACCTGGGCGCCGCAAGTACGGTGTTGCTTTACCAACGTTGCGGCAAAGCGCCTTGATGAGGCCCCACTCGTAGACTAGATTGAGTGTTTTCCACGATCCCCGATAGCTCAGTTGGTAGAGCGAGCGGCTGTTAACCGCTAAGTCCTAGGTTCGAGTCCTAGTCGGGGAGTTGATTCCGTTTTCGGAAACGCAACCGACCCGCCAGTTAGCGCACGACGCCGAGAGTCTAGGCGTTCTGCGTTTTCCGCCGAGTTTTAGCGGTGTTCGAGTTGCTCGCGTGCTCGGAGAGAGTTCTCTGTTGGGGCCGACGACTTTGCCGCGCGGCCCCTCTCGTCGTATATCACGCCAGAACTCTCGCGCTCTCCCTCCGCCTCGTCGGTTTGGGTTAACAACCTGGTTGGTTTCGGACCCTATTCTGCAACGGCTAACTCGGTGCGACTGTTGTGTTGACACAAGTTGCCAATCCGTTGCGAATGCTGCGACTTCACGGCGTTATGCGCTTCGGACGAATCGACCGATGTGAGTTAGCCATCCGTCCTTCGTGCATTAGGTCGTGAACACCGATGCGTCGTAAGCGAGCCACGACCAGGGGGCCAGCTGCGGCCACTCCAGAAGGTGGAACGGAAGTAACGGGCGACGCCGCGCAGGAAATCAACGACCGGCGATGCCGCGTCGGAACGACCTGATTGCTTTACGACAGCGGCTACGTGCCCTTCCTTTCTTTGTTCTTGAGTACCGCATTGAACGCTTCGCTGATTCGCCAATCTCTGACGGAGGCGCCGTCGCTGTAGGCGCTCTCATACGCGGCATCGACGGCAGTGATTTCGTCTGTGTTCGAGGCTGTTTGGCTGGCAGGCAGAATTGCCACACCCTCGCCATATTGACCAGCCCAAACGAGGTAGTCGAGGCCGTCGACCTTGCCGTCGTTGTTGTAGTCACCGTTTTGCGGCGAGCCGGGCGGGTCCTGGGCGACGTCGTCACCGTAGAACTGGGCCCAAAGCAGGTAGTCCAAACCGTCAACCTGACCATCGAGGTTGCCGTCGGCGATCAGCAATTCATACGCACCAATGTCAATCGCCTTGCCGTAAATACGTTCGTAGCCTAGCCCGCGTTGGTCAAAATCGGGTGGTGAGACGACACTCTTGTCGCCAGCGTCGAGCGCGGGACTCTTGGGGTAAAGCGCGTGTGTTGGCGTGGCACCACCGTAGTCGGCCAGGGGTGCCAAAAGCGGGGCGTGATTCTCTACGTTGTCGGCCCCATTGAGAGTCGCGCCGTTGGTATCGCCGATCAATGAGAAATTCGCCGTGAACGTTCCCTGCAGATCTTTGTTCGGGCCGGTGGGATCGCTGTTGCTACCGACAATCGTGTGGTACAGCGTCACTCCTCCCGAAACGTCAAATATGCCGCCTGCGACACCGGTGCCATCCATGTTGGCATCAGCCGTGTTGAAGGCGATCGTGCTGTGAACGATATTCGTGCTTCCGGTGCCGCTGGTCCACAGTCCACCGCCGTCAAGGTCAGCCTCGTTGCCAGAAATCGTGCTGTTGTTGACGCCAAGCGTGTCTCCGGCGATCGTCTGCACGCTCAAACCACCCCCATTGCGGGCGCTCGAATTGTTGGCAATGGTGCTGCCTGAAATCACGGAAGTCATGCCGCCGAACATCCGCAAGTAGATGCCGCCACCTGTGGCGTCGGGGCCTGTCGCGCTGTTGCCCGTGACAAGAGAGTCGACCAGTTCAAGACGTTCCAACGAACGGATGCCGGCGCCGCTGCCGCCGACCTCGCCTCCAGTGATCGTCAGGCCGGAGATCGAGACGGCTTGATGGGCCGTATCGTCGCCGTCGTCGATGTTCAACACGCGCGAGCCCTGCTGGGCGTCAACAGTTAGCACGTCGGCGCCCAGGCCGGAGATGGTCACTGCCTCCGTGACGTCCAACTGCCCGAGAACCAGAGCGATCGTAGCGCCACTCAAGGCCGGGTCGAAACTGATTGTGTTAGCGCCGACGTCGCCGTTGGCCAGACCGAGCGCCTCGCGGAGTGACAAATCGCCGACCGAATAATCACCGTCGCTTTCGTCGACGGCCGTGTCGACAACGAAGTTCGTCCCGGCGATGCCTTGCCGTTCATAGGCACCCATGTCGATTCGCACACCGCCGCCCTGCTTGCCTTGCACGACGCGCAGAAATGGGTCGCCGCGTTGATCGAACTCGCCGGGGTTGGA
>JAGQPT010000345.1 GCA_020426575.1 Planctomycetales bacterium
GGCCAAAGTCCCGACGGGCCCTCGGAACGTCCCACTGGGCGCTTTCGCGCTCCGACGGCTGGTCCGAGCGACCAGTTCCTGCACACGGTACATCGGCCGGGAGGCGACGTGCCGCAGCGCCGGGCTGAACCGTCCGAGGAAGGTGCGGTCGACGTCGAGTCGGCCGACGAGGACGACGAATACATCGTGCGCGGACAATACACGCCTTACGGCGGCACGGCAGTGCCAAACCGTTCTGCCCGGTCGTACACGACGACGACGGCTCCGGCGCCTGTGGCACCGGTGGTCAATCCGGCCGCTCCCACGGCGAGCTATCCGTCGTACCCGGGTGGAGCCGGCACGCCGACGCCCGCGGCTGGATCAGGCTATGCGGCACCGGCCCAGTCGGTGATGTCAGCGCCGGCCGGTCCGTACCAAATGCAGCAGCCGGTGACGCCATCGGCCTATTCGGCATACTCCGCGCCGCCCGCGGCGACCGCGCCGAGTTTTAGTTCGGCGCAGAACTACGCCCCCAACACCTACGCGCCCAATGGATACGCGCCGAACGGATACGCACCAAATGGATACGCACCGAATGGCTATGCTCCCAACGGGGCCCCGGCGCCCGCGGGGACGCTGCCGCCACCCGGCATGCAACCGACCGTTGCGGACGGTGTGATGCCGCCACCGGGAACTGGGTTCGCTGGACCGAACGAGCTGTTCCCACCGGGGGGATACGACTATACGCCGTTGGAACCGACCGAGCCGCTCGACCTGGTGATCACGGCGCCGGAGACGCAGACCGGCCGATTCATGTTTGGCGTGGGTGTGAACTCGCAGGCGGGTCTGCTCGGTAACGTCGTGCTCGAAGAGCAGAACTTCGACTGGCGTCGTTTTCCCCGTAGTTGGGAAGAGATCCGCAACGGGACGGCGTGGCGCGGCGGCGGACAGGTGTTCCGCATCGAAGCCGTCCCCGGCACGCAGGTGCAGCGCTACATGTTCAACTTCCGCGAGCCGTATTTCCTCGACTCGCTCGTGTCACTGGGGCTCAGCGCGTTTTACTTCGATCGGCGCTACAACAACTGGGACGAGCAACGGCTCGGCGGCCGGGTTTCGCTCGGTTACCAGGTTGCCCAGGACTGGTCGCTCACCGGTAGCTTCCGCGGTGAAAACGTCAATATCCACAACCCTTCGGTGCCAACGCCGCCGCAGGTGACCGACGTATTGGGCGACAACAGCCTGTTCGGGGCCGAATTGTCGTTGACGAACGACACGCGGGACAACCGGTTTCTGCCAACCGAGGGCCACCGCGTCGAGTTGTCGGGGGGTTACGTGTTTGGTTCGTACGAGTATCCCCGCGCCGGTATCGAAGGAAGCCAGCATTTTCTGCTGTATCAGCGTCCCGACACGTCGGGGCGGCACGTGTTGAGCCTCAGTACCCAGGTTGGCTTTACGGGACCGAACACGCCAGTGTATGACAACTACTATGCCGGCGGTTACTCGACACTGCGTGGTTTTGACTTCCGTGGTGCCAGCCCCCGCGTGTTCAACGTGCCGGTCGGCGGTGAGTTCCTTTGGGTGAACAGCGTCGAATACATGTTCCCGCTCACGGCCAGTGACATGGTCCGCGGCGTGCTCTTCTGCGACTTCGGTACGGCCGAAGAGGACGTGCGGCTCGATGCCGACACGTACCGCGTTGCGCCCGGTTTTGGTTTTCGGGTCACGGTTCCGGCGTTGGGTGCGGCGCCGATCGCGCTGGACTTTGCTTTCCCAGTCAACGAAGCGCCCGGCGACGACAAACGCGTCTTCAGCTTTTTCGTCGGCTTCTCGCGGTTCTAGACGTCGCGGCGATACCTGGCTCAACGGGGGCCGCGACGACTCCCGGGAAACAGCCCCTTATCGCAGCCTCGTGCGCGGCCTGAGCAACGGCCGCTGTGCGAACGGCCTCGTAGCGGCTCCCGCATCCTGGGGGGCGTCGTTCGCAGTTCTTTGCTCGGATGTGCGCGAATGGCCGAACTGGTGCGCAGAAAATTTTGCGGCAGTTCACGTGGTGTCTCGCCCTTTGACAGCTTGCTAGCGGCGCAGCACGGGCGCGAATTTGCGCGTTTCGTTGGCCGGCGATTCTTGAGAATCCTTTCTCGGCACGCACACGATCGTTAGAATCTGCGGTCAACAAATCAAGTGTCGTCGAGTCGACCGCGAGTGTGGCTCGGCTGGCGGCATCGTGCCACGTTTTCGACGCTGTGTACGGGCGGCGCCGCGGGCTGCGGGGGACGGCACTTGGTCAACTCGGCGGCAACGGGTGTGAGGCTGGGTCGATGCCAGGCGGTAACGATGTCCAACTGCGACGACGCCAGACTGAGACGATGCCAGACTGAGACGATGCCAGACTGGGACGATGCCAGACTGGGACGATGCGTGACAGGGACGACGCTGGAAAGGAAGGATTCGATGGCGGGTCAGATGTGGGCCTACGCGGCCCGATATGGCTTTGCGATTTTGGCAACGATGGTCGCGACGTGGGTGCGGCTCTCGCTGTCTGAGATTCTCGAAGACCGCATGCCGTATGGCCTTTACTTCGTGTCAGTGATTCTGACGGTGTGGGTGGCCGGGGTGGGGCCGGCGCTGCTGTCGTTCATCTTGGGCATATTTGCCGCGGTGATCTGGATCATTCCCCCGCACAACAGCATGGCGATCTCGCACCCGGCGGACCAAATCTCGCTGGGGATCTTCATCGTCGTCGGCGGCGCGGCGATCATCATCTACCGGCTAGCCGACCGCAAGCAGCTTGCTATCAACCTGCAGGCCGAGGCCAACGCCCGGCTCACGGAGCAGTTGCAGGACGCCGACCGCCGGAAAGACAACTGGTTGGCGCTGCTGGCGCACGAACTGCGGAACCCGTTAACGCCGTTGCGTTCGGGGATTGACCTGCTGGACCGCGAGCCGGACGACGCCGATCAGATGCGACGGATTCGCCTGACCATGCGGCGTCAGACCGAGCAGCTCGTACGCATCGTCGAGGACTTGCTCGACGTGTCGCGGTACACGCGCGGACAACTGCGGCTGGCGCGCGAGCCGGTCGATTTGCGGATGATCGTCCAACAGGCGGTGGAGATGACGCTGCCATTGTTGGTCGAACAAAATCACGAGCTGAAGCACTTGAGCTACGGCGAACCGCTGATGGTCAATGGCGACGCGACGCGGCTGGTGCAAGTCGTCGCCAACCTGCTTTCCAATGCGGCCAAGTACACGCCACGAAGTGGGCGCATCCAGGTGCTCATGGACGGCGACGGCGAGCTGGCACGGGTGTGCATCGTCGACAACGGCATCGGCATCGCCAAAGGCATGCAGGAAGGGGTATTTGAATTGTTCGCCCAGGCCGATTCGCCGCGGAGTCGCGACCGGCAGGGACTGGGGATCGGTCTCGCACTGGTCAAGTCGTTGGTCGAGATGCACGACGGTTTTGTCACCCTGCACAGCGACGGGCCCGGGCGCGGGAGCCGCTTCAGCATCACGCTGCCGCGGCTGCCGGCCTCGAGCGACGAGAACACCACGACGCCGACCGAGTCGCGCAGCGGTTTGCAGGGCATTGCCGGCAAGTCGTTGCTGCTGATCGACGACAACGAAGACGCCGTCCGGATGCTGCAGTCGCTGCTGACGCTGGACGGCGTCGAAGTCTCGACGGCGTTCGACGGTGCCTCGGGACTCGAGATCGTCGGCAACGTCAGGCCCGACTTCGTGCTGCTCGATATCGGTATGCCCGGCATGGACGGTTACGAAGTTGTGGAACGCATTCGCCGCTGTCCGTCGTTGCCGCAACCGATCGTGATCGCCGTTTCCGGTTGGGGGAGCGACGCCGACCGTCGCCGCTCGATCAATGCGGGTTTCGACGACCACTTGGTCAAGCCGGTCGACTACGACGAACTGATGAACCTGTTGCGGATCTGGTCGCAGCGCGACATCGGCGGGCGGCGGCCGAACGACGCTGACGCGAATTCGCTGGTGTCGAACGACAGAGACCGGGCGTCGCATTACTCCTGATGCCGGGTGATATTCGCGACAAGGGGCGGCGCGGGCGTCAGCTGCCCCGCAAACGCATGAAGTAACGCTGAACGGCAGCGACGCAACTGCGTCCGTCGGCGGTGGCGGTTTCGCAATGGGCCTCGTCCGACTGGGCCCGGGTGAGGTGGGCCTTGACGCGCGTGACGACCCCTTCGGCGACGTCCGCTTCGATATCGTCACAGGTCAGGCCGAAGCAGGGGCAGATCGGCGCGGCGGCGTCCTTCGGATACAACGGCCTGCGGAGTCTGCTTGCCGGCACGGTGCGTGCGAACTCGTCGAAGTAGGCAACGTCGCAAGTGGGGTAGGGACAGAAGTACGCGGGGTCGGCCAGACGCTCGCAATCTTCGGCCGGCAGATGGGCCTCGATCGTCGTGCGATAGACACTCGTGCCGATGCCGCCGCAACCGGGACAACGGTCGCCGGGGTCTTCCGTTTCTTTGACGAATGCCTTGTTCATCGCGGCCTGGAGGCGTGGCGGGAGGGGAGTTCATCATCGCAGCCCAGACGACGTTATACTCGATTCGGTCGACGACACTCAAACGACGACGTACCAGCCGATCTGTTAGGAGACGCCCGAGCGTGTGCCCACGATTGATTCATAGCGTGCTGTTTGTGTGTCTTTGCACTAGCGCAATCCCCGGCGTGTCCGCCGCAGTCGATCGAGCCGAAGTGGTCGTCGTTGGGGGAACGCCCGGTGGCATTGCCGCCGCCGTGGCCGCCGCGCGGATGGGAAGCAGCGTCGTGCTCGTCGAAAGGCACGATCACCTCGGCGGCATGGCGTCGAGCGGACTGGGGAAGAGCGACATCGAAAACCGCGCGATGATCGCCGGTATCTTTCACGAGTTTATCGATCGGGTTCATCGGCACTATGCAACGAAGTACGGTGCCGACGATGCCAACATGGCGCTGTGTCACGACGGTTACTACTACGAACCGTCGGTCGCCGAGGCCGCGTTCGATGCGCTCGTCGCCGAGTGCGCCGGGCTACGCGTTCTCAAGGGCTGGCGGCTCGTCGATGCCCAAACGGAGCAGGACCGTCTTCGCGCGATCAGCATCGAACGGTGCAGCGCGGGCGAAGTGCTGCGCATCACCGGTGACGTCTTCATCGATGCGACGTACGAAGGCGACCTGTTTGCTCACGCGGGTGCCGAGTACCGATTGGGGCGCGAATCGCGCGAAGAATTTGGCGAACCGCACGCTGGCGTCGTCTACTTTGACTACCAACGGGGTGAGTTCCTGCCGGGTTCGACCGGCGCGGCCGACGAGCGGTTGCCGGCCTATACGTACCGGCTTTGTCTGACGACCGACCTCGAGAATTCGGTCGCGCTTAATGAACCGCCGGAATACGACCGTCGCCGCTACGTCGGTTATTTCGACGACCTTGCGGCCGGTCGGTTGGCGGCGCCACAGACGCTCAAGCCGGGGCGGGGCTACAACGCCGCCCATTTCGACACACTGGTGCGCGCCCTGTCGGTCACCGACATTCCCAGTGGCAAGACCGACGTGAACATGAACCCGCGTCCGTTGGCGTTTCCTTTTGCCGAATTGAACCACGGTTACGTCGAGGCGAACTGGGAGGAACGCGAGCGGATCGAGGCGCAGATCCGCAACGTGACGCTCGGGCTGTTGTACTTTCTGCAGAACGACCCCGAAGTGCCCGCAACGCATCGGCAGTTGGCGCGGCAGTATCAGTTGCCCCGGGACGAGTTCGCCGACAACGGGCATTTCCCGTTTCAACTATACGTTCGCGAGGGACGGCGGTTGGTGGGTGAGTTCACGCTCAGCGAGCGCAACGTGACCGACGGTGACGCGGCGGCGCGGCACCATGCCGACGCGATCGCCGTTGGCGAGTTTCCCATCGACAGTTTTCCCTGCCGCAGCCGGCAACCGACCGACACCGTTGTGTTGGAAGGATATCTCGGCATGTTGGACGGAATCACGCGACCGTATGAGATTCCCTACCGAATCATGATCCCGCGACGCGTTGACAGTTTGATCGTCCCGGTGGCGGCGTCGACGACGCATGTCGCTTACTCCTCGATCCGCATGGAGCCGACCTGGATGGCGCTGGGACAGGCGGCCGGTGTGGCGGCGCATTTGGCGGCCACGCGAGACGTCGCACCCCGCGACGTACCGACCGATGAACTGCGGCGCTTGCTTGCCGAGCAAGGCCAGGTCGTCGAGCTGGCAGACGAATGACCCTAGCGGTGATGCTACGCCGTCGGAAGATGCGGGCCGTCACGCCTGTCACCGTGCTGGTGTGACACGGCGGACACGGTGGTTGTGGGTGTCACCGATGTAGATCGTGCCGTCGTCGGCGACGCAGATACCGTGGGGGCGATCGAGCCGGGCCGCCGTTGCCGGGCCGCCGTCGCCGTCTCCGCCGCGTGCATCGGGTCCGCCGCCTGCGACCGTGGTGATCGTGCTGGCCGCGACGTCGATCCGCCGGATGGCATGATTCTCCGTGTCGACGACAAAGACGTTTCCCCGGGGGCCGACGGCAATGCCCTTGGGGCCGTCGAATTCGGCCTTCAGCGCGGGGCCGCCATCGCCGGAAAACCCCTTTGCTCCCGTGCCAGCGACCCGTTGTAACACGCCGCGGTCGAGGTTCATCCGCCAGACGCTGTGGCCTTCGCGCAGTGCGATCCACAGCTCGCGCCCGTCGATCGCCAAAGACCGGGGGCCGAGCATCGGATTGCCACGAGCGATTTGCCCGTCGGCGGGTAGTGTGCGTTGATCGTTACCGGCAATCGTTTCGATCGTGCCGGAGTCGAGATCAACACGGCGAATACGGTGGTTGCCGATGTCGGCGATATAGAGGCCACCGGCTTCGTCCAAGGCGATGCTGTGCGGATGATCGAACTGTGCGGCGGTGGCCGGCCCGCCGTCGCCGCTGAAACCGGCTTCGCCGGTGCCGGCGACGGTCGAGATGCGGCCGGTTTGGGCGTCGACGCGGCGCACCAGGTGGTTCTGCATTTCGACAAAGAACATGTTGCCGTCGGCGTCGAAACGGACCTCGTAGGGTTCGTTGAGTTCGGCGGCGGTGGCCGGTCCGCCGTCGCCGGCGTAACCCTTACGCCCCGAACCGGCGACGGTCGAGATCGTGCCCGTAGCCAGATCGACGCGGCGGACCCGGTGGTTGGTGACTTCGGTGACATATAGCGCGCCGTCCGGGCCGATTTCGACACCGAAGGGAAAGCCGATGTTCGACCGGGTGGCGCGGCCGTCGTCACCGTTGTTGGCATCGTGGCCCGAACCGGCGACGGTGTCGATGAGCGGCGTGGCCGCCGTGCATGTGCCGCCGACAACGAGCAGGAAGACGATTGTGGAGCAGCGGGCGACGCGGTGCATCAGGCGTGACATGGGAAGCGCGAAAGGCGAGAGTAAATGGGCAAATCGAGAATGCTGGCGTCGCAGGTTGCCGGCTAGGGCAGCATCACGCGACCGCCGCTGGCGACGAGGCACTGGCCGATCATAAAACGCGAGGCTTCGCTGAGCAGGAAGTGCACGACGTCGGCGATTTCGTCCGCCTGGCCGATGCGCTTCATCGGCGTCTCGCCGACGATGCGATCGATCGTGGCCTGGTCGACGTCGTCGATGATCTCGGTTTCGATCAAGCCCGGCGCCACGGCATTCATGCGGATGTTGTGTTCGACGAGTGCTACCGAGGCGCTCTTGGTGAAGGCGATGACGGCGGCCTTGCTGGCCGCGTAGGCGATGCCGTAGGGTCGCGACCGCAGCGCCGAGATGGAACTCATGTTGACGATGCGGCCGAAGTTGCGCTCGATCATCTGGTCCTTGACGGCCCACGTGACGAGGTAGGTGCCGGTGAGGTTGACGTCGATTGTCCGCCGCCAATGGTCGGGCGAGGTGGTTTCGGGCGTGACGTATTCGAAGACGCCGGCGTTGTTGACAAGCATGTCGATCGGGCCGAGTTGCTCGTTGATCTGGGTGACCATGGTCTGGACCGCGTCTTCATCGGCGACGTTGCACTGCACGGTGACGGCTTCGGCGCCGGCGGCAATCACACGGCGGGCCGTCTCTTCGGCGGCCTCACGGTTGCCGTGGTAGTTGACGGCGACGTTGGCCCCGGCCCTGGCGAGCCGTTCGCAACATGCCCGACCGATGCCGCGCGAACCGCCCGTCACCAGCACGTTGCGCCCTTGGAAGTCGGCTTCGCTCATGGTGTCCTCACGAGGTTACTTCTTGTCACGACTATCGGGTCGGGTCACAAACGCGGCCAGCGCCAGACCCGCCAAAAACCCCGCGGCAACCAACACCAAAAACGGCCACGGGGCGCTCTCGTCTTCGAATCCGTGCCGCATGTTGACGCCGAAGATAGCAGTCAGCGCGGCGATGGGGAAGAAGAAGGCGGCGAGCACGTTGAGCCGATGCGCGGCCGTCGCCATGCGGTGACTCGCTTCGGATTGCTGCTCGAGACGGCGGGCCATGGCGAAGTCGAGCCCGTTCTTGGTGCCGTTGTAAAGCAGTTCGGCGCGGCGCTCGATCTCATACGCGCGGTCGCGGAGGTTGATGATGTCGTCGTATTCAGGGCACGCCTGACGGGCGTCCTGGAACACGGCGTACATGTTGCGCGCCGCCCGATACACCGGTGCGAGGTGTTCGAGCACGAGGAAATAGTCCTCGGCCGACACGGCCACTTCTTCTTCGCGGTCGAGCCGGACGATGGCGTCGGCGTATTCATCGAGATGCGTGTTCACGGCGTTGAGCCCGGTGCCGTGCTCTTTGGAGGTCCAATTTCCCTCGGGCGAGCGCCAAAACAGGCGGCCGGCGCGAACGTCGTCGTCCGGCGAAGGGGCGGCATGCAACACGAGCAGCAGGTGGCCGTCGGCGACCATCGCCCGTTGGCGACCTACTTGCGATCCGAGGCGCCGGCGGATCTTGTCGGGAACCTTCCAGGCCGTCGGCAGAATCGACTTGGTCACGGCGCTACTCTCGCGAATGGGACGCTCTGGCACACAGCTAGTTCGAGTAGTGACACGTCAATGGCGGTGGCGTGAGATGGAAGAATATGAAGAAGAGGCAACGGAGAGATCTGTGCCGGCAGAGGAGGGCGTGGGACGGCCTGTCTGGATCGTGGCGCGTCATTGCGATCGTGAGCTTAGAGGAACGATGCCGTTTGCCGCGACCTGCTTCCTCGAATTCATCCGTTGCTTTCGGCCAATCCGCAAAACGCGTGCGACGTCTATCCCGTGGGCACGGTCAGATCAACTCGGGAACGAGGTCGCGGTGTTCGACGAGATATTGCGGACGGCCGGCGTGATCGGGAATCGTGGTTCGTTCGACGTCGATGCCCAACTGGCGATAGAGCGTGGAAAAGACCTCCTGGAAGTGGATGGGCCGATCCTTGGGGACTTCGCCGAGGCGGTTCGTCTCGCCGATCACTTGTCCGGTGCGCATGCCTCCGCCGGCCAACAGCGCGCAGGAGACCTGAGGCCAATGGTCGCGGCCGGCACTGGAGTTGATGCGCGGCGTGCGGCCGAACTCGCCCCAGACGACGATCGACACGTCATCAAGCATGCCACGGTTGTCGAGGTCCTCGACCAGCGCGCTGAGGGCCTGGTCGAGCATCGGCATGTACGCGCGTCCCTGGCCGAAGTTGTTGCCGTGCCAGTCCCAGCGGGCAAAGGCCAAGGTGACGCAGCGGACACCGGCTTCGATCAGCCGCCGGGCGACGAGGAAATGGTCGAGGCATTTCGGGCCGCCGTCGTCGACCCGGTCCATCGAGCCACGGCCGTAACGATCCCGCAGCTTGGGGTCTTCCTTTTCGACGTCGAGCGCGTCGAGCAGCTTGCTGCTCGTGAGCACGTTGAAGGCCTGTTGGGTGAAAGCGTCGATGCCGTCGAGGGCGCCCGAGGCGTCTGTGTCGCGGCGCATGCGATCTAGCGAGGTGAGCACGGCCTTACGGTCGTCGAGGCGATCGAGCGTGATGCCATTGAGCGCCATGTTCTTCATGCCCTCGCCGTCGGGCTTGAACGGTGCATGCGCCAGGCCAAGGAAGCCGGGATCGCCGGCGTCGGCCCACGGCATGTGTCCCATCGTCGGTGCCAGGCCGACGAAGGGGGGAACGGCGC
This sequence comes from Planctomycetales bacterium, assembly GCA_020426575.1. GTDB lineage: Bacteria > Planctomycetota > Planctomycetia > Pirellulales > JAEUIK01 > JAGQPT01. The sequence goes on from JAGQPT010000345.1 coordinate 10,137, forward strand.
GGTCGACGGGACCTGCGAGTTTGGAGAGCACGGAGCCGACGGCCGGGTGACCGCCTTGAGGTGCCCCACCTCGGCGGTTCCAACCGCTGTTGCACCAGTAGGACGAATGGCTGCCGTCGGAGCCCACAATCGTGCGGATGGTCGCGAACTTGTCCATCATGCCGGCGACCTGCGGAAAGAGTTCGCAGATCTCGATGCCGGAGACGTTGGTACTGATCGGCTTGAACTCGCCGCGAATTTCCGCAGGCGCCTCGGGCTTCAGGTCGAACATGTCCTGGTGGGGTGGGCCACCGGGCAGGAAGATCATGATGATGCCCTTGCGGCCAAGTCCGGCCTGCGAGGGATTGAGCAGACCGCCGGTGCTGGCAACGCCGGAAGTAGCCGCTTCGGCACGGAGGATGTCGGGAAGCGAGAGCCCGCCCATCGCCAACCCCCCGATCTTGAGGAAGTTGCGCCGCGAGACGCCGTCGCAGAAACGATTGCTCGTGCCGAAGATGTCCAACATCGGGGCCGGCCTCCTGTGAACTGTTTTTCCCGACAGGTGGGTCGTGTGCCCTGCCTGGATCGATCATACCCGGTCCGGCTGCGGCGAAGCAACTTGTTCGCCGGTGCCGGTGATCTCAGCGGCCATTTCAGTTGCCCGGCGCGACACCGCCCTAATTGGTGGGGTCAAACGGGTTATGTTGGCTGTGACCGCTGGTGTCGGGGAGCCGCGGCGTCTGGCGTGCTCGCGGTTGCCGGTCGTGTGGCGCTGACGTAACTTCAAGTAGCCGAATCGGTTTCGGCCCGAGGCGGCGATACGAACCCGTTGGGTGCTCTGAGGCGCCGTCGACTTCTCGCCTAACGATCGCCAGGCATCGTCGTGATCATGAGCGACAACTCAGCGAGCTCTCTTGATGCATCGGATGTTGCGGCGCGACCCCTGGTGAAGATGGTCGACGTGACGAAGACCTTTCAGATGGGGGAGGTCGAGGTGCGGGCACTGGCCGGCGTGTCGCTCGACATCTTCGCCGGCGAGATGGTCGTGATGGTCGGGCCGAGCGGTTCGGGAAAAACGACGATCCTCAACATCGTCGGCGGGCTCGATTCGGCCAGTTCGGGCGACGTCTATTATCGCGACATCGATCTAGCCGGCATGAGCGATCGGGAACTGACGCGTTACCGGCGAAACGAGGTGGGCTTTGTCTTCCAGTTCTACAATCTCGTGCCGAATCTCACGGCCCTGGAAAACGTGCTCGTGGCGACCGAATTGGTGCGCGAGCCGATGGACGCCCACGAGGTGCTCGACTTGGTCGGACTGGCCGATCGGGCGGATCATTTCCCCGCGCAACTGTCCGGCGGCGAGCAACAGCGCGTGGCCATCGCGCGGGCGATCGCGAAGAACCCGGAACTGGTGCTCTGCGACGAGCCGACTGGTGCGCTCGACTATCGCACGGGTAAGTCTGTGCTGGGTCTGCTCGTACGGTTGAAGCGCGAGCTGGGCAAGACGATCGTGGTGATCACGCACAACGCCGAGATCGGGCACATCGCCGACCGCGTTGTTCGGCTCAGTTCCGGCGCGATCGTCGAACTCGTCGCGAACGAACGACCGCTGCCGCCCGAGGACCTCGTATGGTAGCGGTGCTGGACCGAAAGTTGTTCCGCGACCTGCGGCACACGGTGTTTCTCGTAGCGGCGATCACGCTGATCATTGCCACGGGGGTGGCGTGTTTCGTAGCGATGCGTTCGTCGTACAACAACCTGGTGACGGCCCGCGACAGCTACTACAGCGAATGCCGGATGGCCGACTTCTGGATCGAATTGAAGAAGGCACCGGTGGGAGAAGTTGCTCGGCTTGGCGACTTGCCGGGCGTGACCGAGGTGCGGCCGCGGATCCAGTTCTTCGCCACGGTCGATCTGCCGACGTCAGAGTCGCTGCTCAACGCTCTGGTGTTGTCGATGCCCGACGAGCGGCTCGAGACGATCAACGACATCGTCGTGCGGCAGGGAAGCTACTTCACGCCCACGCGCGCCGCCGAAGTGATCGTCAACGAAGACTTTGCCGTGCGACACGGCATCAAACCGGGCCAGTGGATACACCTGCTGTTGAACAATCGCCGGCAGGAGTTGTTCGTCGTGGGTACGGCGATCAGCAGCGAGTTCGTGTATATGATCGGGCCCGGGGCGATCTTGCCCGATCCAGAGCACTTTGGCGTGTTCTACGTCAAGCACACGTTTGCCGAAGAGGTGTTCGATTTCGACGGTGCGGCGAACCAGGCCGTGGGACGGTTGTCGCCGACGGTGCGGGCGCGGCCGCAGGAGTTCTTTCGCCAGGCGGAGCTGCTGCTCGCGCCGTACGGCGTGTTTGCCAAAATTGCCAGGAAAGATCAGCCCTCGAACTTTTTTCTCAGCAGTGAGATCGACGGACTGCGGACGTTCGCGGCGATCATGCCGACAATTTTTTTGGGCGTCGCCGCGCTGGTATTGAACGTCCTGATGTCGCGGCTGACCGAACAGCAGCGCACCGTGATCGGCACGCTCAAGGCGCTCGGCTATGGTCACGGCGCGGTGTTGGCCCACTTTCTCAAGTTCGGCTTGCTGGTGGGATTGCTGGGAGGCGTCGTGGGGTGTGGGCTGGGGTATTTGCTGGCCGAAGGCATGACGGCACTGTACGGTCAGTTTTACCGCTTTCCGGCGCTTCCCAACCGCAGCTATCCAGACATTTACGCGGCCGGCATCGCCATCAGCTTGGTGTGCGCCGTGGCCGGAAGTGTGCACGGCGTGCGGCTGGTGCTTCGTTTGCAGCCGGCCGAAGCGATGCGCCCCAAGCCACCCCCGAGCGGCGGTGCCGTGTGGCTGGAACGATGCGGTGTGCTGTGGCAGCGGCTCAACTTCGGCTGGCGGCTCGTGTTGCGGGCGATCATTCGGCAGCGACTGCGAACCTCGGTCGGAGTCATCGCGGCGGCGCTGGGCGCGGCACTGTTGTCGGCCGGGCTGATGATGGTCGATTCGAGCCTGTTCATGGTCGAGTACGAGTTCAAGCAACTGTCGCGGAGTGACGTCGATCTCACGTTCGAGAGTGAGCGGGGCCGCGACGCGCTGCTCGAAGTCGAGCGTCTGCCGGGCGTGGACCTGGCCGAGCCGACCCTCAACGTGGCCTGCACGATGAGCAATGGGCCGCTGAGCCGCGACGTCGGCATCATGGGGGTGGCGGCCAATGCGCGGCTGACGTTGCCGCGCGACGCCCAGCACCGGCCGGTCGCCGTGCCAGAGAACGGGTTGATGCTCACGCGGGCGCTGGCCGATCGGCTACGACTGCGCGTCGGCGACACGGTGACAGTGCAGCCGATCAAGGGTCTGCAGCGCGAGCACACGGTGCCGGTCACCGCGATCAGCGATGGCTACATCGGCATGGCGGCGTACGCGGACATCGAGTATTTGAGCCGACTGGTGGGCGAGGAATACGCCCTGACCGGTGCGCAGTTGGCGCTCGATCGCAACGCCGAGGCCCGTCGGCGGCTTGACCGCGCGCTCAAAGAAATGCCGGCGATACAAGCCGTCAACGATCGGGCCGCCTTGTTGCAAAACCTCAGAGAGACGTTCCTGCAGAACCTCTGGATCTTCCAGGTCGAGTTGATCGTGTTTGCCGGGGTGATCTTTTTTGGCAGCATCGTCAATGCCTCGCTGGTGTCGTTGTCCGAGCGGGGCCGGGAAGTGGCCACCCTGCGAGCGATCGGGTATGGGCCGTGGGAGATCGGCAGCCTGTTCTTCAAGGAGAGCGCCGTCGTCAGTGCCCTGGGCACGCTGCTGGGGCTGCCGCTCGGCTACGTGCTGATGCTGCTGTTGGCGCGGACGTATGACACCGAGATGTTCCGCATGCCGGTGGTGGTGCATCCGGCGGCATTGCTACAGACGGTCGTGACGGCCGGCGTTTTTATCGTCGCAGCCCACCTGTTCGTCCAGCGTAAGATCATGCGGCTCGATTGGCTCGAGGCGCTCAAGGCACAAGAGTAGGCGGCTCAAGTCGAAGTAAGATACGTTTTTACACTGCGCAGAGGCTCGTGACGCTGTGGACACGGGTTGCTGTGCATGTGCGAGTTGACGGTGCCGGGACAATTTTTTTGTGCCGCCGCCGCACGAGGCATCGTTCGGTGAGTCCAATGAAACGCATCCTGGTCGTGATCGTCGTCATTGCCGTGCTGGTCGCGGCCGTCTGGGCATATCGCGCGTCGTCGCCGGCCGTCCCGGTGGACGCGGCGACGGCCGAGATCGGCACGATCCGCCAGTACATCGACGAACGGGGGAAAACGCGACTGCCGGAAACGTATCGGATCACGATGCCGTATGCCGGCCGCATCAAGGCGATCACGCTGGAAGCGGGCGACCGCGTGACGGCGGGTGAGACCGTGGCGCAGATCGTGCCGGCCGACCTCGACATCGCCGTGACCGAGACGCGTGCCGCCTTCGACCGGATCACGGCCTCGATTGCCGAGAACGACGACAGCAGCGTGGAAAACACGGTCCTGAGCCAGGCGAACGAGTACGTCGAGTCGATGGGCGCGACGGTGTTGGCCGCCCAGGAACGGGTTCGCGCGGGAGTGGCGCGGCTCGACTTTGCCGACAAGAACCTGGGGCGGGTGCAAAAGCTCCGCGAAACCGACGCCGTGAGCGAGCAGGAACTCAACGAGGCCGAAGTCGCGCAGATCGAAGCGTCGGTCGATCTGCGGCAGGATCAACTCGTGCTGGCCGCCTTGGAATCGATCGCCTCGGCCACGGCGATGTTGCCCACGATGGTGCAGCAGTACATCGACCGCAAGTCGCTGACCCGCGCGGTGTTGGAACGCGAACGAGCACAGTTCGAGGCGGCGCTCGAGCAGGCGCTGCTGGAACAGACGCGGGGGACGATGACCAGCCCGATCGACGGCGTGGTGCTGCGGCGCGAGGACACGAGTGAGCGCTACCTGGCGGCGGGCACCGAACTGCTCACGTTGGGCCGGCTCGAGGACCTCGAAGTCGAGGCCGACGTGCTGACTCAGGACGCGACATCGATCGAACCGGGCGATCGGGTCGAAATCTACGGCCCGGCGATCGGCGACACGCCTGCTGCCGGGCGGGTGTCGCGGGTGTTCCCCGCTGGCTTCACAAAGATCAGTTCACTGGGGGTCGAACAGCAACGCGTGACCGTGATCGTGCGTTTTGACGACGGGGTGTTGGACCGCCTGTTGCGGGCGCGGAACTTGGGGGTGGGCTACCGAGTGCATGTCCGTATCGTCTCGGACGAACGGACCGGCGCGCTCGTCGTGCCGCGCTCGGCGCTGGTGCGCGACGACGCCGGGCGTTGGCAGGTCTTTGCCGTTGACCAGGGACGCGTCGACGTGCGGCCGATCGAGGTGGGGCTGATCAACGACCGGCTTGCCGAAGTGACTGGTGGTCTCGAGGAAGGGAGTGTCGTGCTGGTGGCCCCGGAGCCGACGCTGACGAGTGGCGAGCGCGTCGAACCTGTTTTGCAATCGCCGGGGAATCTGGTTGAATAGTGCGTCGCGAAGTGCACCGCTAACCAGTTCCGCCCGACCCGCGAGGCCCGCCATGCAAGGCTTGATGATGGACTACCCGCTGACGACGAACGTCATCTTACGGCGGGCCGAGACGATGTATCCCCACCGAGAGATCATCACCCGACGTGGTGACGGCCGGCTTGATCGTAGCAGCTACGGTGAGATGGCGCGGCGAGCCAAACAGCTCGCGCTCGCCCTGGCGGCGTTGGGAATCGGGCGCGGCGATCGCGTGGCGACGCTCAGCTGGAACCATGCCGAGCACCAGGAGGCCTACTTTGGCATTCCGGCGGCTGGGGCCGTGTTGCACACGCTCAACCTGCGGCTTCCCCATGAAGAGATCGCCTACATCGCCGATCACGCTGACGATCGAGTGTTGATCGTCGATGAGTGTCTGCTTGATATCTACGACTCGATCCGAACGCGCGTGCCCTTTGAGCACGTTGTCGTGGTCCGCGAGTCCGACGCGGCGCTGCCCGAAGGAATGATCGACTACGAGGAGTTGCTGGCGCAGTACGATGCCGGCGACTACGTCGATCCCCAGTTGGATGAGCGCGAGGCGGCGGCGATGTGTTACACGTCGGGGACGACGGGCCGCAGCAAGGGGGTCGTCTACTCGCATCGCTCGACGGTGCTGCACAGTTTGGCGCTGACGATGGCCGACGCGCTGGGCGTGTGCGCGGCGGACGTGATCGTGCCGGTCGTGCCGATGTTCCACGTCAACGCCTGGGGGATTCCCTACACGGCGGCGATGGTCGGCGCCGTACAGGTCTTTCCTGGGCCGCGGCCTACGCCGGCCGACATCCTCGAGTTGATGACCAGCCAGCGGGCCACGCTGGCCGCCGGAGTGCCGACCGTTTGGCTGGGGATGTTGGAACTATTGGACCAGGCGCCCGGCAAACACGATCTTTCCAGCGTGCGAGCAATCGCGGTCGGCGGGGCGGCGAGCCCGCAGCGGATGGTCGAGTCCTACGACCGCCACGGCGTACGGATCGTCTGCGCCTGGGGGATGACCGAAACGAGCCCGATCGGCACAGTGTCGATTTTGCCGAAAGAGTTGCAGGACGCCGATCCGGACGTGCAGATGCAACAACGCCTGCGGCAAGGTTTTCCGGTTCCGCTCGTCGAGCTGCGGGCCCGCAACGAGAACGGTCTCGTGCCTTGGGACGGGCAAACGATGGGCGAACTCGAGATTTGCGGGCCCTGGGTGGCGTCGCAATACTACGAGTCGAGCGATCCGACGGCTGGCATGGCGTTTACCGACGACGGTTGGTTCCGCACGGGCGATATCGTGGTGATCCGGCCCGACGGCAGCATGCACCTGCAGGACCGCGCCAAGGACGTGATCAAGAGCGGCGGCGAATGGATCAGCTCGATCGCGCTGGAAGGCGCCTTGATGGGCCACGACCGCGTGGCCGAGGCGGCGGTGATTGCGATGCCCGACGAGCGCTGGGGCGAGCGGCCGCTGGCCGTTGTGGTGCCGCGTGGCGACACGCCGCCGACGTCCGACGAACTGCTGGCGATGTTGGCCGAGCAGTTTCCCAAGTGGTGGCTGCCCGAGCAAATCGTGGTGCGGAAAGAAATCCCCAAGACGTCGGCCGGTAAGTTCCTCAAGTCGGCACTGCGCGAGCAGTACACGGCCCGCGTGTAGCTAACATTGTGGCGAACGTCATTGACCGTCGCCGGCTGGTTCGGCCGCTGGGTTCGCCTCGTTGGCCGGCGCCGGTGCAGCGGCGTCGCTCGTCGGCGCGGTTCCGGTGGGAGCCGTCTCGGCGGGCGCCGACTCTGTGGCGTCGTCATCGCCGGCCGGAGCTTCTTCGGCGGTTGGATCTTTCGAGGGTGACCCCTCGGTTTCAGGCTGCTCGGTTTGTGTCTGCTCAGCTTCAGTCTGCTCAGCTTCGGGCCGCGGTTCGAGGCGGAATTCCTCGATTCGCGGCAGCTTTTCCATCAGGGCGTCGCGGCCGGCCGGCGTGACGTTGGTGCCAATGCACTCGATGAGTTTGAGGTTGTGCAGGGCCACGAGGTGCTGGAGACCCGCGTCGCCGACCGCCGTGTCGTTGAGCACCAGCACTTCGAGTTTTGGCAGCCAGGCCAGGTGCGCCAGGCCGGCATCGTCGACCTGGGTGCCGGCGAGGCTGAGCTTTGCCAGTTCCGGGCAATGCGTCAGGCCGGCGAGCGTGGCGTTGCCGACTTTCGTGCCGTCGAGGTTCAGCGTGTCGAGCAGGGAAAGCCGCGCCAACTCTTTGCCGCCGGCGTCGGTGACGTTGCGGTCGACGAGGCGGAGCGTGGTGAGGCCCTGGAGGTCGCCGACGGTCGTCATGTCGACGTCACTGACCTCGGCATGATTCAGGTCGGCGGTGATCACCGGCTGAACGAAGTCGATGCCAAAGACGTTTTGCAACCAGGTGGCGTCGCCGCCACGGTATTCGAGGTTACCCCCTTTTTCGCGGAGGGCGTCGACGGCCGCACGCTGTTCACCGGCCTGCATCACCTTCATCAGCAGGATGACGCCGGCGAGCAACAGCACAACGATCAACAAGACGATGCGCAGGCCCGACGTCGACCGGGGCTGATTGCCCTCCGATTTCTTCGCCGGGGTGGAAGTGTCAGCCGAGTTGTCGGGCATGGTGGAAGCTCAACGGGATGATTGCCGGCGAAGTCGCGCCAGCGAGGTAACACATCGAGACCGAGCGAGCCAGTCGCATCAGAGCCCGGACTTGGCACCATCGAGCGGTTCGCCGCCCTTGATCGTCGCCATCGCTTGCCAGGTGTTGATGTCGATCGAATTGGGGATGAAGTGGACGGACCCGTCGGCAAAAACCGTGTTGACTCCGCCGGGATGGAAGCTGTTGGGCTTCCAGGGGTTGGATTGCGTGGCGTTCGGAGTCCAGTCGAGATAGACCGCCGTGTGCAGGTTCATGCCTCGGCTGTCACTCATGCCGATTTTGATGCGTCCCCAGACTTCGCAGTAGGCGACCGTGTTGCTGAGCCCGTCTTTGACGTTGCGGATTTCGGTTTCCGAATCGTTGAAGAACATGCCGTTGTGATAGTTGCAGTGGGAGTAGTGCACGACTCCGTCTGGATGGGGAACGTTCGAGTTTTCGATCGACCCGGCGACGGCGTACTTGTGGCAGATGCGTGCGTTTCCAGCGCCCCACGGGCTGGTCAGGCCGGTGTAGGAGTCGCTGGGGCAGAGGAAGATTTTAAACTGCTTCTGCAAGATCAAGTTGTTTTTTGGCGTGTACTGGGGGCGCGCCTCAAAGTCGATCTGGTCGTAGTCGTTTTGCAGTTCGATGAACGGCATGATCAGGTTCATCCACATTCCCATCTGGCCGTCCCAGTGGCAGTGGTCGCCGAGACCGGAACCAGATGGCAAGTGGGTACCGTGGATTTCACCGGGCGGGAACTTCCGATGGACGTCGTGGTAGGAAAGCGTGCCGAGCATGATCTGCTTGAAGTCGTTGGCGCACTGGTTGCGACGGGCCGTTTCACGCGCGGCCTGCACGGCCGGCAGCAACAAGGCGATCAAGATGCCGATGATGGCAATCACGACAAGCAGCTCGACCAGCGTGAAGCCCTGGCGCCGCTGGTCATGCCGAGTTTTTCGAGTGGACGATCTCATCACCTCTCCTCGCATCGTTTGAATTAGGCAAAAGAAATAAAAATGATAGGACCTTTCGCTGCGCCGTATTACTGTGCCGTATGTTGGATGGGGCCGAATTCTGCATTCGGGCCGCCTTCTTTGAGTTTTGCCGAAGCGCGCGTCGCTGGTCCGTCCGCAAACGGCCGCGCGGTGCGCGTCATTCCGGTGGATCGAGTGTCAGGTTGAGTTCGTTGTCCTGGTCGGCCTTCACCTCGAACGTCAGCCCCGAATCGCGTTCATTGAGGTAGCGACTGTGAACGACGGGGTGAGGTGGCGTGTTGGTCACCGGATCGTATTCGATCATCGCGTTGACGCGCACGAGGTGATGTCCGACGAGTCCGCCGTCTTCACCCGCCGTGGTGATGCGGAAGCTGCCGTCGGGTTGCACGGGGCCGACACCCATCGTGCCCTGCGTGCCCTTGCTGCGGTCGGGGACCAACGCGACGGTGCCGAACGTCAGCGGTTCGCCGCCGACGGTTACCTTGCCGTAGACCGGAGCCAGCGGTGGAAGGTCCGAGCGTCGGCCGCAACCGGCAACGGTGACAAACACTGTGGCAAGCAGCAGGCTTCCGAACAGGTGGCGGCTACATCGATGTACGCCGGGGGTCAGCATGGGCATCTCGTGATCGGGCGGTGATGGGTGCAGTGCCATGGCGCGTGCGCTGAACGAGTCGGCGCGACGGCACGGCGAGGAATCCAAAATTTCGCGAAAGTCGAATAGGGAACGTGGCACCTGTGCGCGGCAACGCGGATGGTTGGCCAAGAGCGGCGGTGGCGACAGTCCAAGCGACCGAGTCTGGCATAGCCATCAGGCAAAGTCAACAAAATCGCCCCCCGTCGACATGCCGCAATTCGGCGCCGTGGTCGTGCATCGCGAGTGACGAGGTTTGTCGATGTTTTGCGCTATGAGTGACGGCCGACCGCCCTCGCGAACCAGGGCCGACGGGATGCGGCATGGTGGCAGACAAAGTGGCGGACTCAGTGGGCGCGTTCGTGGTACTCAGGCATGAGTCACGACAGCATGTCGTAGCGGTGTGACGGACGTTTGGCGCCAACAACGGCGGTGACAGGATGCGGGCGGCCGAGTGAAAGCCGAGTTAAATCGGAAAGCAAGCAACGGGTAATGGACACTGACCGCGGCATGGGATCGAAGCAGGAGTGGCTAAATGCCTGCCGAGGTCGGCCCGTCGCCGTTCCGGTGAGGGACCGCCGGATCGACAGTTGCGACGTAGCGGTAACACGTTTCTGGTAATGTGGTTGTGGCATTCTGCGTTGGTACATCCGGCTTTAGTCGTCCGCGTGGGGTTGATTCACCATAACCTGCCGGTATTTCTTGATTTCCCTATCTTGCCAGACTAAGATCGATACTTGACCGTGCCCGAAGCGGGGCGGTCTGGTCTCGTCTCAATCGCTCCCCGCCGCCGGGACAGCTTGTTCAGGCGGAGGGAGCGTACCGGATACGATTCTGACGTGGGATCCCTGCCGATGGGGCCCGCGCACTCCAACGAACGACTCAAACTGACGCATCCCAGCGGTTCATGCGGGAATGAGGAGAGAGCTTCCGATGCGACATTGTTTTCTGCGCCGGATCATGGGCGCGATGCTCGTGGCCGGCTTGATGTTCGGCCTGACCCGATCGGCCCTGGCGCAAGGTCAAACCGCCGGCGTGTTCATCGACGCCGACGGCGTGCTGAGCATGCAGTACCACGCCGACCCCAGCGGTGCCCTGAGCAAGCAACGGGCTTTTGCGGCACGGTCCGTCCTCGACGGCGACGTGGCCACCAGCAGCGAACTGCGCAAGGTCTCACTTAATCGGCTTGAGGCCGCCATCGCCAAGCGGCTCGCCACCAGCAGCGGTCTGAGCGCGGACATGACGAACCTGGCGGGCCTGACCCGGCTGAAATACGTCTTCTTCTACCCCGAGTCGGGCGACATCGTTGTCGCTGGACCGGCCGAAGGCTGGATGGACGACCTCAGCGGTCGTACGGTCGGTATCCAATCGGGACAGCCGACGCTGAAACTGGAAGACCTGATCGTGGCGCTGCGGATGTACGCTCCCGATGCCGCCGGATCAAAGAGTGGCGGCTCGAAGCACGTGATCGGTTGTTCGATCGATCCGACGCAGGAGGGACTCGCACGGATGCAGGCCTTCCTCCGCCAGGTCGGCGTCACCGCGACGCCAAGCGACACGGACCGCATCGTCAACGGTCTGCGCGAAAGCCTGGGACTGCAGAATGTCAGCATCCTGGGGGTCTCGGCCAACACGCACTTTGCCCAGGTGATGGTCGAAGCCGATTATCGGATGAAGTTGATCGGCATCGGACTCGAGCAGCCGCCGATTCGCATGGCCAGCTACGTCCAGACCGCCCAGCCGGCCGACGTTTCCCGCAACGCCATGCAGCGTTGGTACTTCGTACCGGACTATGAGTGTGTGCGCGTCAGCGACGACGGCCTGGCGATGGAACTCGTCGGTGACGGTGTGAAGCTCGTCAGTGACGACGAGGTGGTCACCGGCGACGGCGTGCGGCGCAAGGCCGCTCGGGTCGACAAGGCCAGCCAGATGTTCGTCACGAGCTTCACGAAGCGGTACGGCGATTTGGCCCGGCGATCGCCCGTGTTCGCCCAGCTGCGCAACCTGATCGACATCGCCATTGCCGCCGCTTATATCAAGGACAACGACCTCTACAGCGACGCCGGTTGGGACCTGGGAGTGCTGGCCGACGAGTCGCGCGTCTCGGTCGAGCATCACGCTGTGGCGCGGCAGGTGCAGACGGCGGTGGCGAGCGTTTGGCGTGGCAACCAGTTGATGACGCCGGTCGGCGGCGGTGTCCACATCGAGCCGGAAATGGCCCTGAGCGCCGAGGCGCTGCTCGAAGACGACGGCAAGCTGGGCGCGCTGCGTAGCGACACGCGGCTCGAACTGGCGGACGGGCAGTGGTGGTGGGACTGAGTCGTCTTGGTGGAGTTGGCGCCGCGTGGCGACGTCGCAAATCATGACGTCGCGCGCTCGACCAGCGCTACGCGGAGGTCGCAGACGTTGGTGTGCGTCGGCCCCGTCTTGATCAGGCCACCCGTGGCGGCGAAGAACGTGTAGGCGTCGTTGCGGCCCAGATAGTCTTCTGCGTCGAGCCCCTGTTGTTCGGCGGCCGCAATGATCGGCGCGTCGACGAAGGCACCCGCCGCATCGGTGGGGCCGTCTTCCCCGTCCGTGCCGCCTGAGAGCACGACGATGTCGCCCAGGTCTTGCTTGGCATCGCAGCGCCGGACAAGGTGCGCGAGGGCGGCCAGCGCGAGTTGCTGATTGCGGCCACCGCGGCCTCTTACGCCGGATTCGGTCAATTGCACGACGGGTTCGCCGCCGGTGATGAGACAGTTCGGCCCCGGTCGCGATCGCATCGCCAGCGCCATGTCGGCGAGGTGGCGGCCGACGTCTTCTGCGTCGGCTTCCAGTTCCTTGGCTGCGTACATGGCGTGCTCGTACCCGAGTTGTTCGGCCCGCGCGCCGGCGGCGTCGACGGCCGTCGCGTTGTTGCCGATGACAACGTTGCGCACTTCGGCCTCGATGCACGGCGGCGACGTCTCGGTCTTGGCGGCGAGGTATTCGAACACCCGCGCGTCGACGCCGCCGTCTAGCGCGCCATAGCGCGTGAGCACGGCCAACGCGTCGTCCGGGGTCGAGGTGTCCGGCACCGTCGGTCCCGAGGCGATCAGTTCGAGCGGGTCGCCAATGACGTCGGAGATCACCAGCGCAACGAGGCGGCGGGCCGTGCAGGCCGCAGCGAGTCGGCCTCCCTTGATGCTGCTGAGTTGTTTGCGGACTGTGTTGATTTCGGCGATGTTCGCGCCGGCGGCGCTGAGGAACTTCGTGACCGCCTGTTTGTCGGCGAGGGTGACACCCTCGGCCGGTGAGGGCAGCAGCGCCGAACCGCCACCGGAGATCAGGGCGATGCAGAGATCGTCCGGTTCGAGCGACGAGACGATCTGCAGGATGTGGCGGCTGCCCTGGACACCTTCGGCGGTGGGTTCGTTAAGTCCGGCAGGCCGGGCCGCGTGGAGATGGATCGCCTGCAGGGGGCGCACGCAGTCGGCCGGCACGTTGACCCAGCCCTCGACGCGTTTCTCGGCAAGCACGTCTGGGCCGAGAGTGTCCTCAAGTGCGGCAGCCATGCCGGCACCGGCCTTTCCGGCGCCGACGACGGCGATGCGACCGACCGTGTCGAGGTCATACGGCTCGTCGTCGATCACCAGTTCGCGGCCGTCGACGGTGATAAACTCACCGAGCAGCCGCCGGGGGGCGACGGCATCGACCCCCGCCTGCCAGATGGAAAGTGCGTCGTCGCGGAGCTTGGACATGTTCTCTCGGCAAGTTTATGAGGAGCGGGACGTCGCGGAGGCATTCTACAGGCCCGACTCACCCGGCGCGAACGCCGCAATTGTGGGATTCTCGGCGATCGGCAGGGATTTTCGACGTCGCGGGAACTTTCGTCGGGCGCTGTGCGACTAAGTCGTGGAAGACGTTAAGTCGAGGAAGACGCCACCCGCGTCGACCGGACGACCAGTCGATCGAATCGACCAAGAGATGTCGTGCGGCGCGGGGGAGGCGGGGCGCCGAGCGTGCGCCGTTTCATCACACACCACGTGGGAGTCGAAGCCATGGCAAGTCGTGCGTCAAGTTGGATCGTCGCAACCGTTTTTGTCCTCGGGGGCGTCGCGGCGGCGCGTGCCGACGATGCGCAGCCTGCCGCGGCATCGACTGAACTGCAAGGCACGGTGTCGGCCGTGACCGTTTATCAGGGACAGGCGCTCGTGACGCGGTTGATTGACGTGCCGGCCGCGACGGGGCTGCAAGAGCTGGTCGTCACCGATCTGCCCGAGTACGTGTTGCCCCAGAGCATCTATGCCGAGCCGGCCGACGGCGCCGAGGTCCGCAGCGTTCGCTACCGGGTACGGCCGGTCCGCGAAGACGTCCGGGAAGAAGTTCGCAAGCTTGACGAACAGATTCAGACCGTGCAGGACCAAATCGACGCCGTGGCGGCCGCGCAGGCGGTGCTCGACGAGCGGCTGTCGTACCTGGCGAACTTGGAGAATTTCACAGCTACGACGGCCAAAACAGAGATGACCGAAGGGGTTTTGAATACGGCGACCGTCACGGAGCTGAGCCAGTTTCTCTTTCAGCAGCGCGACGAAGTCTCTACCCGCAAGCTGGAAAACAACCTTCGGCTGCGGGACCTGAATGCCCGCATCGAACTGTTGCGGCGCGAGCGGGAGACGGTCAGCAGCGGGTCGGCAAAGGCGGTGCGCGAGGCGGTCGTGTTTGTCAACGTGCCGGAGGGCGCGGCGGGTCAGTTGCGGCTGCGTTACCTGGTCAATCGCGCGACCTGGACGCCGTCGTACGCCATTCGCGCCGCGGCCGACGAAAGCGGCGTCGAGGTGGAGTACTACGCTAACGTCGAGCAGATGAGCGGGGAGAACTGGAGCGACGTCGACATGACGCTTTCGACGGCCAGCCCGTCGCTGGTTGCCAAGGCGCCGACGCTCGATCCATTGGCGATCGCGCTCGGGCCGACCGAGGCGTCGTCCGGCCCGGCGCAGATGGGCACACAACTCGATTACAAGGCGGCCCGAGAAGTTTTGAGCCGCCGCCGGCAGGAACTCTCGGATATCCGCAATCGCGCTGCCGATCTTGACGACCTCTCCCAGATCGCTGCTGAGACCAACGGCGATCCCTTTGGTGCGAATGACAGTTCGTCGAACGGCATCGTCGACGCCCCGCAACGGACACCGGCCAGTGATCGCTACTTTTTGCCGACCGAACGGATTGGCGATCTGCAGCGGCGGTCGGACGTCGCGCTCAATTCGGTGGCCTCGCAGGAACAACTGCTCGATCTCACGTCGCGCGACCGCCTGCAGGACAAGATGAACGGCCAGGCCGACTCGACCGAGGGGGTGAGCGTCAGTTACCACCTGCCGAACCTGACGTCGCTGCCGAGCCGTTCGGATCGGCAATTGATCCAGATCGCCTCGGTGCCGCTCGACGGTGATTTCTATCGGCTGGCTACGCCGGTGCTCACCAATTACGTGTACCGCGAGGCGGAGTTGGTCAATGACAGCCAGATCGTGCTGTTGGCCGGTCCGGTGACGACGTTTGTCGGTGACCAGTTCGTCGGCCGCGGAGAGATCCCCACGGTTGCCGTTGGCGAGCGCTTCACCGTGGGCCTGGGGATCGACGCGGCGCTGCGGGTGACGCGTGAACTGGTCGATAAGAAACAGCAGATCCAGGGGGGCAATCGCATCGTCGACTTCACCTACGAGTTGGCCGTCGAGAACTTCGGCAGCGAGGCCGTCGACGTGCGGCTACTCGATCGCCTGCCGACGTCGAAGGACTCGGACGTGCGGATCACGCTCGTGTCGACCGACCAGCAGGTGAGTGAAGACGCCCAGTACCGCGCGTCGCAGTTCAAGGAAGGTATCTATCGCTGGGACGTCACGGTGCCGGCCCAGGCCGTCGGGCTGGAACGTTTCCTGGCGAAGTACACGATGAAGCTCGAATACGACAAGGAACTGCAAATCGCCAGCCTGCCCGCTGAGCGCTAACCATTGCCATCCGCGTCTCGGTGGGGTGTTGCTCACCGCCGAGGCGCGGCGGGAATTGGCGGCGACTATTTGCCGCGTTTGGCCAGCAGGCCGTTGACGACCAGGGCGGTCATCAGCACGCCGCCCATCAGCAGTTGTCGGGCGAAGTCGTTGACCCAGCCGACCTGGTTGAGCCCGACCTTGAGCACGACGAAGGTGAGCACGCCGATGGCGGTGCGGCTCATGCTGCCTTCGCCGCCGAACAGGCTGGTGCCGCCGAGCACGACGCAGGCGACGGCTTCGAGCAGCAGGTCGGCGTTCTGATCGAGCGTGGCGGCGTTGAGGCGACCGGCTTCGACCAGCCCGCCCACGCTGGCGGTGAGCGCCGAAATCGCCAGGCAGACGGCGACGACGAGGCCCGTTCGGACGCCGGCCAGGCGGGCCGCTTCGCGGTTGCCGCCGACCATGTACACGTAGCGGCCGAAGCGCGTGTGCACGAGCACCACGTGTCCCACGACGAGCACGACCAGTGCCAGCATGGCACTGTACGGCACCATGATGCGCGGTGTGAGGTCGATGCCGCCGTTGCCGATCGTCTTGAGCAGGTGGGGCACTTCCAGTGCTTCACTGCGGGTGAGGTAGCGGGCCAGGCCGTTGGCGATGTTCATCATTGCCAGCGTGATGATGAAACTGGGGAGCCGCGACCAGACGGTCAGTACGCCGGAGAGGATGCCGATGGCGACGGCGCTGGCGATTGGCAGCGCGATGACGGCAGCGACCATCCCTCCCGACGGCGCGGCATCGGGAGCCGCCAGGCCAAACCCGATCTCGAACAACCAGCCGCAAAAACATGCCGACCACAGGGCCACGGTGCCGACCGAAAGGTCGATCTCGGCGGTGAGCAGCACAAAAGTGAGCCCTGAGGAAACGATCGCCAGCACGGCGCCCTGTTTGAGCACGTGGACGATGGTCGCCGGCGTGAGGAAGCTGTTGCTCGTCAGGGCAAAGAACAGGGCGATCACCGCCAGGCTGGCCAGCGGGGCGACGTCCTGCGCCGAAATCCGCCGCCACCAGGCGCGACGTGCAGGCGAAGTTTCAGGGTTGCGGGCTACGTCCATGGGCGGGTTGTCTCTATTGTTTGACTTGTCTTGTCGTCGAGTTTTCAGCGCGTTCAACGCAACAAGCGCTAGCCGGCGTGGGCCATCAGCGTTGGCTTGTCGACCGACTCGCCGCAGAACTCGTGGGTGATGCGGCCGCGGCGCATCACCAGGATGCGGTCGGCGTGTGCCAGGGCCAGTTCTGGTTCGGTGGTGGCAAGGATGACGGCGGCTCCGGCGGCCTGGGCCTCGTGCACGAGTTGCATCACTTCTTCCTTGGCGCCGACGTCCATGCCACGCGTGGGCTCCTCGAGCACCAGCACCCGCATCGGTCCGAGCAACCAGCGGGCCATCACGACCTTCTGCTGGTTGCCGCCCGAGAGGCTGCCGGCCGGCAGGTCCGGATCGCGGGGCCGACAGCCGACGCGCTGGATGGCCGGCGCGGCGACACGCCGTTCGCGGCGGCGCGTGAGCCAGTTGCCGACGGTCGCACGCAGATGCGCGAGTGTGACGTTCTGGTAGACGGCGGCGCGGGCAAAGACGGACTGAGCCCGATCGGCCGTGACGAGCACGACGCCGCGGCGGATCGCCTGCCGCGGTGTGGCGAGTCCACGCTGGCTTCCGTCGAGCGTGACTTTGCCGGACGACGGTCGGTTGGCGGCAGCCAGGGTGTGGGCGAGCGCCTGGTGACCGGCTCCCATAAAGCCATACAGGCAGAGGCATTCGCCCGGGGCGACTTCGAGGTCGACGTCCGTGAACTCGCGGGGACGCGCGAGGTTGCGTGCCACCAGGATCGGCGGCTCGCCGTGGCGGGGTGGCAATTGGGCGGCCGTCTCGTAGCCGACTTCTTCGCCGTCGAGGCCGTGGCCGAGCATCGTGTGCACGAGTTCGTGTTTGTCGACTTCGGACGTGGCGCGGGTTTCGACCACCCGGCCGTCGCGGAGCACGGTGACGCGGTCGCAGACTTCCAGCACGTCTTCGATGAAGTGGCTGATGAAGACGCACGCGACGCCCCGCCGGCTGAGTCGGCCGATCAGTTCGAGCAGCCGGCGCGTCTCGGGCGGGCTCAGGGCACTGGTCGGTTCGTCGAGGATCAGCAGCCGCGCGCCGCTGTGCAGTCCCCTGGCGATTTCTACCATCTGCCGCACGACGAGCGGATAGGTGTCCAGCCGCGCCGTCACGTCGACGTCGATGTCGAGTTCGGCCAGTTGCCGGCGCGCCTCGGTGTTCATGCGCCGCCAGTTGATCCGCCCCAGCCGCGTCGTGGGTTGTCGTCCCAGGAAGAGATTCTCGGCCACGCTGAGCTGCCCGACGCCCGAGAGTTCCTGATGCACCATGGCGATGCCGAGCCGGCCGGCGGCCGCGGGGCTGGAGAGCGCGACCGGCGCGTCGTTGAGCGAGATCTGGCCCTCGTAGTCGGGCATCGCACCGGCGAGCACTTTCATCAGCGTGCTCTTACCGGCGCCGTTCGAGCCGACCAGCCCATGGACTTCACCGGTAGCGATGTCGAAGTCGACCCGGTCGAGCGCCACCGAGCCACCAAAACGTTTGGTGATCGCGCGGCACACCAGCAGCGGGGCGTCGCTTGTCGCGGCCGCCGCACCCGGCGAATCGCTCGCGCCGGCGTCGTCTGATGAGATTTCGTCGCTCACGCGGCCCCCCGGGCTCACACCATGCAGTGACGGGGATCGGCGAGGAACAACATCGCCTCGAGATTGCCCGAGTCGCGCGACACGAGCGGTCCCGGGGTGACGATCTCCAGCGGCAGCGACTCGACCGCTTCGTTGTTGCGGACGATGAACTGGCCGATTTCCAGGGCCGTCTTGTGGATCAGGCAGACGGGATTGACCGTCGTGGCGGCCAGCGTGCCTTCGCGCACCGCCGAGAGGCCTTCCTTTTGTCCGTCGACGGCCGTGATCACCATGTCCTTGTGGATCGTGCCTTCCAGCGCCGGGATGCAGCCGAGCGCCATGTCGTCGCTGTGGAAAAACGCGCCGGCGATCGGTTCGTCGCTCTGCTGCAATAGCGTCTCGAACGTGTCGCGGGCTTTCTGCTTTTTCCAGTCGCACCAGCGGACGCCGCCGCCGATGACCTCGACGTTGGGGAAGTCGGCGATGGCGCGTTGGAATCCTTCGTTGCGGCCCTGGGCGCCGCTGTGGGCGCTGAGGCCGCCGATGTGGATCACCTTGCCTCGGCCGTCGATGGCGTTGAAGAGGTAACGGCTACTGGTCTCACCCATGTAGACCTGATCGGGATTGACCTGCGTGACGACGCCGACATCGCGCATGCGATCGCGCTCGACCAACAGCGTGTCCATCGAGATCACCGGGATACCGCGCTTCTTGAGCTGCATGGCGGCGTTCTCCAGGTTGTTGAGCTGCACGGCCTGGAAGCAGCAGAAGTCCCAGCCGTCATCGACGTGCAGGTCGATCTTGTCGCGCTGTTTTTGCAGGTCGAATTCGCCGTCGAACCAGACGACGTCGACGCCGAGCAGATCGCCCCAGAGCTCGGCCGTGTCTTTGCCGAGCTTGCACCAGGTGCTCTGCAGGCCGGCGTTGGAGAAGGCCGCTTTGAGCCTCCGCCTGCCGCCCGACTCGCCGGTGTTCTGTGGGCCGTTCTGCGCACAGCCGCCGAGCATGCCGGTCACACCGGCGGCGCCGAGTGCCGCGGAGCCCAGAAAGCGGCGCCGCGAGGCCGCCGAGGGGGGAGTTGTTGACGGGTCGTGGTTTGCGGTCATGCGGATGGTCCCACCGAGGAGCAGAACGGACGAGGAAAACGGCGCGGGCAACGACGGCCCGAACACGATGGCGGTAATCCTTCAGTGTAAAAGCCGTGTCGCATCCGGTACAAGCATTCTGTGTCCGAATTGCCGGGAACAGCTATTCAGGTTCGGCGGACGCGGGCCATCACGCCTCGACGCGGACTATGCGACGGGGCTGGGCGTCGACGTTCAACGCAGTTGCCACTGTTCGTCGAAGAAGTTGGCGTCGACGACTTTGCCGGGCCAGAGCGCGTCGGGCGGGGTTGTGACGTCGATGACGGCCCAGTCGGGTAGCTTCGGCACCTGGCGGGCATTGTTCAGGTAGGCGTACTCGCGAAACGTGAAGCCGCTGTTCACGACGACGTAGCGCCGGGGGTTGAGCGGATTGGGATAGATCAGCACCGGCGCGCAGTGCGCGGCGTCGAATTGCTTGTCGCCGACGCGGAGCGTTTCGTCCGTCCATTGGATCGGCAGGCTGGGCGCAACTTGGGCCAACACGCTGTTGCTGGCCGTATCGCCAAACAGGATCAAGTTGGCCGAGGCGATGTCGTCGTCCGTCAGGTCCGTGTCGTTCTTCACGACGGCGTCGCCGCGGAACTGCCGACGCCACTCGGTGAGGAAATGGTCGAGTTCGGCAGCCGCCCAGTTACCGACGGAGTCGTGGGCCGCCGTGCCGGTGGGGCGCACCACGATGAAGCGGTCGAGGAAGGCGTCGTCGATCGGGCCTGTCAGGCCGATGCGTTTGTGCAGGCCGTCGTCGGGAGGGCCCGCGGTGTCGCGAGTCTCGCCCTGCCAGAAGTGAAACGTCCAGGAACGGTCGGAAAGCGGGCGCGGGCCGGTGAACGTCTGGCCGTCGACTTCGACGGCGACGGGCTGCGTGACCGGGAAGGGGCACATGCCCGGCGGTATCGTCAGCGTGAAGCCCGTCACGTTCTGCGTCTGCACGGTCACCGTGCTCGGTCCTTTGAGGGTGGCCCAATTGCGGAGCGTGGCCTCGATGCGGGATGGCTCCCAGTGTTGCGCCAGACCGTCGACGCGCACCCAGTGCGAATCGGGGTAGCGCAACGTGTTGGTGGCGAACTTCACGCTGCGCGGCAACGGATCGCGACCGCGCCGGGCGAGACTCGCCAGCCGCCGCTCGATTTCCTTACCAGAGTAGGGATGGATGGCGTGTTTGGTTTGCGGGCCGATCAGGTGCAAGAGTGTGATGTCCTCGCGGG
>JAGQPT010000346.1 GCA_020426575.1 Planctomycetales bacterium
CCGTCTTCGCTGGAACACAACGGCCGCGTGCCGTGGCGCACGCAGTCGACCATCATCGCAATCTGGTCGGCCAGTTCCAGCAGTTCTCCCGTCGGGCGGTCCAGCGCAACGTCGTGCACTTCGTCGCCCAGCCCCCAGCGCAACGCAAACGTGGGACGATCGCTGCGGGCGTCGGCGGCGCTCCAGCGGGCCCAGATCGTTCCCCGTTCTCCCGCCACTTTGGCCGTGACGTGATGTTCAAACGCCGCCAGGGTTTGCGAAACAACGGCATACGCGCCGTCATCATGCGTGACAATCGCCGAGAAGTTATCACGCAGTTGCGACGACTCCGCGTGGCGTGAATTAGCCCGAGCATAGACGGTCACCGGCTCGCCACAGCCGCTCATGTACCAACGTGCCAGGTCGAAGAAGTGAATCGGCTCCTCGAGAATCCAGTCCCCCACCCGCGCGCTGTCCCACCGCCAACCTTCCGAACCTTGCCTGTAGGGAAATCGCGAGAGTTCCACAAGTGCGTGTTGCGGCCGGCCGATCGCACCCTCGTCGATCAGCCGCTTGACGCCGCCCCAGAGCGACGAATGCCTCAGTTCGTGGTTCACAGCAACGACAAGGCCACGTCGCCGCCCAAGCTCGACTACTTCATTGCAATCGGCGACTGAAAGAGCCATTGGTTTTTCGATCAACACGTGTTTACCCGCTTCCAGTGCTGCCCGGCCGACCGCGTGGTGCAAGTGGTTCGGCACGACAATATCGACGATGTCGATGTCGTCGCGCGCGATCAACTCGAGGAAGTCGCCGTAGACGTCAACATCGGGATGGGTGTCGCGGGCTGTTGCCCGACTCTCGGCCGACTTGGCGGAAACGGCGACCAAATCAGCACCGGGCGTCGCGGCGATCGTTGCCGCGTGGTGCCGTCCAAACAGACCGTATCCCACGACTCCAAAGCGAACAGGCGGAAGCATCGTCTCATACATGATTCAGTCCGGCAGCGCCTGGTTGCGGGTTTCCTGGGCGAACAGTACGACCACAACGCCGACCAGGTATAGCGGCGCCAGCACGATCGCCTTTTGCTCCTGCGTGATCGTCACCATCCCGAAGGAAAAAAAAGCCACGGCCGTGGCGATGCGTCCCATGTTGAAGCAGAAGCCGGCACCGGTGCCGCGCAATCTCGTGGGATATAACTCCGGAAAATACACGGCATAGCCGGCGTGCATCCCCAACGTGAAGAAGCCAAAGACCGGCAGCGCTACCGCCAACCAGATCGCGCTGGCGCCGCGTGCGATCAACCCCTCGAACAGCACGAGCACCATCACGAACGCCACGGCGTGATAGAGCACAAACGCCCCCTTGCGGCCCATACGGTTCGAAATCGTGCCGAACAGCACGAGGCCCAGGCCGCCCCCCACCGTGTTGAGGACCATGCTGAGCATCTCAGCCCGTTTGATCTGCGTTGCGTGCGCCGCCCAGGCCTTCGTTTTCGCCGACTGCGGAGCGTCGGCCGGCACATTGTCGTCCACCAGCGCTTGTTGTTGCGCATGCCGCAGCAAGGCGTTCTTGCCGTAGATGTGGGCTCCCCAGAACGTCACCAGCCCGATCGACGAAAGCGCCACGCCCACCAGCGTGTTGCGCACATGCGGTCGGTAAAACAACTCGACGACGTGACCGGCCTGCTGTGACTCGTCGGTGCAGGCCCGCTCACGTGCCCGCACCCACTGGTCCGGTTCGCGAAGTTTCCAGCGGACCCACACGGTCAGCAGCGCCGGTAGCGCACCGATGGCAAACCCCCACCGCCAAGCCGCCTCGCCCAGCGCCGGATTACCGACGACGTACGCACCAGTCGCAGCGGCCAACAGCGTGCCGAAGACGCTCGAACCGTGGAAGATCGAACTCATCACGGGCCGAGAGCGTTGCGGCATCACCTCGGCGACCATCGACGAAGCCACGGCCCATTCGCCCCCCACGCCCATCGCCACGAGAAACCGCAACGCGACCATTTGACCCGGCGCCTGCGCGAACGCCGTCGCGCAGGTGAACAATGAATAAAACAGAATCGTGACGATCATCGTGCGTGAACGCCCCACACGGTCGCTCATCATGCCGAACACGACGCCGCCCAGCGCGCCGCCCAGCAGAAAACTACCGAACGCCCAGTCGTTCCAGTTGGTCACGCTCGGATCGTCGGCCGCGACGCCCAACAGCGCCGGCATAGCGTCGCGCATCGAGGCAACAAAGACCTGGCCTTCGAAGACGTCGAAGACCCACCCCAGTGAGGCGATCACCAGCACGAGCCACTGATACCGCGTGATACCTTCATACCAGCAAAGCGTCTTGTCGGTAGGGTCTGTCACAATCGTGCCGAGATCGAACTGCGAGAGGAACTGGCGGTGGACGGCTAAACGACGGTCGCCCCCGAGTGCGACTCGGCCGCCACCAACGATGCGAGCACGCGCCGGGTGCCGCGGAAACGCCGCCGGCCGTGCATCACCAGGTAATTGTCGACCAGCGCCACATCACCGGACTGCCAGGGTAAGTCGAACGTCAACTCGTCGGCGATCTCGGCAGCAATTCGCACTCCCTCCAGATCGAGCGGCGAACCGTCACCATGGGCAATCGCCTTAGAAGGATCATTTCGGCTGTCCTTCCACCCCTGCGTGGCCGCGATCAACTGGTTGAAAAACGTTTTCCTGCCACTTGGCAGTTGCATCACGGCGGGTAACACCGGCGTCGTGGCCCGCAGAGAATCGTCGTCGAGCCATTCCCATGTGTAACCCAGTCGCTCCAACCGCGACTCGGCCGCCTCGCGCGAATCGGCAGCCAGTGTACTTTGCCAGCTTCGTCCCATTCCCGAGGCCAAATCCGCCGCAGCCGGCATCACGTTCGTGTAGCGCAGCCCCAACTCCTCACAGGAACGGGCAAACTCCGGCGCCGCTTCATACAGCCGAGTCCACAACACGTCCGATCGGCACAACGGTGTTGCACCCCCTTCGTCGGCTGCTTGTTCGCAGAAAAAGAACAGTCGACTCGGATAGATCGGCGTCTGCGCCATTTCGTGGTGCAGAAAAATCGTCACGTCCGGTGGAGCTTCATTCGCCGTGAAGACGCGCTCTGTGCGGCTCACGCGCACGGCGTTGGACAACGACTCGGCGTAGGGAAAGTTCTCCAGCCGGAAAGCCGCCACGAAGCCGTCGAAGTCGTCAGCGCTGGCCAGCGGGAATCCGCGAAACAGGATGGCACCATGATCGCCGAGCAATTGCTCAAGGCGATCGCGCTCTGCAGCGACCCAGTCCACCGCATCGCTCAACGGCGCATCGGGTC
>JAGQPT010000347.1 GCA_020426575.1 Planctomycetales bacterium
CGACCCGTTGGCCCAAGAGGGGCTCGACGTTCTGGCGGCCCACCCCGACATCCAGTACGACGTCCGCACGGGCCTGGCGGGCCAGGAACTGCGTGACGCGCTGGCCGAGTACGAAGGCGCGATCTGCCGCAGCGGCGTGAAGGTGACGGCCGACGCGTTGGCGGGTGGTGGCCGACTCAAGGCGGTCGTTCGCGCCGGCGTGGGGACGGACAACATCGACCTGGACGCTGCGACCCGCCAGGGTGTCGTGGTGATGAACACGCCGATGGGCAACACGCTGAGCACGGCCGAACACACGTTCGCCATGATGCTCGCGCTTTCGCGGAACATCGCGCCGGCCAATCAGAGCCTCGTCGAGGGCCGCTGGGATCGCAAAAAGTTCATGGGCGCGCAATTGGCCGAAAAGACGCTGGGGATCGTCGGTATGGGACGCATCGGCCGGGCCGTCGCTGAACGGGCCTTGGCGTTCGAGATGAAGGTCATCGGTTTCGATCCCTTTCTCTCGGCCGAACGCGGCGCGCAGATGGGCATCGAAGTCGTGCCGACGGTCCGGGAAATGTTACCCCGCGTCGACTACCTCACCGTGCACACACCGCTGACCGATGAGACGCGCGGTCTGATCAGCCGCGAACAACTCGATCTGTTGCGGCCGGGCGTGCGGCTGATCAATTGCGCGCGTGGCGGGATCTACGATGAGGCGGCGCTGGCCGAGGGCCTCGAGACCGGGAAGATCGCCGGCGTCGCGTTGGACGTTTATGCCACCGAGCCCTGTACCGACAGCCCGCTGTTCGGCAAGCCGGGGGTGCTCTGTACGCCGCACCTGGGCGCGAGCACCGAGGAAGCGCAGACGAACGTGGCGGTCGAGGCGGCCACGCTGCTGGTCGATTTCCTCACGACCGGCGCGGTGCGGCACGCCGTGAACACGCCGTCGCTCGATGCCAAAGTACTCGAACAGTTGCGTGGCGAATTGGAACTGGTGTATCGGCTCGGGCTGCTACAGGCGCAGATGGAACGCGGCTCGGCCAAGAACTGCCGGCTGATCTTTCGCGGGCAGGTGGCCTCGAAAGACACCAAGCTGTTGGTTGCCAGCTTCGCCGCCGGCCTGCTGGAAAACGCCATGGACCAGCCGATCAACATCGTCAACGCCGAGATGTTGCTGCGCGATCGAGGGATCGACATCATTGAGGAGTGTCACAGCGAGGTCGGCGACTTTGCCTCGATGATCGTCACCGAAGTCGAAGGCGACGGCGGCATGTCGCGGGCCAGCGGGACGATCTTTGGCAACAAACTGCTGCGGCTCGTGCGGCTCGGTGAATTCCGCCTCGAATCGTACTTGGACGGCATCCTGTTTATTTTCGAGCACAACGACGTCCCCGGCATCGTGGGCAGCGTGGGCACGATCTTCGGACGCCACCAGGTCAACATCGCGCAGATGTCGGTTGGCCGGGCGGGCGAAGAACCCGGCGGTCTCTCGATTGGCGTGCTGAACCTCGACACGGTGCCGCCCGAGGACGCGATTGCCGAGGTGCTCAAACACCCCGATATCGAGCGGGTTTCGGTGATCAAGTTGCCGCCGCAGGGGGTATGCCCGTCCTGGATGTCCGGCTGAGCCGCAGGCGTGCGGGGCAGCCATGAGGCAAAGTTCCCTTTGAGCGGCCGCCGCGCTTGAGCGGCCCAGAGACGCTGTTTAGCATGGAGGAGGCGGTTTTCTCTGCCGCATCTGCCTTCCTCGACGTGTCGCCCGTTTCTCTATGCCCCTGTTACTCGCACTTGTGCTGGTGTTGGTCTTTGCGGCCGGCGAGGCGCCTGTTGTGTTGACGATGAGCGTGCCGGCTCGGCTCGGCGCGGCACTGCTGTTGATCGCGCTGCCCGGGGGCGTCGCCTGGACGTTGGCAGCGAGCGTGGCGCGGGGTGTGCGGCGGGGCCGTTATGACGACCGCTCCGTAGTCCGCCGACTCCGCTGGGTGAGCGCGTGTCACTTGGCGACCTACACAGCGTGCACGGTGGCGCTGGTGTTTGCCGTCGGTTGGGCGCAGTTGTTGCGGACCCTGCTGCAGGCGCCGTTTGCGGCGGCACCGTGGCAATGGGGCGACTGGCCCGTGGTTGACCAGTGGTTGATGCTCGTGCCGGTCGTGGTGCCGATCATCTGCGGATGGCTGGCTTGCTACGAAGTCTCCCGCGCCCTTGCTCTGCGTGAAGGCCGACCTGCGACGTTGCCGTCGCGGTGGTCGTACGTCGGTCAGCGCGTGCGGGGACAGTTGGCCGTATTGTTGCTTCCGGTGATTGCCATCATCTCGTTGGCGGATCTGGCCGAGTGGTACGACGTGTCTCTCGCGGGAGACGCCGTTTCGGGCATCGTCGGCATTGTCGTCGTGGCAGCCGTTGCGACGTTTTATCCCTGGTTGTTGCGGATTTGTTGGGGAGCCCGACCGTTGCCATCCGGGCCGCTGCGCCAGCGGCTCGAGTCGGCGCTCGCCGGCTGGGGACTGACGGTGAGCGAGATCTTGATTTGGCCCACCGATGGTCGCCTGGCCAACGCGGCCGTCGCGGGGCTGTTTCCACGACTGCGTTACGTATTTCTCACCGACGCGCTCGTCGATCACTTTACGACGGCGGAACTCGAAGCCGTGTTGGCTCACGAAGTCGGCCACCTCCGCTATCGACACCTGTCACTGCGGTTGATTGCGATGTTCGTGCCGCTGGCGGCGTGGACCGTATCGTGGGCAGCCGAACTCCTTGGGCCGGCGCCCGCTGAGTCGATGTCCGGGGCGTTGTCGGGCGGCGCATTGACGGGTGGCGTTGCGACCTTCGGCCTTCTCGGCCGTGGAGCGACGGCTGCCGGTGCCACCGTCGGCTGGGGAGGACAGTTGACCGCCACGAGTTGGTTGCCCGCCGTCGCGGTGGGCTTGGTGATGGTCGGCTATATGGCGACGGTCTGGGCTGCCTTTAGCCGAATGCTCGAACGGCAGGCCGACCTGTTTGCCTGTGCCTGTCTGGCGCGGTCTGGCGCGGCCGGAGCGGCAGGGACGATCGACACCGAGCGGTTTGTGGCCGTGCTGAGTAAGCTGGCTATCTCCAACGGCGTCGCGCCGACGGAGCGGCAGTGGCAGCACGGCAGCGTGCTGCGCAGGGCGGACTTTCTGCGGCGCGTGGGTGAGGACGCGGCGCGAACACGGCGATTTCATCGTCGTGTTGCCGTCATTTCGGCGGGCGTGGTGCTGCTGGGAGCGGTGGGCGCGTTGGGCTGCCTCGTCTGACCGGTCGGGGCTAGGTCTATGACGGCCCGGCTGATCCGACCTCGGCGAGTGCGGCTCGTCGCTCAGTTGGCTTGCACATCCGTCAAAGCCGGCAATCTCGCCGCGCATCGCCGAGATTCTGCAAATTTCCAATGGCTCGGGTGGAGCAAATGGGATGTGCGGGCCGATCTGGAATTTGTCACGTCGGCAAGCCGTCGTGCCGGACTTGTCCCGCCCCCGCACAATGAACTTAGCGAGCAAACGATGGCAACTGCCCAGATCGAAGTCGGCGACCTGTCGGATCGCGTCCAGAAAGCACTGTTCGACAATCCTCACGTACCGTCGCGCGATCTGCGATTCGAGACTACCGAAGGCCGCGTTACAATTCGCGGCACCGTCGGCTCGTTCTATCACAAGCAGGCCGCCCAGGAGGCACTGCGCCGCATCGACGGCATCCAGCGCATCGACAACGAACTGGAAGTGAACTGGCGATAAGCCGTGACGGCTCGTGTGCCGCCGCGCATGTCCAACGCACACCACTAGCGCGTGGAGCGGGCGGCGCGCACCGACGCAAGCGCTGACCGATCCGCGTGGCCGCGCTGAACGGGTGCGGACATCGCGCTCGACTTACCGTGGTTGGGTGGGGTGACTCTTGCGCCCCAGTACGGCTTCGTCACGCGTGCCGTAGCTGGGAATACGGTTGCGCAATTTCGTGATGTCCAGCACGTTCTCGTTGGACGCAGACAAGCCACACACCTGCACCGTGCCACCGCGTTCATCCACGCGGTGTTGCAGCGCGATGAGTTGGCCCAGCAGCCGGCTCGTCAGTTGGTCCACGTCATCCATGTCGAGCACGACGCGGTAGGTCATGTGCTTCGAGAGGATGTCCCAGATGTCCTCGGCCAGCGAGGCGGTGTGGGAGAGGACCACGTCGTCGCGAGTTTGGTCCGTCGCCAGTTCGTCGACGGATTCACTCGTCTCAACTAGGAAGTGATGCGGCCGCACGATCACGCATCCGGGTCCCCGGGCAACGTCGAGTTGCCAATCGGTATTGAGGTATACCATCGTGGTGCTCCTCGGCTGAATTCAGAATCCCTCCCCCCGGCCACCGCGCGGGCTCCCGACCGCGACGGGTGACCATCTACACTTAATCATAAAACGGTGCCGGAGGTGAGCAAGCGCCGCGAGGCGGAAAGGGATAGCGTGGGTCGTCGAAACACCGGGACGGCGGTCGGTTGGCCCCCTTGATGCCCGGGGCGAAAAGCGGATACTGGCAGGCAAAGCTGTCAAAAAGCGGCGGGGATTGACCGCGCCTTGCTGCAGCCGGCTCCAGGCCGAACGTCATCCGTCCAACTATCCATCGATAAGGGTACATGCACATGTCACGAACCGGTGTCATCACGTTCAAGGGAAACCCGCTCACGCTGGTGGGCGACGAAGTTCAGGTGGGCGCCGCCGCGCCGGACTTCACGGTCCACTATTTTGGCGCCGGAGGGTTGGCGACGATCACGCTGGCAGACCTTAAGGGCAAGCCGTCGATCATCAGTGTCGTGCCCTCGCTGGACACGCCGGTTTGCGCCACGCAGACGAAGAAGTTCAACGATGAGTTGTCCAGCCTGGGCGACTCGATCAACGCCGTGACGGTGAGCCTTGATCTGCCGTTCGCCATGAACCGCTTCTGCGGCGCCGAAGACATCAAGGCGATGCGCGTGGGCAGCGACTACCATGATCGCAACTTCGGCAAGGGCTGGGGCGTGTTGATCGACGAGCTGAAGATCCTCACCCGCGCCGTGTTTGTGCTCGATTCGGACGGCAAGGTTGTGTATGCCGAGACCGTGCCGGAGGTGACGAGCGAGCCGAACTACGACGCGGCGCTGCAGGCGCTCAAGTCACTCGTCTGAGCGGCGGCGTCAGCAATACAGTTGAGACCAACTACCCGCCTCGGAACCGACAAGTTCCGGGGCGGGTTTTTTCTCCACCGCATGGCCGTTCCCGTGCGCGAGGGCGAGAAATTCGACATTTCGTCGGCAGGGTGGTACGCTGGCGTCGTCCGCCGTGACCGTTGTTCAGGAGGCGAGCCAGTGATGTCGTGTGTTCCGCAGGGGCGGTATGCTTCGTTCACGGGTCGTCGAGGACTTCCTGGGTTCACCCTCGTCGAACTGCTCGTCGTGATCGCGATCATTGGCATTTTGATAGCGCTGTTGATACCGGCCGTGCAATCAGCCCGCGAGGCGGCCCGCCGATCACAGTGTGCCAATAACGTCAAACAGATCGGGCTGGGGCTTCAGAACTATGCCTCGGCGCTCGGCACATTTCCGCCAGGCACGATCATGAATCCGGCGGGCGATCCCAACCTGCCGGCCAACACGCGCGGTTACATCGGCTGGGGGTGGGGCGCCCTGGTGCTGCCATTCATCGAACAAGGCGCAGTGCACGACGCCTTCGACTTCGCCAGCCCCCAGGGCATCGTCGCCTTCCCGGGCAATGCCGCCGGCGGCACGTTGATCTCCGGCTATCTTTGTCCGTCGGCAGTGGGCAGCGGTGCGCGTTGGGTCGAATGCTGCAGCGGTTTCCAGAACGGGCCGACGCCGGTCGACGACTTCCGCGAGACGAACTATGCGGGCGTCGCCGACAGTGTGAACGCTTTTTACGTCGCCACCCAGGGAGTCTCGAACGGTGACGGTATGTTGTTCAATCACGCGGCAATTCAGTTTCGACGCGTCAGCGACGGCACCAGCAACACGCTATTGGTCGGTGAAGTGA
>JAGQPT010000348.1 GCA_020426575.1 Planctomycetales bacterium
ACATCGACGGCACGGAGCTCAACGTGCTGCCCGGCTGCCGCAGCTTTCAGGACGTGGAGACACTCGCCGGCGGAGCGGCCAGTAACTCGGCCACGCTGAAGCATCATCTCGACAGCGGGTTGGCCTCGTTCGACTACGTGCTGATCGACTGTCCGCCCAGCGTCGGCGCGATGACGCGGCTGGCCCTGGCCGCCTCGACCGAGGTGTTGATGCCGATCCAGTGCGAGTACTTCGCGATGGAAGGGCTCACGCAAATGATCGAGGTGATCCGCGACGTGATGAGCCAACGCCCCGAGCGGCTCCGCTTCGGCGGCATCGTGCTGACGATGTATGACCACACCTTGGAACTGACCCGCGAGGTCGACGAAGAGGTCCGCGACTTCTTCGGCGAGATTGTATACGACACCGTGATCCCGCGCGACGTGGCCGTGAGCGAAGCTCCCAGCCACGGCCAGGCGGTGATGGACTATGCCCCGCGCTCGCGCGGTGCCCGCGCCCACGTGGAACTTTGCCTGGAGGTACTTGAACGTGACTAAAGAACGACGACTCGGCCGCGGGTTAGAAGCACTCTTGGGAATGCCCAACGAAGTCGGTGACGCCGAACACGTGCCGCCGGCACTCGGCGCCGAACCCGAACCGCAACCGGCGGCCGCCGAGCAGCCGGAAGGGTACCTCGAACTGAACGTCTACGAGGTCGACGCGAACCCGTATCAGCCGCGCCAGTCGTTCGACGAAGCCGAGATCGAATCGCTAGCAGCTAGCATCGCCCAGCACGGCCTGCTGCAGCCGATCGTCGTGCGGCGCCAGGATCAACGTTACCAGTTGATCTCGGGCGAACGGCGCTTGCGGGCGGCGATCAAGTCGGGCTGGACAAGGGTGCCGGCCAAGGTTGTCGACGTCGAAGATCGCCAGGTCGCCGAACTGGCGATCGTCGAGAACTTGCAGCGCAAGGATCTCAACCCGTTGGAAAAGGCGCTGTCGTTCGATCAGTACCTGAAGCGTTACGAATGCACGCAGGACGACCTGGCCGCACGGCTCGATATTGATCGCTCGACGATCGCGAATTTGATCCGGCTGTTGGAACTGCCCGCCGAGGTGCAGGACGCGCTACGGAACGGGGAGATCACCCAGGGACATGCCCGCGCCCTGTTGCCGCTGGGCGACGAAGACGAGCAGTGCCAGGTCTGCCAGCAGGTCTGCCGCGAATCGCTCAGTGTGCGGGCGACCGAAATGGTCGTGCAGGACCTGATCCGCACGGCCGATGCCGACCCGCTCTCGCTGGTGGGCGGCGACGCCAGCGACGAGCCGCGACAGCGGGTGCGCAACGACCAACTCGCCATGCTCGAGCAGGAGTTTCGCGTGGCGCTGGGCACGAAGGTCGAACTCCGCCAGACGGCCCGCGGCCGCGGCCGCATCATCGTGCACTTCAAGAACAACGCCGAGTTCGAACGCCTGCACGACGAACTCTGCGGCGCGGCACTACAAGACTCCGTCCGCCAAGCCGGCTAACGGAGAGCCGGACCACCGCACAAAAGACACGGGGACATTTTGCTTTTCAAACAGAGTAGAATGTCCCCTTTTTCTTCCCCCTAATCCCCTGCAGCCTAAACGCCTAACCCTCCTAATCCTAACGCTTGTGCCGATTCTAACGGTGCCGCTGCGTCGCGTGGGGGGTGACCTACATTTGCCTGTACCGGCCGTGGGCTGGGTTGATGTGCCGATGTGGGAGAAAGTCCGATGGCCGAGGCGAAAAAGCGTTTGGGGATTCTGACCAGCGGTGGCGATTGCCCGGGACTCAACGCCGTGATCCGCGGCGCCGTGAAGAGCGCCAACCAGTTGGGTTACGAGTGCATCGGTTTCCGCAAAGGTTACGAAGGCCTCGTCGACCCGATCACGTATGTCACGCTCAACCACAAGAACACCTCGGGCATTCTCACGCAGGGCGGCACGATTCTCGGCTCGACGAACAAGGGCCGCTTCGTCGCCAAGGTGGGCGTCGACGATCGCGCGGAGTTGGACGTCGAGTTGATGGCCGAGGCCCGCGCGACTTGCGAACAACTCAACCTGGCCGGCTTGATCTGTGTGGGGGGCGACGGTTCGCTCGAAATCGCCAACCAGCTCTACGAGTTCGGCATCCCCGCGGTCGGTGTGCCGAAGACAATCGACAACGACCTTTCGGCGACGGCGTTCACGTTCGGCTTTGACAGCGCGGTGGCCTGCGCGACCGACGCGCTCGATCGGCTGCACACGACGGCCGCCAGCCACGAGCGGATCATGGTGCTGGAAGTGATGGGGCGCCATGCCGGTTGGATCGCGCTGCACGCGGGCATCGCCGGCGGCGGCGACGTTATCCTGATTCCGGAAATCTCCTGGACGTTTGACCAGGTCTGCCACAAGATTCTCGACCGCGAGTCGCGGGGCAAGAAGTTCACGCTGATCGTCGTGGCCGAGGGGGCCGAGCTTCCCGGCGGCGCGTTGGTGACGGGCGAGAAGGCGGAAAACCAGGGCCAGGAACGGCTCGGCGGCATCGGCCACATCGTTGCCGAAGAGGTGAGCCGGCGGTTGCATCGCGAGGCCCGCTGTGTGGTGCTGGGGCATCTGCAACGGGGCGGCCCGCCGACGACGTTCGATCGCGTGCTGGCCACTCAGTTCGGCGCCCATGCCGTGCGGCTGGTGCATCACCGCCGCTTCGGCGAGATGGTCTGCTATCAACCGCCGGACATCGACAGCGTGCCGATTCCGCTGGCCATCGGCCGACTTTCTCAGGTGAACCCGCTCAGCAGCGAAGTGCAGGCGGCCCGGGCACTGGGGATCAGCTTCGGCGACGTCGAGGCCACCTCGAGTCCGTTCGACATGCGCCACGAGGCGCGGATTCCCGAGATCGGCGACGAGTTTAAT
Organism: Planctomycetales bacterium; assembly: GCA_020426575.1. Classification (GTDB taxonomy): domain Bacteria; phylum Planctomycetota; class Planctomycetia; order Pirellulales; family JAEUIK01; genus JAGQPT01. The sequence goes on from JAGQPT010000348.1 coordinate 2,899, forward strand.
GATCGCGACGAGTTCGATGATCGCGATGACGGCAACCGCGCCGAAGAGGCCGCCGCAACGGTGATGTCTTAAGGCGTGATGTCGTAGCGGGTGATGTCGTAGCGGGTGATGTCGTAGTCAGCAGCGCTTCGGCTGTTGCTGCGTGGATGCTCGACGCACGGCCGTTCAGTCTTCGGCGACGATCGGTGTGGAGAGCGTGCCGATCTGTGCGATCGTGGCATCGAGGCGGTCGCCGGGCTTGAGGAAGGTGCCCGTGGCCGAGCCGACTCCCGAGGGTGTGCCGGTCGAGATGATGTCGCCGGGCTCGAGCGTGACCATCTGGCTGATGAACTCGATCACCTCGGCGACGCTGAAAATCTGCGCGGCGGTCGACGAGTCTTGTCGCACTTCGTCGTTGAGCCGCAACTGCATGGCGAGCGACTGCGGGTCGCTGATGGCCGAGGCCGACGTGATGCAGGGCCCGGTCGGGCAGAACGTGTCGAACCATTTGCCGTGCAGCCAGTCGAAGAACGTGTCCTTGGGGCGCTCCTTGCGGCCGGGATTCGGACGGAAGCGGCGGTTCGAGATGTCGTTGACGATCGTGTAGCCGGCGACGAACTCGAGCGCGTTGGCGGCCGTGGCGTGTTTGACCGTGCGGCCGATGACGACGGCCAGTTCCAGTTCCCAGTCGATCGCGTCGGGCGAAACGCGGGGGATTTCCACGGCGGCGCCCGGGTGCGTGAGCGTGGTGATCGGCTTCATGAAGACGTAGGGGAACGTCTCGGCCCGCTCCGGCGCGACACCGCCACCCTCCTCGATGTGCTTGGAGTAGTTGCCGGCCAGGCAGAAGATCTTTCGCGGTGCGGGGACGGGCACGAGTAACTGCACGTCGTCGACGCTCAGGCGTGCGGCGGACGGCAAGGCGTCGGTGTTTTCTGTCAGCCAGGCCGCGAGTTTGCTGGCCGCGGCAAAATGCTGGCCGCCGGGAAGCAGCGGGAGCAGTTCATCGCCAGCAGACAAGTCGAGCGGTTCGCCACAAGCGTTGGCTGCGGCCGTGAGGGGCACGACGTGGTCGTCGGCATAGAATCCGGCTTGTACGTTACCGGCTCGAACGTTGCCGGCGTGTTGGAAGCGGCACAGTCGCATGTTGGGGTTTCCCGTCAGGTGCGCAGAGTTGCGTCAGCAGTTGCGCTGTTTGGTATCGACGCACTAGGGTGACGAACGCCGGTGGCAAATGCAAGCGGGCAGTCGTCGATCGCTCCGCGATCTCAGGTCGAGATCTGGCGATGCGGCAACTTTGGCAGCGCCATGTTCGCGGAGCGAACAGCGACGGAAGCGACGAGGCGATACGTGTTATGCGTCTAATCATGGGAGTCACCACGAAATTCGTCGTGGTCTTCCCGACGGTCGCTTAGGGCACGTTCGACGAGCCGGCGTATTTGACGTTCGAGTTCGTCGAAGTGGCGCTTCTCGTTGGGGAGGCCCATCCAACAACAAAGGATCGCCTGCCGAATCTCCTGATCGATTTGCCCCGGTCCGAACATTTCGCGCATCTTGTCGAAATCGGACGAGTCGTCGTCTGGCATATCGAAGTATGCCATGGTCGTGCCTCACTGATCAGGTATGCCTACGTAACCTGTTCCGACTTCGATGACCTTGCCGTCGCGAAGTAGTACGCCAATGCCGTTTGCCGTCCACGCCGCATCGGCGGCGATTCCCATCGGCGCGACGCCGTCTTTGAAGCGGCCGATGGAGATTGAGATAAAGGTGACCAAGTGGTCTATTTCATTCCCGACCTTGACCTCCGGAACGTACTTGTTGGTGTCGATGTCGTCAGCGCTGTACATCTTAGCTCCCAACTCCCACACCTCTTTGAGGGCGTCGTAGTCGCTTGTGTAATCCTGGTAAATCGCCTCGCGTACGTGCTCGAAGATCTCATCCTGGTTTTCGACAAGTTGATCGATGGCCTGCTGTTGTTCGGGCTGAATGCCGGTCTCCAGGGCGCCCCAGACTTCGATGGGGACTTTTGCCAATTCGTTCGTGGCCATCGTATCGTGAAAGTGCCGCAACTCGACCACAACGATCTTTGCCTCGAAGAGATTGTCCTCGCTCGTTTCCCAATGGGTGATATTCGCGGGCTGCGTGAGATCATCCTCCGGCTGCGGCTCGATTTCGGCATTCATGTCGACGGCAGTGTTGCAAGAAACACTTGGTAAGAACATTGCGAATGCAATCATTGCTACGGGAGTAAGGCCACGCACGCGTATGCCCCGAGAGTGAGGTTCGATGATTACGGGTGTCCGGTGTTGCTGCCGCAATTATAAACGTCCTGTCGTCTCCGCGGCAAAGCGACCCGCCCTGAAGGACGGGCCTGGGACCGCTGCGGGGCAAAGGGCGGTGAACCACGCTGGGGTATCAACCGGCGGATCGGTGGTGCGCCTCATTTCGCCGCAACTCACAGGCTTTCGACGAGCAGCGCGAGCAGGCCGCAGAGGATGGCGATCTTCAGCATGAAGACGATGAGCGACCGCAGGCTGAATTGTCGCGGCGGCGGTTGCTCGCCTTCGCGCGCCGGGGAGTAGATGATCATGTGCCCACCGGTTTTATGCGGCCGTTTGCTGCTCGTTGCCGGTGGCGGCGTTTGCGCTTTTGTTATCCGGCATCGTGACGGTGGGTGCGAGCACCCACCCTACGGTTGATCGCGCGCATTCTATCTTGGGCCTTTCCACGCCGGCAAATACTTTGGTGTCCGAAACGTGAATCTTGCCGGGGGATCGGGTATCCTGCAGCGGTCGCGTTAGGTTGTTCGAGCGACGTGTTCGCCTGTGTCTGAGTGGGAGTTGTGCGGTGCGCGCCATCATCATTGGGGCTGGTCGCGGGAGTCGGTTGATGCCGACGACGGCGCGGTCGCCCAAGTGTTTTGCCGAGGTCGACGACCGCCGCATCCTTGATTGGGTCGTCGACGCCTTCCGGCAAAACGGCATCGACGAAGTCTGCTTCATCGGCGGTTACCAGATCGCCAAGGTGCGGCAGGACTATCCCGATTTTGCCTTTCGCCACAACGACAACTGGCCCAATAACAACATCCTGGCATCGCTTTTTTACGCCGAGGACCTGATGGACGAGCCGTTCGTCTGCTGTTACAGCGACACGTTGTTTTCGGCACCGGCGGTGCGGGCGCTGCTGGCCGCTGACGGCGACATCGCGTTGGTGGTCGACACCGCCTGGCTGGACCGTTACGAAGAGCGCAGCGAACATCCCACGGACGATGCCGAGAAGGTGACGGTAAGCAATGGGCAGGTCACGCGGATCCATCGCGAGATTGCCGAGGGAGACGCTTATGGCGAGTACATCGGCGTGGCGAAGTTTTCCGCCGCCGGTGCGGCGCAGTTGCGCGAGCACTACCATCGCTGCCGCGAGTCTCACTCCGGTCGGCCTTGGCGCGAAGCGAAGCTGTTCGAGAAGGCGTACCTGATCCACCTGTTCCAGGAGATGCTTGAAGCCGGCGTGGCCATGCGGCACGTCGACACGCCGGGGGGCTACATCGAAATCGACACGCAACAGGACTTCGACTATGCCCGCATGCACTGGACGACGCGCCACGCCGGCAAGTGACACCGAGATCCCGAATCAACCACGGAGTACACAGAGAATACGGCGGGGAAGTGGAAGTCGGAGCAGATCGACCGATCAGCGTCCCAGTTTGCTTCGCGCCGAAGTCTCGGTCCTCTCAGCCCTCTTAGTTCTCTGTGTCCTCCGTGCCCTCCGTGGTGAACATTTCTTCTGAGCGAATCGCAGGAAATGCAGATGAACGATCGAGTGTTGTTTCCGGCGTCGGTGATTGGTTCGATGCCGAGGCCGGCGTTTGTGCGGCAGTTGATCGCCGACGACGCACCGTTCAGCGGCGATGAGTATCGGCACCTGATGACGGCGGCGATTCGCTACGTCGTCGCCATGCAGGAAGCCGCCGGGCTGGACGTCGTCAGCGACGGCGAGTGGGGCCGCAAGTCGTACATCGGCGTGATTGCCGAGCTGGCGCACGGCTTCGAATTGAGCACGAGCGCGGACGGTCGGCCCTGGACCGTGGTGGTCGACCGACTGGCGCCGAAGCAGCCGGGGTTCATTGCCCGCGAGGTGGCGCTGCTGAAGTCGCTCACCGGGCGACAGATCAAGGCGACGCTGCCGGCGCCGGCGCTGTTGGGCGAACGGATGTGGGACGCGGATCGCAGCGCGGCGGCGTATCCCACGCGTGAGGCGTTCATTCGCGACTGTGTGCCGATCCTCCGCCACGAGGTCGAGCTGTTGCGCGACGAGGGGGTGACGATCATCCAGATCGACGATCCGCATCTCTGCCTGTTCGTCGACGAGCAGGTGCGGGCGGGTTACGAGGACCCCGACCGGGCGGCCGACTTCGCCGTCGAGATGGACAACGAGGTGGTGGCGGGAATCGAAGGTGTGAAGCTGGCAGTGCACCTTTGTCGCCGGGCCGGTGCGCGGGCCCGCGCCGAGGCGGCCTTTCGCGGTGGTTACGAGCCGATCCTTCGGCAACTGGCGCGGCTGCGCGTCGACCACATCACGATGGAGTTCACGGCGCCGGGCAGCGGCGAGATGGCCGTGTTTCGGCAGTTGCCCGAACACGTCGAGATCGGCCTGGGCTGTGTGAGCTGCCAGCCGGGGCAGATCGATTCGCCGGAAACGATCGTCAGCCGCGTCGAGCAGGCGTTACAATACGTCGCCCCGGAGCGGATCACGCTCAACCCGGACTGCGGATTCGCACCGGGGTCGGCCGCCGATGTGAGTCTCGACGAGGTGTACACGAAGTTGCAGAACGAAGTGGCCGCGGCGCGCCGGCTCCGCGAGAAGTACGCATGACGGCATGCGCATGACGAATCACGCATGACGATGTCACTTGAAGGAGGCAGACGACGATGCAGCGCGACATGATGGAACGCATGTATGTGCAGATGTTCTATTCCGGCTCGATGGGGAGCGCCGGCGTGTGGCTGACGGTCACGATACTGGTGGCGTTGTTCCTATTGATCCGTGCACAAGTAACTAGACAAGTAGTGCCGCATTGTGTCAACTGTGTTGCATGAGACCCAAAGGAACAGCCGCCGATCTGGAAGCCCGTCGGCGGCGGGCGGTGAAGCTGCTCGGCAAG
>JAGQPT010000349.1 GCA_020426575.1 Planctomycetales bacterium
GAGGTCGGTCGGGCGATCACGAAGGCGACCTCGTCCGGGTCGAGCTGCTCGTTGTCGTCGAGCCGGCCGTTGGGATTGCGGCGAATCCCCCGCAGTAGTTCCCCCAGTTCGCCGCGGATGATCTCGGCCCCGAGCGTTTCGTGCGTCAGGCCATAGCGGCTGAGAAAGTGATCGTCGAAGAAATGCCCGAACGGCCCGTGCCCGACGTCGTGTAACAGTCCGGCGACCCGCAGCAGCGACTCGACGTAGCCCCGACTGGGAACGTCGGGACAGACCGCCTTGAGGCTGTCGTACAGCGCGGCGGTGACCCTACTGGCCATGTGCATCACACCGACGACATGCTGAAACCGCGTGTGTTCGGCCGAGGGAAACACCCACCAGGCGGTCTGCAACTGGTGGATCTGTCGCATCCGCTGCAGCCAGGGGTGATCGATCAGGTCGCGCTCGGCGACTTCGCCTGCCGGCAGGTCGTCGCCCGAGACAAAGGGAATGTAGCCGTGGATCGGATCGTGGATGAGCGCGTCGAAGTGTACGTCGTGCATGGCGCGAATTATGGCGTGCCATGCCGATCCAGACAAGCGCGGCCGAGGCGACGGCCAGGGCCGCAAGTCGTTACTCTGGAAGTCGATGGGGATTTGATTCTTTGCGCCGGGCGGGCAAATCGATAATGTATGGGGGTCACGCCGCCGGCCGGTTCGGGGGCCCTCGCTATGCGAGGACCTCAACGGGCCGCCGGCCAATTCAGGGCTCCCTCACCAGGCGACACCGCCGGCGAGCGCAGTCCAGTCGCTGCTCCTAGGAGGACACCACCTTGGTCGGTTCACGCGCACGAAAGTGTTTTGCTCACGTTGCCACGGCGGCCACCATTGCCGTGCTGCTCACTGTGGCGTCGCCCGTCGGCCGGGCTCAGGACGCCGCCGCCGCTGACCGGCCGGTTTGCGAACAGGTTTTGCCCGCCACCACCTGCGCGTTTGCTGCAACGTCCGACACGGCCGATCTGTTCGAGCGCTGGGACCGCTCTCGGATCGGCCAGTTGCTCAACGGCGAACTAATGAGCCCCTTCATCGACGAGGTCTACCAGCGCCTACAGACGGTCTGGCTCGAAGGACACCAACGCCTCGGTATCGAGTGGGCCGACGTCCGCGACGTCCCCACAGGCCAGGTGGCGGTTGGCTATGTGGACGAGCCGGACCAGCGACCCGCCATCGTGCTCTGGATGGACGTAAAAGGCAACGTCAAGGCGGCCGAAGACCTGCTCAAGAAAGTGCAGACCAACCTGATCGATCAGGGAGCGCAGCGCGAGGAGATCGAGTCCAAGGGAGTGAAAATAGTTGTCTACACGGTGCCGCCGCGCGAGGGTTTGCGCCGCAACGACAAGGCCGTGCACTTCATCAAGGACGACGTGTTGATTGTCGCCGGCGGCGTCATGCTGGCGGAGAAACTGCACGACCGTTGGGACGGTTCGGCTGCCGACAGCATCGCGGAGCGGGAGCCTTTCCAGGCCGTGATGAACCGCTGTTCTCAGGCGGTTGGAGACGCGAAACCGGCGGTGCGCTGGTTCGTCGATCCCTACCCGTTGGCCGACGCCCTGGAAGAAACGGCACCACCAAAGCCGGC
>JAGQPT010000350.1 GCA_020426575.1 Planctomycetales bacterium
CCCAGCAGGAGTTGCTCGCGCTGGGTGTCGACGCCTTCGACTCGCTCGTCGCCGCGCAACAGCACGACGACCTCGAAGTGGCCACGCGGGCTCAGTACATCGTTCGCCGCATCGAGGTCCCTTGGACACAGCCGGACGACGGTGAAATGGTCGGCCAGATCATGCGCAAGTACAGCGATCGGGCCGACGTCGACACGCGGCGGAAGTTGATCGCCGATTTAGCCGCCCTGCCCCATGGCGAAGGCCTGGCCGCGCTGTGCCGGATCGTGCGATTCGAGATGTCGGCACCGATGTCGAAGCAGGCGGCCATTGCGATCATGGACATCAAGGCGGAGAGCCCCGAGGACTGGGCCCACTGGTCCGACGTGGCCGATCGGGCGCTGGGCGCGACGGGGCGCGCCGAGGCGCGTTGGGTGCGCACCTACATCGCTGCGCAGCAGAACCCCGCCAAGCAGGTCGAGGTGTGGCGGGGGCTGATCGAGGCCGAGTACGCGGCGCTGAAGGAAAACCCCCACGCCTCGAGCCCGACGATCCTCAACGAACTGGCCTGGCAGCACGTCGACTGGCTCGAACAGCTCGATCGGACCGACGACGCGGTCGCGGCGATGCGGCGGATCGTCGAGCGCCATCCGCCGACCGACTCCCAGGGGCTGGCCGAACTTTTTGATCGCCTCATCGCGGCCGAGGCCTGGGAACTCGTCGACGAGGCCGGCGCGAAGCTCGACCACCTGGTTTCCTCGGACCCGGTGCTGCTGTATCGCCTGGCGCATTCGTCGCTCGTGCGGGGCGACGCCGAACGGGCCGAGCGCGAAGCCGAGCGCGCCCGCCAATTGCATCCCGGCAACCCGTTGTTCCACGGCATGACGGCGCAGCAGCTTCGCAAGCTGGGGCAACTCGACTGGAGCGAGGCCGAGTATCAAAAGGCAATCGACGCGGTGGCGCCAGGCGGTCGGGCGAACGTGCAGATGGCCGACCTCTGCCTCAGCTTCGCCCTGATGCTGCATGAGCGCGGCAAGAACGCCGAAGCCGCCGAGTTGATGGCCAAGACAATCGACGAAATGAAGAAACAATTCGACGCGCAGCCCAACATCCGCGGCCAGGCGGGTCGCGCCGAGGTGGCGGAACTGCAAAGCCAGTTGAACTACTTTCGCTCGCTCGTCGCCAAGGAGCACGGCGACCTCAAGACCGAGGCCGAACTGTTGCGCGAGGCGCTTGATCTGAACCCGAACGACATCGACGTGTTGATCGCCGCGTATCGGCTCCGCGAGCAAACCGACGAACAACGCGCGCGGGTCGTGAAGATGATCGCCACGACGGTCGGTCAATACAAGTCGCAGATCGAACGCGCGAAGACCAAGCCGCAGATGAGCGAAGCGGAGCAGCGGGCCCTGGCGGCCAGTTACAACCAGGCGGCCTGGCTGATCGCCAACACCGAGGGAGACTACGCCGAGGCCCTGGCGATGTCCCAAGAGTCGCTCAAGCTCGACCCCGATCGGGCCGGCTATTTCGACACGCTGGCGCGGTGCCACTTTGCCGTCGGTGACCTCGAACAGGCCGTCGACGTGCAAACCAAAGCCGTCCAACTCGACCCGCACTCGGGACTGATGAACGAGCAACTCGCCTTCTTCCGCGAGATGCTGGCCGAAGAACAGAAAGCCCTCCGCAAAGTCGACGACGACGATTGAGGTGTCTGAGTGTCGACTTTCTTACGTCCCACCGGGACAGCCGAAACTAGCCCAGCAATTCATTGCTGGGGCCGTATTGGCGCAAGAGAAGTTTGGCTAGCGATACATTGGGTTGGTCCAATTTGGCCGAAACACCGGCTTTCCTTGAATGTCGGCAAGCAGATGGACCGATTCCAATCCGCGCCATTTGGTCCACCAATGAGTGGCAACGTATGAGGTAGCCGCCAACTGCCACGCGGCGTTTTCTTCGCCACCGGACAATTGATAGACGAGCATTTTGTCCAGTGAACGGTCATACCATCCGGCGATCCCAGACGTCAGCTGACCAGACAGCGGACACTTCTTGGCTTTGATGCCAAGCGCCCCGAACCAATCGATTGCCGAATTCTGGTGCTTGCATACCTTGCTCACCTGACGAGGCACAACCAAGCAAAAACGTTCTCCCGACAAGCCATCAATGTGTTCCGCACTTACTCCTATGGTCGGTTTCTTCGGCGGACGGTCGGCCAGTCCCATTTTGACGGCGATCGGCGGCGGGAAGTCGGGAAGTGCGTATGCGACATAAGATGCCAAATCTTCTCCGGCACGATTTCCGCAGTTGAGGCCATCTATGCGCTCGACGGAACACCACCTGTAGTTCCCGGTTGCAGGCCTCCATCGTTCGCCGTCCGATTCGGCGTCGATCAACTCTAATACGCCGCCACCGGCAAAATCCTCCCAAAATCGAAATCGACCGGCCCGTGTCTTCTTCAGGGCACTGACAAGTCCGTCGGTGTCGAAGTAGCTGGCACAGTAGGATGGGTACACGACAAACGCACAGCCGCCGTGCAGCCTGAGTGAACCGGGAGATGTTGAATCGTCTTCGTCCTCGGGTTGATGCAAACGCAGGTGTGTCACTTTGTCCTGCCTCCGCTGATTTTCACAAAGCACGACGATCCGTGAGCCACCGGGCCCGAGCCGCAGCCTGTTTTCGGTGGGTCCCGCGTACATCGCTGATCGATAAGTCGCAACGAGAAGCCCTTTGCGAAGTCGACGACGACGACTGAGGGCGCGTATGGTGGGCACCGTCCACCAATTTGTCACTCGCTTTTGCGTGCCATCATCCGAACTTTGCCAAACGTCATAAAGACGTAGGCGCTCCCGGCGGGACCGCGGTATGCGGCCTGGGCATTGCATAGCTTGCAGGCTAGCGCGGTGAACTGCCAGCAGACGCCTTCGTCGCAGGCGACCTTGCGCGTGGTAAGCGCCTCAATTTTGTTGGCCTGTCCGTATTCTTGGACGACGCGCGCATCAGCACTCAGAGCGCTATCAATCGAGGGATTGTCCCATGCCCAGAGCCACGTGTTCGTGCCGGTATCGTAGGTGCCAATGATCTGAACAGGGGCTATCGCCTGCGAGCCGTCTGATTGTGTGAACACAATCGTGCCCTCGTCTTGATCCACGCTCCACTCTGCCTCGGACAAGTGGACGACGGCGTCGAGCGCCGACGTTTTAGCCTGCAGCTCAGACATGGCACGGTCGATTGCATCTTGTTGTTCCGCTGGCCAGATAGCTCTTTTCATCAACAAAGTCTCCCGCCGTTGCTATACGAAAGTGACCGCTAGCTTACAAAATGTCTTCGGTCCACGATGAACCCTTCGTAACGGCATACTTTTTGTTATCGCGAATGCGCCACTCATCTCCGACGCGAACGAGTTCGTATCTATAGTAGAATCGATAGTGATGCGCCTGTTTGGTTTCAATAACGACCACGTCGTTCGATTCCTCGAATGATTCGATCGACTCCTTTTCAGGATTGTAATGCGGTTCATCGAGGCTCAGTGACATTCCGCCTTCTTGAAGTCTGCACGCCAATCGACCCACCTCGCAGAATCGTTCGAAGATGTGCGCCACCTCCTCTCTCTCTTGCACAGTCAACTCATCGTAGTCAGATTCAGTCGAATTCTCCCAGTCAAAGGCATTCTCCCGACGAGCAGCCGCAGCCTCCCACGAGTGCATTTCTGCGAAGAACTTCATCAAGAGCTTCGCTGCGGGATGATCATGTGTACTCATAATATGCAGACCCACGGTTGAAACCGTGGCCCATTTATCTTCGGTCCAAAGGACATCGTTGATCGGTAAGTCGCAACGAGAAGCCCCCCATGCTTCTCCGCGACTCGGCGGCTAGTCGACTTCCCCGCCAGCCTTCACACCGTCGCCATCCGGGCCGCCGGCACCGGGAACTGGGCACAGAGTTCGGCCACGTCGCCCTTGATCCGCTGGAGCACGGCCGCGTCTTCGTGGGCGGCGAGCGCCTCGTTGATCCAGTCACCGACGACGCGCATCTCGTCCGAGCCCATACCGCGCGTCGTCAGCGCGGGCGTGCCGATGCGGATTCCCGATGGGTCCATCGGCTTGCGCTCGTCGAACGGGATCATGTTCTTGTTGACCGTGATGCCACAGCGGTCGAGCGTCTTCTCGGCGATGTCGCCGGTGAGGCCCACGGCCGTGACATCGGCGAGCATCAGGTGATTGTCGGTCCCGCCCGAGGCCAGCTTGAGCCCACCCTCCATCAGCACCTCGGCAAGCGCATGTGCGTTGTCGATGATCTGCTGGGCGTAGGCCTTGAACTCGGGCTGCAGCGCCTCGCGGAAGCAGACCGCCTTGGCCGCCACGATATGCATGAGCGGCCCACCCTGCGTGCCCGGGAAGACGTTGCGGTCGACGTCCTTGGCGTAGTCGCTCTTGCACATGATCATGCCCGAGCGGGGGCCGCGCAGCGTCTTGTGCGTCGTCGTAGTAACGAAGTCGGCGACCGGCACTGGGCTGTTGTGCAAACCGGCGGCTACGAGACCGGCGTAGTGCGCCATGTCGACGAACAGCTTGGCGCCTACTTCTTTGGCGATCTCGGCAAACTTGTCGTGGGGAATCTCGCGCGGGTAGGCGCTCGCGCCGGCCACGATCAACTTGGGCCGATGCTCGCGGGCCAGCGACGCCACCTGGTCGAAGTCGATGCGGTTCGTGTCGCGGGTCACGCCGTAGGCGATGAAGTTGTACAGTCGGCCCGAGATGTTCAGCCGCATCCCGTGCGTGAGGTGTCCGCCGTGGGCCAGGTCGAGCCCCAACACGGTGTCGCCCGGTTCGAGCGCGGACAGATAGACCGGCAGGTTCGCCTGGCTGCCCGAGTGGGGCTGGACGTTGACGTGTTCACAGCCGAAGAGTTGCTTAGCGCGATCACGGGCCAGGTCTTCGACGACGTCGACGTATTCGCAGCCGCCGTAATAGCGTCGGCCGGGATACCCCTCGGCGTACTTGTTGGTGAGCACGCTGCCGGCGGCCTGCATGACGGCCGGGCTGACGTAGTTCTCGCTGGCGATCAACTCCAGACCGTCCTGCTGACGCCGCTCTTCGTCGGCCATGGCAGCCCAAAGCTCGGGGTCTTCCTGCTCGATATAGTTCATTTAGGAGCTTCCTCGTCAGAGGTTTGTTTTTAACTTACTGCTGCACCAACTGAGGCCACGGCGAGCGCTCATTCTGCGGGTGAAAGGCAACGCCGTCAATCCGCGGCCGACGCTCCGCCGCCGATCTTCACTTTAAGCTCGCCCGCATTGTCGGCGAGTTCGCCGGCCGAGTCGTTGACGCGCAGTTGCAGCGTGCCGGACCGCCCGGGCGTCCACTCGCGCCCCAGGCCCACGACCAGCGGCATCCGGAGGTCGCCCTCGCGCGGCGGCTGTCGCGCCGCGTCGGCCAGGTCATCGGGGATGGCGGCGGCGAGCAACACACCGAGCGGTCGGCCGGCGTAATAGCGAATCGTCACGCCGCCCGGTTCGCACATCCAGGACTGATCGGTGGCGGCGATTTGATAGCGCCCGCTGGCCTCGAAGCGCAGCGGCTGACCGGCCTCGACGTGCAGGCCGGTGTTTTGCCAGCCGCGGGCGGCGTCGACGGTGACTTCAGTGGTGGCAGCGAGCGGCTCGCCCGGTGTGAAATCGAGCGCCGTAGCCTCGACGTCGGCGGCGTGTTCGAGTGACGCCGCAAAGGCGGGCCACTCGACGGCCAACTCGTCCATCCGCTCACCAAAAAGTGCGTGGACCCGCTCGTTGAATGCGTCGCTGGTTACCTCGCGGCCCAACGTCCGGAATGTATCGCGATAGCGCGGATGCGCGTTCAGCAGCGTACACAGCGACCAACACCAGGCGTACGGCTCGTTGCTCACGACACGCGACGGGCCAATGTTCAGCACGTCGTCGAGCGTCCGCAGCCGGTCGTCAGCAACGGCCTCCTGCACAAGCTTGATGCGGCCGAGCATCGGCACTTCGCCGCGGTCGGCTGGAAAATAGCCGAGCCGTAGCACACCGTCCTTCCAGCGATGCGTGCCGAGCAGTTCGGCCATGCCTTCCATGTACCAGTGCGGGCCCATGCCGCCGAGCCGCGTCGCCATGAAGCCGTGCGTGCCCTCGTGCAGCAACAGGTGCCGGCGGTAGTAGTCATTCGGCTGATCGTAGAGCCAGAGCCAATGGCCCTGGCTGTAACCTTCGCGGAACTGGCGAACCGTGTCGGGGAGCAGACCCGCCCGCTCGAAGCGCTGCCGGTCGTTCATCACGCAGCCGAACATCCGCCACTCGGTGTCGGCCTCGACCTGGAAATACTCGCACCAGAGCGGGTAGGCGGCGTCGAACACGTCGACGAGCGTGTCGACGGGTTCGGATGACGGCAAGTCGGTCAGCAACGTGAGGTGCCGGCCGTCGAGGCGGCGAATCCGCTGGGTGGCAAGCCGGTCGTCGTCGATGGCCCCGACCGGTTCGGTGGAAAGTGCCGCAGCCGACTCCGAACGACGCGGCTCGAGACGCACAGGTTCGCGAGGCGCCGTTTCCAAGCGCGATGTATCGCCTGCGAGGGGTGCCGAAGCAGGCGTTCGCGTTTCCGGTGCCGTGTGCGCTTGGGTCGACGACCGTGTCGCCGAGGAAGACGGCGCAACGGAGGGCGATGGTGCAGCGGGCCGCGTGGCCTCGCTGCGGCCACAGCCCGAGTCGAGAAGCAGCGCGCAGCAGACGCAAACCAGGGCGAGCGGCGCGGGTACGGCTGGCTTGGGCCGAATAGAAGTAAACGCTACCATGCCCCCATTCTAGCACGGGACGACGTGGTGGGACCGGCGCGGTGGTTCGCACTCCTGTCGAACGCCCCCCAACGACGACAAACGAGCGGCCCCTGGCGATGCGATCACGGCGATGGACAGACCGATTGGCGACGGCCGAGCGCAGCCTCGCCTGGGTCGCCGTGGCCGTGATCGTCGTCGTGGCCGCCGTCCGGCTTTTTCGACCAACTCCGGCGTCGGCAACGCCAGGACTTGGTTTCGCCTCATTGCTTGCGGGACTCAGCTACGCCGGGCTGACCGCCGCGACGCTGGCCGAGCGCAGTGGCCGGCTGCGTCGTCGCCAGGCCACGGTCGCCGCCGAGTGGACGATTCACCTCGTGGCCCAGTTCATCGCGCTCGTTACCGTGGCATTCATATTCGCGCGCGGGAGTGCCGCGGAGACGATCGCGCTGGGGCTGGAGATGCTCCTTGCCGGGATCACAACCGTCGCCCTGTTGGCGCTCATCTTGGACCTGGCAGGACGTCTGACCACGATGCCGGACGTCTACGACCGCGACATGTTTCGCGTGATGTGGCGCGGGGTCGCCACACCGGCCCGGGGCATCGTGCTGGCCGGGGCAACGTTGCTGGCGGCGGTCGTACTGTCGGCGACGCTGCTGTATCTTGAATGCGTCGGCTGAATGCGACGGGTGCGATCGGAGCCGTGGTGTCTCGGTTTGCGCCGTCGGCGTGACTCGGTCGATGATCCGCCTGCCGCACACGATCCCGCTTGCCAACAAAGGGGGTAAACATGCGCGAGGGGGTAATGCACGAGGGAATATCGACGCGTGCGTCTTTTGCGTCGCCGCCGTGTTGCCGACGCCACGTTGTGGCGATCACGGCGTGCTGGATGCTGCTGGCGAGCGCGGAGGGTTGTGGAAACGCCGAAAGTGAGCCCCCGGCCCCCACGGCGAACGAGGTCGTCGTCTACACGGCGCTCGACCGCGAGTTCTCCGAGGCGCTGCTCGACGACTTTACCGGGGAAACGGGCGTCGAGGCGCTGCCGAAGTTCGACACCGAGTCGACGAAAAGCGTTGGCCTGGCCGAGGCGATCAGTCGTGAAGCGGCGCGGCCCCGGGCTGACGTCTATTGGAACAATGAGATCCTCAACACGCTGCGTCTGGCGCGGGCCGGTTTGCTCGAACCGTATGTGCCGACGCGCGGTGCGGAATTTCCCCAGCAGTATCGTTCGCCCGACGGGCTCTGGCACGGATTTGCGGCCCGGGCCCGGGTGCTGATTGTCAACACCGACCTGGTGCCGGACGAGGAGTTTCCCGACTCGATCCACGACCTCACCGACCCGAAGTGGGCCGGTCGGGCGGCGATGGCTAAGCCGCTATTCGGCACGACGGCGACGCATGCGGCGTGCCTGTTCGCCCAATGGGGAGACGAGCGGGCCAAGGATTTCTTTCGCGCCGCCAAGGCCAACGGCGTACAGATCATGTCGGGCAACAAGCGAGTGGCCCAATCGGTGGCCGGCGGCACCGCTGCATTCGGACTCACGGACACCGACGATGCGATGGTCGAAATCGAAAAAGGAATGCCGGTCGCGATCGTCTATCCCGATCAACAGCCGCGCGGTGACGACGAAGCATTGGGAACGCTGTTCATTCCCAACACGCTGGCGATCATCCGAGGCGGGCCGAATCCCCAGGCGGCCCGCCGACTGGTTGACTGGCTGCTCACCCCCGAGATCGAAGGCCGACTCGCTGCCGGCCCCAGCGCCCAAATTCCGCTACACCCGGATGCGACGGCAAAGCCGCGCGTCGAGACTCCGGCGACGGTTCGAGCCATGAGCGTCGACTTCGAGCGCGCGGCCGAGTCCTGGGAATCGGCCCGCACGTTTATCCGCGACGAATTTGCCGGATAGAGAAATCTCCGGATGGCGCCATCGTCCGATGATCAAGG
>JAGQPT010000351.1 GCA_020426575.1 Planctomycetales bacterium
ACATATCCCGATCTGTTGTTTCATCGCTCGCCGTTGCGAGGACGTTGCGATTCTACTCATCCGGGAATGCTTGCGCTTTGTCTACGACGCTAAACGTGTGGCCGTTTCTGTCGTCGTGCATGCGCGTTCCCACCGGAAACACGATGTACATGTCATCCTCTGACTGTGACGGATCGTTGAGATTGTATTCCTCCACCTGAACTGTGTCGATCGAGACTGCTCCACGTTCAAGCGGCGTCGTGCGGGCCTTTGAAAACCGCAACTTCCTTATGCGTCGCGGCAGTCTCACCCCACCAATGTCGACAAAATCGTCGCAAGTCACCTCCAGGCCGACAAAGTCTTTGAACTTGACGGCATAGGACGTAAGTGCTGCCCCGCGCGTCGTATCGAATGTCCACTCGTGCTCGACATCGCCCTTTTCATCGCGACGGCACAGGACAAGTAGTCCATCGTCAAAGCTCTTTTGCTCAAGCGCTGCATAAGACTCAGCGGACATCACATCCTGACTGTCGTACGTACGGAGCCCTAGACCCATTTCAAGTGCTGTTTCCACTGGCCGTCGCTCCGCCCGAATCGAACCCTGCATGCGGCCGGACGGAGATTCCTGTATGAATTGTTCGTATCGCCCATTACCGGTCGAGAACATCTTTCGCTTGATCTCAATTCTGTGTGTTCCCGGCGTACCATATTGAAGGTATTCCTCTTCCAGCTTCGCTGCACCTCGCAAGAACGCAAATGTGCAATCGGACTTGTACCTGCCAGTATGAAACTCGAAGACAAGGTTGTCCTTGCTGCCCTCTGAGACAACCTTCTTGAGCGCCTCTGCGACTGGCCCGTCAGTGGGATACGCTGCGAACTCCTCGACGTCTTGGTAGTGCGCTTTAAGGTTTTGTAGTTTCTCAATTCGTGCCACGACGCTCCTGTGTGCCGCATCTTGTTCGTCGGACCCCCAAGCCGTCGCGCACAACGCTGAACCGGTCCAAACGATCAACGCCAGCGCAGTGGGTCCCAAGTGGTTTTTCAGATACATTGCTTGCCAAGCCTCGAAACATGGAGGGAAGGAGAATGACGGCATACGACGTGTTTTTGTCCGCCCTGATTTCATGGGTCCGTCACCGGTCAGCGTGGCCGACGCCAGTCATGACACCAAGTGACCCGTTCGCCACTGAACGGATTCCAGCGCTGTGAACTCACTCGTCGTGCGTCCGTACAACGTGACTACCTGTCGTTCTTCTTCGCGTTCACCATTAGGACAACAGTTGTGACTACGACCACAATGAGTAGGCCGCCCAGTCCGATCAAGGTGTATGTAAACCACGAACTCCAAAATGCCTCGGATGCTGTCATCGGAACGCTCCTGCTGACGTTCGCCCGAATGTCAGCGTGGCCGACGCCGAGGCTCCCAGCACCTCGATGCGTCGTACAACGCTGTAATTTCTACTGCGCGGTCGCTTTCAACGCAAATTCGCGGCGTATCAGTTTCCAGAGTCACGCGCCATGAAAGTACCGCACGGCTAGGCCGCGGTACCACAGAACGACTAGAAACAAAAGCCCGGCCCAGCCGATCAACGGCATCCCAGCGTATGCGTCTTTGACGCCGCCAAGGTGCAGCAGGCCCGCGAGCGCGTTTATTCCAAATACGGACCACACAAGAATTCGCGTAGTTACGTTGCTTGGGTTCCACATGCGAAAAGCGCGCGCACTGAAAAATGCCCCAAGCAGAAACAGGGCAGGAATACTTAGTAGCCAGGCAATCGCGACCACGTCTGTCATCGAACACGTCCTTTGGCTAGCGCCGGCCCACTGCACCCCAACAACAACTTGTCGCATAGCACGCCCCGTCTCGACAGTCGGACCGATCGTCACCGCCATTCTGGCGCGCCCGCGGAGAGCATACAAGGAAAACTCCGCGAATCGCGCCCGAGCCCCGCTCACACCTTCACGGTGGCCGGGGCTTCATCCATCCGGCGGGGTCGGGACGCGTAACCGACGGCCAGCACGCTGGCCCAATACGACTGGCTGGTGAAACTCGACACGATCCGCCAACTCGGCGACGGCGCGACGGTCGACCAACAGGCGTGAGGCGGGGAAAGCCGTCGGTGCGCTACGTCCGGCAGCAGCAAAGCTGCCGCGCTATGGTCAGCGTCGGTTGCTGGTAGGATCGGACATTTCCATAACAGCTATGTCAGTCGTCGGTCACGTCGTACGTCCGGCCTTCTAGTGCAGGACACTCCCGTCGCAGCCTGGCAACCGCTTCGTTGGACAGTGGTGTCCCAACGAAATCGACTGACTTGAGACTTGTCATTTGTGCAATAGCCTGAACAGCGTCGTCGCCAACGGGGCATTTGTGAAGCTCGATGTGCCCAAGGTTCTTCAGCCCCGACAGGTGGGTCGACCCTGAGCCCGAGATTGGAGTCCGCGAAAGGCCTAATCCTCGCAGGTTTGACAGGCGAGACAAAGCCTTAAGACCGTCGTCACTTATCGGCGCACTTTTGATTGTCAAACTTTGGAGATTGGCCAATGACCCCAGGTGGGCTAAGCTCTCGTCGGTTACTTCCTCACTGTCTAATATCAAGTACTCCAGCCGTTTCAGCCCTCCAACATGACGAAGGCAATCCTCTGTTACCATCGTTCCACTCAACTGCAGATACCAGAGGTCCCGCAATTTCAAAAGCCAATCCCAATCTTCAACGCCGTCGCCTCTACCGGACAGGACGAGGCATTTCAGGTTCGCCAAGCGGCCTAACTTCCTGCGGCCTTCGTTGCTTAGATCGTCGCCATCGAGCTTGAGGCCTTGAAGGCTCGTCGCACCTGCTATCGAATTGACGCCGACGTCGGTGACGATTCCGGAGCTAATCTCCAATTGGTCTAAGTGAGGTAGGTTCGCTAGATGAGCGACGATCTCATCGCTCGCGATGTTGCGTATGAATCGCACGTGCACGACGCGTGACACGAAGTCCTTCGGCAGCGCGCGGTCAAGCCACGTTTCTTCACGTAGTTCGTGGCTTAGAACTGTCGCTGGACCGATAGTCGGTGGATCAACGTCGTACGTGACCTCAGCTCCCGCGGCTCGCAGCGCCGCAACGGCATCGCGCTGCCTCAGGGCGTGTCGCGTTTGCACTCCCAACCAGATTCCTAGGCATAAGACAACCAACAACAACGAGCGGAGGCTGAACCGAAACAAACCTCGATAGTGTCGCTGCACCATCTTTCGCGCACTCTCGCTGATTACGCACGACAACAGGAGGCTGCCTCATCTTCCCCGATTTTGGTTGGGCAGGCCGGCGACGTCCAGCGCTAGCGCCCACTCACGCCTTCACGGTGCGCGGGGCTTCGTAGGTGCGGGCGCCGTTTGTGGCGTTGTGGCCGCGGGCGTTGGCCAGGGCGACCTGGTAGAGTTGCTGGCCGCAGGAAGTGGGGTATTCGCCCGTGATGCAGGCCTGACAAAGGTCACTCGCCTGGAAGTTCACCGCCCGGGCGATCGACTCGACCGGCAGGTAGCGGAGCGAATCGGCGCCCAACTCCTCCGCCATCGCCGCTTGGGCCTCTTCGGTCAGCTCGCCATCGACGAGGAAACGCGGCGCAAACAACTCGCCGATCGTCGACATGTCGATACCGTAGAAACAAGGCGCCACGATCGGCGGACAGGCGACTCGCACGTGGATCTCGCGGGCCTTGCCAAGTTGGCGGATGCGTTTGACCAGCACGCGCATGGTCGTCGAGCGGACGATCGAATCTTCGACCAACAACACGCGCTTGCCGGCCAGCACTTCGCGCAGCGGCGTGTACTTCGACTGGGCCCGACTTTCCCGGCGGTCCGATCCCTCGATGAAGGTGCGGCCCGTGTAGCGATTGCGGATCAGGCCTTCGAGCGACGGCACACCGAGGGTGTAGGCCATCGCGTCGGCCGCCGCCTTGCTGGTGTCGGGCACCGGCACGACGATCGTGTCCCGATCGAGCGGCACAGTCTCTTGGGCCGCCAACTCCTCGCCGAGCGCCTTGCGGGAAACGTACACGCCGCGGCCGTCCATCCGGCTGGCAACGTTGGCGAAATAGATCCACTCGAAGAAACAATGCGCGCTACGCTGGTTCTCGGCAAACCGCTCCACTTCAATTTGACCGTCGACGATCGAAACCATTTGCCCGGGTTCCAGCGAGCGGATGCTGTCGGGTTGGAAACCGAGATTCAACAGGGCCACACTCTCGCTTGCCGCGGCAAACAACGGCCCTTCGATCGCGTAGCACATCGGCTTGATGCCCAACGGGTCGCGGGCCACGAACATGTCGCCCCGGGCGTTGAGCAGCGCCAGGCAATAGGCGCCGTCGATCTGACGGTCGATGTTCCGCATCAGCTCGACCGGCGAGGGATCGCGGTCGCCCGATAGCTCCTTGCCGATCAGGTGCAGCAGGATCTCAGTGTCGGTCTCGCGGGCGAGGTAATTGTCGTTGTCGCGGAGGATGCGGTCGCGCAGCTCGACGTAATTGGTGATCTGCCCGTTGAAGCCGAAACTGAACCACTTGTGCTTCTGCAGGTGGTGGTTCTCGAAGGGCTGGGCATAGCTGCGGTCTTCGGCGCCACAGGTGGCGTAGCGCACGTGGCCGATCGCGGCCCGGCCGGCGTATTCGTTCATCAGGCTTTCGAACTTGCCGCGATGACCGAGCCGGAAAACCTCGCTGACGACCCCCAGCTCTTTGTGGGTGTCGATCAACTGGTTGCGATGCGGGTTGTAGGTAGTGAAGCCGGCCGAGAGTTGCCCGCGGTTCTGGATATCCAGCAACATGCGGGGCATCAACCGCGAGACTTCGTCGGCGCCTTGCGCGGGGCAGAGCGGACTCACGGCGGGGCCGCGAAGGTGGTAGATCGCCGCAACCCCACACTCGTGGTGCAGTTCACTCATAGGGGAGTATTCCAACCCAGGGCCGATCCAATCGGTGCGCCATCATGCGCGACGGTGGCGGAGCCGTCCTTACCGAGCCACGCCAGTCGCTCCGCAATACCGGGCGCCTGCGTTGCGACTTGTGCGCTGCCCACGTGCGGGGAGGTGAAAGTCGCATCGTCGTAGCAGTAGACATTCTAGGCCGACACGCCGTCGGCCTCAACCGGCCTCGGGGAGACAAAAACCCACGCGCCACGGGTCGGCACCTTTTTGCACCGCCGCGCGACCGAAAGTGTCGTCTTACGCCGGGACGCGCCGTGCCTATAATGGGCCCACTCAAATCGTTCGGCACGGCCTCCGCAACCCGCGCCCGTTGCCCGACCCAACCCGTCCCCCCCCACGTGCCGTCCCACACACCCTTGAGGCCGCTGTGAACCGATGACCGATCTGGTGCGACAGGAAATCGCCGCCACCGCCGACACGATCGTCGTGAAGATCGGTACGCGGCCACTGACGGGTGACGACGGGCTGCTCGACGAGGCGCGCATCGCGCTGTTGGCCAGCGAGATCAACGCGCTGCTGGACGCCGGTCGACGCGTCGTGCTGGTCAGCAGCGGAGCCGTCGGCGCCGGCATGGGACAGTTGGGATTGAAGAACCGCCCCGGCGACGTCGCCCACCTCCAGGCCGTCGCCGCCGTCGGGCAAAGCTACCTCGTGCAGACCTACAATCGCGCGCTGCGGGTCCACAACCGACACGCCGCCCAGGTGTTGCTCACGGCCGACGACCTCGACGAGCGCACCCGCTACCTCAACGTCCGCAACACGCTGGTCTCGCTGTTGGAGATGGGCGCCGTGCCGATCGTCAACGAGAACGACACGGTCAGTGTCGACGAGTTGCTCACCACGTTTGGCGACAACGACCACCTGGCGGCCCTGGTGACCAACCTGCTGCGGGCGCCGCTGCTGGTGATCCTATCGGACGTCGATGGCCTGTACGACGGCGACCCGGCCGATCCGGGCTCACAGCGCATCGAGCTGGTGAAAAAAATCGACAGCGGGACGATGCAACTGGCGCAAGCGCACGTCGCAGGCCTCTCCAAGGGCGGCATGGCGAGCAAGTTGCGCGCGGCGCGGATCGCGACGGCCGGCGGCGAGAACGTGATCATCGCCAGCGGCAAGACACCCGGCGTGTTGGGACGGATCGTGGCAGGCGAGACCGTCGGCACACTTTTTCTCGCCCAGGGCTCGACCATCACGGCCCGCAAGCGCTGGATCGGCCTGACGGTCCAGCCGCGCGGCTACCTGGTGCTCGACGACGGTGCCCGCCGCGCCATCGAGACGAGCGGTCGCAGCCTGCTCGCCATCGGCGTCACCGAAACGGTCGGCGACTTCGCCAAGGGGGACGTCGTGGCCCTGCGCGACCGACTCGGCCAGGAGTTCGCCCGCGGCTTGACCAACTACACGGCCGACGAGTTGCGGCGCATCCAGGGCCTCCGCACCGAGCAGATCGCCGCCGAACTGGGCCACTGCCCCTACGAAGAACTCATCCACCGCGACAACCTGGTACTGACGGGGTGACGCGATGATCAAAACGTTCGCAGCGTTTTGGGCATCACGCACCGCTAGTCGCGAAATTCAAACACGTGCGCATCGATGCGGTGCAGCACGCTGAACTCGTGACCGGCGACTTTCCGCAACAATCGATCGTGCGCCGCATCGAAGGCGGCGACTTCATCAGACGAGAGCGTCGCGCCGATGCCGCGGCAGGCCCGGATGCGGCCGCGCCAGGTCTCCCGTGTGAAGCGGATCGGCTCGTCGAAGTAAAACATCGCCCGCTCGTGAAAGTACGGCTCGGCCCAGCGCGGCAACGGAGGAATGACGCCGGAAAAGTCGTTGCCGCTCCAGTCGGGATTGTATTCGAGCACGAGCGCCTCGGACGCGCGAGCGATCTCGTCCTGTCGCGGCAGCCAACAAAAGTGCGACGTCACCAGCAGTCCTCCCGGCTTGAGCACGCGCCGCAGTTCGGCCACGGTCCGCGGGACGTCGAAGTAGAGCCAACACTGATTGGCGGTCGCCACGTCGAACGTGGCCGCCTGCCACGGTAACGACTCAGCGGCGGCGACACGAAAGTCAACGTCGAGCCCCTCGGCGGCGGCCAACTCGGTGGCCATCATCACCTGTTCGGGCGCGACGTCAACGCCGGCGACAACCGCTCCCTGCCGAGCAAACTGACGGGCCAACACACCGGTGCCGCTGCCCAGGTCGAGTATGGACTGTTCCGGCAACCCCACGCCGAGTGCGGCCAAACGGGTGTACAAACCCAGAGGCGGCCCCGGCCGATACGCTCCGTAGTCTGCCGACGTCCGGCCCCAGTCGATCGATCGCTGTCCGTCAGTAGGCGGTATCTCGTGCATTGCGGCGCCGGAAGCGTGTTCGTTTGCGTGAACTGGTAAAACAGAGCGCGCACTGTCATCAATCGACTTGCCGGCTACCCGATCGTCTCCAGGTCGGCCTGTAATTGGGTGCGCGATGCTTCGTCGCTGAGGGTCTCGGCGATGCGGGCGGCCTCGTCGTGGTGGCGGCGCATCGTCTCGACGTCGCCCGCCAGAGCGGCGGCGCGGGCGGCGGCCTCGTGGGCGTAGGCCAGGAAGAACGGCTCGACGTCGCTGCCGCTGCTCACCTCCAGGCAATGGGCCGCATAGCGCCGGGCGTTGTCGGCCTGACCCAACACGGCATACACTCGGGCCGTCTGCCAGTAGCCGATCGAGAAGTTCTCGCGGGTCGCACCTTCGACCTGTGTCCAGTGCCAGTGCGAGGCGTGAACGAGTCGCACAAGTTGCAGATCGTCGTCGGCCGTGCGGTTGGTCTTGTCGAGTAGATTCCAGGCCTCGTTGAAACATGCCGCCGCAAAACGGCGGTGCGCCTTCTGCTGGTCGAACGTTGTGTCGTTCATGATGCCCTCGTGAAAACGTACGGTGATGTCACGTCCGGCCGCCGGGTGCAGCTCGCGCTACGATTGCAGCAGGAACAGGCCGGCGGCGGCGCTGGCGCCAACCAGTGGTCCGACGACGGGGATCGCCGCATAGGACCAGTCGCTGTCGCGCTTCCCGGGGATCGGCAGTACGGCGTGTGCCAGACGTGGCCCCAGGTCGCGGGCCGGGTTGATGGCGTAGCCGGTCGTGCCCCCCAGCGACAGCCCGATGGCGAACACGATCAGTCCGACGGGGAGCGCGCCGATCGAGCCGAGGCCCACCTGCACCGGATCGGCGACGTCGCCGCCTGGCAGTTGGAACGTGGGCTCGACCGAGAGCAGCACGGCATAGACGAGCACAAACGTGCCCACGACTTCGGAGAACGTATTGGACGTGCCCTCGCGAATCTGCGGCGCGGTGCAGAACGTCGCCAGCTTGGCATTGCCGTCGTCGGTCAGGGCGTAGTGCGGCCGATAGAACAGATAGACGAGCACGCCGCCGAGGAAGCCGCCGGCCAACTGCGCGGCAACGTAGCCGGGCACAAGCGCCCAGTCGAATTCGCCCGCCACAGCCAGGCCGACCGACACCGCCGGGTTGATGTGGGCGCCGCTGAACTGCCCGACGCAGAGCACGGCGACAAAGACGGCAAAGCCCCAGCCGGCCGTGATCACGATCCAGCCGCCGCCGTGTCCCTTGGTGTTGGACAGCACGACGTTGGCGACGACGCCATTGCCCAAAAGGACGAGAATCGCCGTACCGACCAGTTCGGCCAAAAACGGATTCATCGAAACACTGCTCCTACAAGAATGAAGGACCACCGAGGACCGCGAAGTTGTCAGGGCCCGTAGCGCACTGCGGCGAGGCCATCGGCCGCGCGGCATCGAGTCACTAGACATC
The DNA here is from genome assembly GCA_020426575.1 of Planctomycetales bacterium. Lineage (GTDB taxonomy): Bacteria > Planctomycetota > Planctomycetia > Pirellulales > JAEUIK01 > JAGQPT01. Next base: position 8,747 of record JAGQPT010000351.1, read on the forward strand.
GGGCCGTGTGTCGAGAAGTCTAATCGAGCGGCGCGCGGCACACCAGCAGCGGCAAGAACGGCTCATGCGGCCGGCCGCGTCGCCGTCGCCAAGCTCAGCTCCGGACATGCCGAGACGGCGAATTCGGTCATGGGGCGCTGGTCGACGGCGTCGGCTGTGTCCAACGGATTTCACACCCAGGCCGCGCTTCACGCAAGCGAGCGACTCCGGCTGCGGTCACGTTAGTTCCCTCAAGGTTGAGTTGCCGTAGTGAGGCAACGTGTTCAAGGTGCGTGAGACCGGCATCCGAAATCCTACAGCGTTCCAGATCGAGCGATGAAAGTTGGTTCATCCCGGCGAGGTGAGCGAGACCGTCGGCGGTGACAAGAGTGCCGCCAAGATCGAGTGCTTCGAGGTTCCGCAGGTCCTCCAGGTGCGCCAACCCCGCGTCGCCGACGTTGGTATTGATGAGTCTGAGATATTGCAGGTTGGTAAGACGGTCCAGCTGCGCTAGATCGGCGTCGGTGATGCCAGTCGAGTCGAGCCGTAGTGACACCAGCGCGGGAAGCCGACCGATTTCTGCGAGCCCAGCGGTGGTGACAGGGGCGGCCGATAGGTTGAGCATGGTAAGCCCGCTGCCGCGCAGATGTTGCAGGCCGACGCCGGTCACACGTGTGCCTTCCAGATCAAGTCTCTGCAGCTTGGCGAGTCCGGCGAGGTGTTCCAAGCCGGTATCGCTGACATTGTCGTTGCTGAGGTCGAGAAAAGTGAGGTTCACGCAGCCGGACAAGTGTGCCAAGCCGGCGTCGCTGATTCTCGTACCGTTGATCTGCAGACTTTCCAGATCGACGAGCCCGGCCAGCGCCGCCATGCCGTCGTCGTCGAGATTGCACAAGCAAACCGCGACGTAGGGGTAACCCGCAAGGTCCGTCGCCGCGAGCACCTGGTTGTCGATTTGCGACTGACTCAGGCTGATCGCGAAGGGGTCGGCAAAGAAGTCTTCGCCGAGAACGTCGATCAGCCAGCTCGGCAGCAACCAACCTTCGTCGGTACGAAACCAGTCACCTTCGCGCCGCACGCTGTAGCGAACGCTCACGCCCATCGGCTCGAGCGCGGCGATCGCGCGGCGGCGGCCCTGGATGTCGTACCAGCGCTTGCCCACCAGGGCAAACAGCACGGCCGCGATGGTCATCATCACAAAGAGCGTCCGCAAGCCGAAGCGAAAACGGTGCCGCAAGGTGCTGCCGGCCACGAGCCAGACAAACATCACCGCCAGCACGGCGCAGAGCGCCTGGCCGTTGACCCACGCGGCGCCCAGATACCAGAACGCGGCCAGCACGGCGAGCGTGACGGCCAGCGCGCCGAACGTGAGCACGCGGCGCTCGAACAGCAGCGCCCGGCGCCGGACGGGCAAAGTCCCGGCCGCCGACGATAGGGCCTGCACAGACGCCGTCTCGGGCGTCGCTGCGTCGGAAGTCGTTGCGTCGGGCGCTGCTTTGGCGGACGTTGCTGTCGAGGTCGTATCGGCCATCCGCTGTCCCCCTGGTTTCCGCCGAGTGCCGCGCCGACGACCGCCCCGCAGGCGGTCGTGTCGGGCGCACTTCATGCTACACTCTTCGGAACCCCGGGTACAAACTCGGCGGTCAGGCGTTTGGGCGCCGCACGATTGGCTGGTTGTGGTAAGGAGACATGCTTCCGATGGGTTGGACGATTCTGCTGTTGGTTGTTGGTGGGCTCATGGCGCTCGTGATTCATGACGTCACACAGCGCAAGCACGCCGTGCTGCACAACTTCCCGATCATTGGCCACTTCCGCTACTGGCTCGAAGCGATCGGGCCCGAGCTGCGACAGTACATTGTCACCAGCAATGACGAAGAGCGGCCATTCAGCCGCGACCAGCGCCGCTGGGTCTATGCGTCGTCGAAGAACGAGAACAACTATTTCGGCTTCGGCAGCGACGACGACTTCGAACGCCCGCACAACCGGCTGCTCATCAAGCACGCGGTGTTCCCCTACGTGCCGCCGCCGGTGATGCCGACGCCGTCGTCGGCCGACGTAGCCGCGGGGGTGAAATACCCCATCCCCGTCGCCAAGGTGTTGGGGGGCTCTCGCGGTCGGGCCCAGGCGTTTCGGCCGCCGTCGATCCTCAACGTCTCGGCCATGAGTTTCGGTTCGCTCAGCGCGCCGGCCATCGAGGCGATCAATCGCGGCTGTCGGCTGGCCGGCTGCCTACACAACACCGGCGAAGGGGGTATCTCGCCATACCACGACAACGGCGGCGAACTGATCTGGCAAATCGGCACGGGCTATTTCGGTTGCCGCGATGAGCGCGGGGACTTTTCGCTCGACCGTTTTCTGGAAAACGTACAGCGACATCCGGTCCGCGCGATCGAGATCAAGCTCAGCCAGGGGGCCAAACCTGGCGTGGGTGGCATCGTGCCCGGCGCTAAGGTAACGCCCGAGGTCGCGGCGATTCGCGGGGTGCCCGTCGGGCAAGACTGCATCAGCCCGCCGCGGCACAGCGCGTTTCACGATGCTGACAGCATGCTCGATTTTGTCGAACGCTTGGCCGACGCCTCGGGGCTGCCCGTCGGCATCAAGTCGGCCGTCGGCGAAGCGGGCTTCTGGACCGACCTGGCGCGACTGATGGCCGACGGCAAACGCGGCGTCGACTTCATCACCGTCGACGGCGGAGACGGCGGCACCGGCGCCGCTCCGCTCGTCTTCGCCGATCACGTCTCGCTGCCGTTTCGAGTGGCGATCGTACGCGTCTATCGCACCTTCGTCGAACACGGGCTGCACGAACGCGTCGTGTTCATCGGATCGGGGCGGCTCGGATTTCCCGAAACGGCGCTGCTGGCGATGGCGCTCGGCTGCGACATGGTCAACGTCGGCCGCACGGCGATGCTGTCCATCGGGTGCATCCAGGCGCAGCGCTGTCACACGGGACACTGCCCCACGGGCGTCGCCACGCAAAACCGCTGGCTGATGCGGGGGCTCGACCCCACGCTCAAAAGCGCGCGGCTGGCCAATTACGTCACCACGCTGCGAAAAGAAATGCTGCAACTGAGCCACGCCTGCGGCCATTGCCACCCGGCGCTGGTGACGCTTGATGCCTTCGACATCATGCAGGAAGCGATGCGCAGCGTGCCGGCGCGGGAAATGGTGGGCTACGAGGCCGGCTGGGGGCTTCCCGCGCCCGAGGACCGCCGCCAGATCGAGAAGATCATGCGCGGCGAGGTGGACGGCGTGCCGAGCCCGGCAAAGTGCTAGCAAACGGCACCGGCCCCCAATCGAACCCTTCTGTGGATGGGTTTCCAGCTGCGGCGGCCGGGCTGACGAAAAAATCGCGCTTTTCGGCCGAATTGATCAAACCCTCACAATGTCATCGGCCGATATAGCGGGTGACCGGCGAGCGCCGTCGGCATTGCTGTCAGAGTCAACCGACCTCGGTTGGCCCGTGGCGGTGGTGTCTAGCAAGGATGCGAAAAGTCTCAGGTGTCGGGTCGATTCGTTGGGGCACACGACGCAATCGGCCCGCCCACGGCAAGGGAGTGTTAAATGCAAGCGACGCGACTGCGAGTATACTACGGACCCGAGTCAGCTCCGGCCGCGCTGGCCGATCACGACGTCGACGTCGATTCGGTCACGGTGCCACTGGGACACATCCTGCCGTTGATGCTCGAGGCCGTTCGCTCCGAGCGGACCTGGCTGGAAGACTTCGAAGGCGACGAGGTGACGCTGTCGCGCGACCTCTACGAGGTGATCCTCGCCTACCAGCACTGCCGCCGACCGTCGGCCTGACCGCCGCGTGCAGCCACCACCAGCCGGACGCTGCGCTGGTGGTTTGACGGTCGCGTTGCCGGCGCAGCGACGTCGATCGAGCCGCCGAATCACGGCATGCTGTCGGTGCAGCAGGTTGTGAATCAACGAGTGTAGGGAAAACAAAAAAGGACCGCTGATGCTGCGGTCCTTTTTCATGCGCGGCGGAGAACTGCAACTCGCCCGACACGCCGGGAAATCAGAAAAAACGTCCACGGCCGAAGGGGCCCCTGCAGCCGCGGACGCAGGCCACTTGTTCGGCGCCTCCCTGGCCACGTGGTCTATTGCGGGGGCAATCGTAGCAGCGGCGCCACCGTCTGTCAGGCACCTATTCCACTATTTTTTCGCAAAACACCGCGCACCGGTTCTTTGCGTGCATCTTGCCCGCCTCGATTTTTGCAGGCGCACTGCCGAAGCGGTAAGCTGAACGCGCCGCGCCAGGGATTGCTCCACTTCGGCAAGTCCTTCTTCGACAAGTCCTTGGCCGCGACGACCGACGCCAGGCCGGAACGACGCCAAACGTGCCGCCGGTAAATCGGCTCGCGTGTCACCCAGGGAATCGATCGTGCCAACCGTGTTACTTGCCGCTTACCAAGCCATGGTGACGACGCCGGCCTGGGTTTCAGCGCTCTGGTTGGCCTGCGGAGGTCACGGCATGCGGAGCGGTTGGGTGCTGGCGGCGGCGCTAATCATCGTCGCAACCGTCGCTGGCTTTCCCGGCGTCGCGCTTTTGTCGCCCGGATTTTTTGCCTACGTGCTTTCGGTGATCGTCGGCCAGTGGCTGGCCATCTTTGCCGCTGCCACGGTGATGCGAAAGGCTGGCTGGGAATTCAAGCGCGCGGCCCACCGTCATGACGACGAAACCACGTCCACGGCCCGACGCCCACAACTGAGCATCCGCGAAGTCATCCTGGCAACCGTCGTATTCGCGATGTGGCTCGCCGTGTATCGCCAGGCCGTCTCGCTCGCCCGTTTCGATTTCAGCGGGACCGGCTCGGATGCGTCCATGAAGATCGCCACGCAAGTTGCCGTCGGCGTGCGGACCATCTCGTCGTCGATCGTCAACGCAATCCAGATCTCGATCGCCGCACTGACAATCGGCCGAAATCGCAAGGTGCTGCCCGGATTCCTCGCTGTATTGGCCTTCAGCGTTGCCGGATTGACGGTTTTCGAGATCGCCGCAATCATCACCGGAGCACCTCGTGTTTTCGCTCGGGCGTATCTCGTCCACAATCTTACCTGGGACGTCTGCGAATTCCTTCTGATCGGCCTGGCCATGCTCTGGCTGCGGCGCAGGGGGTATGATTTGGAATGCGGGGTCAACTCCCGGCCCGGGCAGGAAACCAACGACGCGGCAATAACATCGGCACGCGACCCGGCTGCACGCGAAGTCCACGGCACATCCGTCGCCCACGACACAACGGTCGCCCACGAACACTTATGAACGAATCGACCTCAGCGGCCGCCGGTGACCATGGTGCACATCGGCAGCGCGTCGTGCTCGCCACGCTCGTCGTGCTCTACTTGGCCCTGCTGGGGGCGACGGTCGTGTGCTGGCCTGAGGACGGCAGCGACCCCACGTTCTATTGGCAGGTCGAGGTGGTCTGTGGCGAGCTCTCCGCCCTGGTAAGCCTCGCGGCACTGGGAATGGCGGCTCGCTCGGTTCCACTGGCAACGCGACTGACGACCGCCATGTTCTTGCCCGCCGCCGTCTGCCTGACGCTGATCGTGACGTTCACCCGGGCCGGAGGATTCACCAGCACGGCAGTGATCGTGCTGTTGGCCGCGTACGTGACGACGGCCCACCTGGCCCAGGGTATTTTGATGACAAGCGTGATGGTTGTACCCGACTGGTGGCGTCGCTTCCGCGCCCGCCGCAACCGCGCTGCTGCACCGGCCAAGCGACCGACGATGTCCCATCAGTTCGGCCTGCGACACGTGATCCTCTGGATGTTCCTCACCGGGATTGTGCTCAACAGCGTGCGCGGCGTCGACTGGCACGACATCCCCGACTACGAGTGGCGCGACCTTGGTGAAGTCGACCCCGTGCTGCTGTTCTATTCGAGCCTCGGCGCGTTCCTGGCCTTTGCCGGCTGGACCACGATCGTCTGCGTCGGCGCTCACCGCGGCTGCGTCTCCTGGCTCGCGGTCGTCGCGGTCAACGCATTAATGGCCGGGGTCACTTACCTGTTGTGTCGCGTCTGGAGCGACGGCAACGCCCAGGAACTGCCGTACGTCGTGATCTGGCCGGTCACGCATTTCATCTGTCTGGCCATCAGCTTGCTGATCTTGCGCTTGGCCGGAACTCCTGCCGCGGAGAAAAGCGTGGCGCCGGCGGGGCCGTCCCACGGATGAATCCAGCGCGGCGCACTTCCGGACGAAGCATCGGCCGCCTCACCGTCGGCCGGACGGCGATTGGGCTGGCCGCGCTGGCGCTCACCCTTGCCGTCGCAGTACTCAGCGTCCCGCATCCGGCGGCGCGTCGAACGCTACTGCTGGCGGCGTTGGTGTACGGCACAATTTCGGCCGCCGTCAGCCTCTCGGCCTGGTGGCTGACTCTCCTGCCTCGACGTCCCCAGCGTGAATGGTCGCGACATGCCCTCGTGGCCGCGGTTGTCGTCTGGCTGGGTCTCACCTGGCAGGTGACACCGACAATGGCCGAACCGGTCGACGAGCGCACCGCGGCCGATGCGATGGCCATTGCTTGGGGTTATCAGTGGGCGCTGCTGTGCGCAATGCTCTGGTGGACACGACGCGGCAGTGGCCGTTGGGCGATCGACACCCTCTCGGAAGGTGCGTCCCACGGCACGAACGGCGGGCCGCGGTTCACGATCCGTGGCATTCTTATCGCGACGGCCGTCGTCGCGGTCGTGTTGGCCGTTAGCCGCGAAACCTTGTTCACGAGCGACACGCCCCGCCCCACCATGAGTTGGACGATCGTCCGCACGCTGCTGATCTGCGTCGCCGGTGGGTTTTGTCAGGCCGTCGTGGGGCTGGCGGCGTCGACATTGGCGGCCTTTGGGCGGGCAGGCGCAGCCGATTCACCCGTCGGGCGAATCTGGTGGCGACTGCCGCTCAGCGTCGCCGTTGCCGCCGCCGCTTGCCTGTTGCAGACGGCTTGCCTGCTGCTGGTTGCCGGCACTGCCGATGCGATTCCCCTTGCCGCGGCCGTTGGCGGCGTCGGCGGCGTTCACTTCACCGCGCTGGCCACCGTGCTCAGCGTGCTCCGCGACGCGGTGGCCCGGCGACGTCGCACCTGACGTCCCATCGCTAGAGCAGGCTTTCGAGCAACAGACGCATCTTGCGCATTTCGGCGGCGTGGTCGACGTCTTCGAGCGGCTGAATGTCGACTGCCAGGGCGCGATCGTAGCCCGCCCGGTCCAACTGCCCGATCAACCGTCCGTATTCGATGTCGCCCTGCCCGATTCGCACGAGCAACTCGTTTTCGGTCGAGTCACGAAGCTGCACGTGATAGACGTAGCCAAGCAGCTTGTCGTAGCTGCGCCCCGCGGGGCCGACGACAAAATGGCTGGGATCGAGCGTCACGCCGAGCCCCTTGACGTTGTCGCAAAGCACGGTGACCGTGTCCGGGTCCTGGCTCATGCGATCGACTTCGGTCTTGATGCTCACGAGCAGGCTTTGCGCAGCGGCAATCCGCACGAGTTCGCGGAGGCGTTCCACCTCGGCGTTGAACGGTGTGCCGAGTTCCGACGACGGCACGGTGATCGAAAACACCTTCATCGTCTTGGCCAACTGGCAAATCGAGGCGAACGTGGCGTAGTCCTGCTCGCTCGTGCCCACCATGTCGACCGTGATCGCCACGGGAATCAAGCGCAGCAGTCGGCCACATGTGCGAACGGCCTCCTCGACGTCAGCGTGGACGGCCGACGGGCGCAGGTGCCGGCCGTCTTCGCGCAGGGCGAGTTCCACGGCCGTGTACTCCAAGTCGACCATTCGGTGTAGCGCTTCGTCGAGCGACAAGTCGGGGAAACAGTCGGTCGAGGCGGCTACGATCACGTCGCTACTCCTTTGCGTCTGTCGGGCGTCCAGATGCACGTGCCGGCACAAAACAGCCGGCCTTGTCAGCCGGCGACGCACGCGCGGTCCCGACTCACCTGCCTCGGGTCGGGACGAGTCGGCTAGCTTACAACTCGGCCGGGCTGCTTGGCAACACCGCGCCGCGCCGACGGCGCCGCACGGCCAATCTCCGCCCACGCCCGCGTCGATCGAGCCCCTGCGCGCAGTGCCCTACTTCGCACTCTGCCGCCGAGGGCGTAGAATGCCCGCTGTGTCGCCAGATGGCGCCGGTGCTAGCATCGGTGCCATCTGGTGCGCCGGCCCGGCGACGACACGCCGCAGCGTCCCCACGCCCGCAACCGTCCCCAGAGGAGCAGAAGTGATGACAGCCGAATCCCCCGACCCACGCGAAGAACCCGCAACGGTCGAAGCCGAGGCGATCCCCACCGGCGCGACGGCGGCAAGGGCGCCACTGGCTCGGCCCGCCGCACCAGCCCAGTTCGCCGCTCCCCCGCGCCGCGGCGGACGTGGCCTGCTGATCTTCTTTTTATTCGTGCTCTTGTTCTTCCTCGCCGGTTCGATGCTGATGAACCTTGGCCTGATGGCGTCGCTCGGCTCGTCCAGCAGCGTCGAACGACCACTCACCGAGCGACACGTCGCCCTCAGCCAGACCGGCACCAACAAGATCGCCATCATCGAAGTCTCGGGCACGATCACTGAAACCGACGGCGGCTTCGTCAAACGCCAGATCGACCAGGTCCGCGCCGACGACGACGTCAAAGCCGTGATCGTGCGGATCGATTCGCCCGGCGGCACGGTGTTCGCCAGCGACTACCAGTACCATCACCTCAAGAAACTGGCCGAAGAACGCGAGATTCCGCTCGTGGTGAGCATGGGCAGCCTCGCCGCCAGCGGGGGCTACTACGTCGCCATGGCCGTCGGCGACACCGAACGCACGATCTTCGCCGAACCGACCACCTGGAGCGGATCGATCGGCGTGATCATGCCCCACTACGACGTCTCCGGCCTGCTCACCGACTGGAAAATCGAAGACGATTCAATCGTCAGCCATCGCCTCAAGGGCATGGGCAGCCCCTCGCGACCCATGACCGAAGAAGAACGCAAGATCTTCCAGCAACTGGTCACCGACAGCTTCGACCGCTTCAAAGAAGTGGTGCGCTCCGGGCGACCCAAGTTCGCCGAGAACGAAGCGGCCCTCGACGCGGTCGCCACCGGCCAGGTCTTCACGACACCGCAGGCCATGGACAACGGCCTCGTCGACGAGGAAGGCTTCCTCGAAGACGCCATCGACCGCGCCGTAGAACTCGCCGCCATCGATCCCGACAACACCGAGGTCGTCAAATACACGCAGCCAGTCGGACTCATGGACGCCTTGATGTTCGGTGCCCAGGGTCGCGCGGCGATGTCCGGCAGGTCGCTGCCCGGTTCGCTCGACGGCCTTTTGGACCTGGCCACGCCGCGGGCCTATTACCTCTGGACCTGGCCCGCTACCGCCGGCCTCGGCGCTCCGAACTGAACGACGGCTCTAAGCGATCGCATGGCGCGGCGGCGCGAAACAGCCGCTCCGAAAGACCGCACTGCCGGAAGGCAATGACCGACCCCATGACGGAACCAAGCCTGCAGAATCGCGTGGCCGTCGTCACTGGTGGCAGTAGCGGCATCGGCCGGGCGACGGCCTGTTTGCTCGCCCGACATGGCGCCCGCGTGTTTGTCGGTGATTACGATCCCGACGAAACGGCCCGTGACGAGTTCGAGCGGCTCGGCGTCACACAGGTGCGTGCCGACGTGCGCGTCGAACACGACGTCCGCGCGCTCATCGACGAAGCCGCCAGCGCCGGCGGCGGGCTCGACATCCTGGTCAACAACGCCGGCGTCGGCCTGGTCAAACAGATCACCGACGTCAGCGAGGACGAGTGGGACCGCGTGCTGGACACGAACCTCAAGGGCGCCTTTCTCTGCAGCAAACACGCGATCCGGCACATGCGCGAGCGCGGCGGCGGCAGCATCGTCAACACGGCCAGCAACGCCGGCCTGCTGCCGCGGGCCCACGATCCCGTCTACAGCATCAGCAAGGGCGCGCTGGTCGCGATGACCAAGAGCCTGGCGCTGTGTCACGCCGTGGACCGCATTCGCGTGAACGCCGTGTGCCCGGGGCCGGTCGAAGCGACGCGGATGATGGAAGCCGACCTCGCCGTTGCCGACGATCGCGAAGCCGCCGCCCGCAGCATCATCGAGGCCAGTCCCCTGGCCCGGGCGCTGGGGCGATTCATCCGTCCCGATGAGGTCGCCGCCGCCGTGCTCTACCTGGTGAGCGACGCCGCCGCGATGGTGACCGGCACCTGCATCGGCATCGACGGCGGCAAATCGCTCGGCGTACCACCCCGCTGATTGCGGGACACGTGCCCGTCGCAACTACGTGGCACCGCTGGCGATCGCGCTACCGCACGGCCGACCGGTGGAAGTGCACGTGCCGCCACGCGCCGTCGCGCCGCTGCCAGACGCGGGTTTCTTCCGTGGCGAGGGTTTCGACCACCGAGGCCGTCGACGCACTCGCGCCGTCGCCCGCCCCGCTGGTGACGACGCGCTGCAGCAGCCGCACGTAGGTGAGCACCGCAGCGTCGTCGCCGAGCATCCGCACCTGTGGCGATTGCATCGTCACGGCGATCGGCGCATCGGGATGGGGTAGATCGAAATAGAAGCGGTGAAAATCGAGTCCCGCGATCAACTGCCCCTTCGCCTCAGGCTCGAACGCCGTGAGCGTCTCGTCGCACAGCTCGGTGTACGTCGCCCAATCCCCCGCGGCAATCGCCTCAAGCAACCGCTGGTTAAGCCGTAGCAGTTCCGTCGTCGTGTCGGTCATAAGATTGTCCGAACTTACGTCGCGTTACACCTTTGCTTCGTCGCCGGTGAGGATGCCGAGGCGGACCAGTTTGGCACGGCATTCGTCGCGCTCGCGGCAACGCTTCAGGTCCACCCACGTCGGATCCTGCACCGCCAGGAAGTCAGCCTCTTCGGCGACCGCACGGCCCTCCACGGCCAAACGCGACAACAGCCGTGTGACCACCTCGCGGTCCAGCCGCGTCAGGTACATCGCCTCGAGCCGATAGTCGGTGAACGCTTCCCAGGTGAGCGGGAACAGCGGCTCGATGATCTCCCGCCCGATCGCCGTGGCATACTGACGAATCTCCCACTGGGCGTGCGAGTCCATCCGCAGGGCGAGAAAGTGCAACAGGTTGTGCAGATCGACCTTCCAATACGCCTCGGTGTAGGTCGCCAACGGCAGGTCCTTGCGGGCCTGTTCGCGCGCCACGCCCAGCTCAACGCGGCGTTCGTACAAGTCGCGGGCCCGTTGCTGAAATTCGGCCTCGCTGGCACTCAGTTGGGCGCCGGTCTCCTCGTCGAAGAAGCCTTCGCTGCCCTGCCGATTCGACGCCGACTGCATCCGCCACTCGTCGGGCGGCGTCTGCTGCGCGGCGTCGATGGCGATCGAGTAGCGCGTCGAGTATTCGTTGACGTTGGCCGTGCGATGGCGAATCCACTGCCGCCAACAGTCCATCGGCACGCGGACCAGCAGCTTGATCTCGGCCATCTCGAACGGCGTCGTGTGGCGATGACGCAGCAGATAGCGAATCAGGCCGCGGTCATCCGAAACGCGCTTGGTGCCTTCGCCGTAGCTCACCCGGGCCGCCTGCACGACCGACTGGTCGTCCCCCATCACGTCGACCAGGGTGACAAAACCGTCGTCGAGCACGGGAAACTTCTTCCAGCGCAGCTCCTGCACCTGTGCGTCGTTGGTGGCCATGGCGGCGTGGCGACTCCATTCGGATCTGTCGGTATCAGCAGGCGGACGACGCGCGCGTCCCAAAAGGGTCAACGCGCACGTTACAAAGGCAACAACCCCGCGTCGCCCCACGGCCCGCCATTCTAGCCGCCGCGGACGGGAAAGTCAGGACCCGGCGTCAGCGGCCCAAATCGATCCAGTATCGCCGCAAAACGCCGTGTCCGCCGGCCGATTCCGACTCCGACGCAAGCACGCCGCCATTGGCCTCGATCACGCGGATCGAGCCGACGTTGTCCCGCTGGCACGTCAACAACACACGGTCCAGCCCCCGGCTGCGCGCTGCGAGCAGCGTGAGGGCCAACATCCGAGTGGCGACCCCGCGACGCCGCGCACTGGGCCGAACGCCGTAGCCGATGTGACCGCCGTGATCGCGGAGCCGGTCGTTGAGCTCGTGCCGCAGATTCGCAACACCGAGAATGGCCCGGCCGTCGGGCAAAGCGTCGCCGCCGGACCAGGCCTCGTCACTGGGCCAGGCCTCGTCGACGAGCCAGTACGTGGAGTGCGGCACCGCCTCGCTAAATCCGGCGGCCCCGGCCGTCCCGCTGCGCAGCTCATCGACCAGCGCCGCGAAGTTCTCACAAGGCAGGCCGAGCACCCACGGCGCCGGCTCCTCACCGGCGGCGACGAAGTCGTCAACCAGCGCGCGGTACTCCGCCTCCATGTCATGCTGCGGCGCAATGAGGTTGTAGCGGTCGGACATGGTGTTGTCTCTCAGAAACGACGTCCGGCAAATGATGTCCTGCCCCGTGGTTGGACGTATCGGTCGCACACCACACAGGCGTCACTCGCCTCGAACAACGGCGATCGCGGGCCTGCACGGTGGCGTTGCAGACCTTGGGACTGGCCTGGCAACGAAGAGGTTCACCCGTTGCCCAAGAACGGGTCCAGGCGTTCGAGCGTCGTCGGCTTGCCGAGCTCGAGTTTGCCGAAGCCGAGTTCGCCGCCCGCCTCGATCGCCTGTTGCTGGTGGTCGGCGTAGTTGGTGATCAGCATCACCGGTACATCAGCGATAGAATCATCAGCCTTGATAGCCCGCAACACCTCGATGCCGTCGGAGTAGTCGAAGTCGAGCTTGCGGTTCACCAGGACCAGGTGGTAGCGGTCGCGCCGCAGGGCTTCGAGCGCCTCGGCGGGCGTGTCGACCTGAGTGACGTCGGCGGCGTAGCGCATCTCGAGCAGGCGACGGATCGCCGCGTGGTCGGGGGGGCACTGCCCCACGTCGAGGACACGTTTACTCATGCGCGCTCACTCATGCGCTGTCGTTGGGCTGGACGCCTGACGCCCGGGGCACCTATTTGTCGTCTTGCTCGATGGCAAACAGGTGCGTACGGTTCGAGATGTAGAGCACGTTGTTGGCCACGACCGGCGTGCTGTAGACGCTGTTGCCCATGTTGATCTCAGCGATCTCTTCGAGCTCGCGACCGTGGGCGAACACGGCCACGTCGCCGTCTTCGTCACCGATGTAGACCTTGCCGTCGACCACCAGGGCCGAACCCCAACAGGCGGCCAACATGTCGTAGGTCCAAAGCGGTTCGCCGGTCAGCGCGTCGATGCAGTGCAACAGGCCGCTGAAGTCGGCGATGTACAGGATGTCGTCCTTGATCGTTGCCGTACCGCAAGTGCGGTGCATCGTTTCCTCGAAGTCGATGCGATTGTCGTTGTTGGCGTCGAACTCGCTGTAGTGCCAGACAACGCCCGTGTTCGGGTTCGGGCGGGCGACTTCACCCTCGGTGCCCACGACGGCCTGAATCCGCTTGTGGGGGATCGGCGTGTTGGGATCCGAGAGATTGAACGCCAACTCGGGGCTGATGTCGCCGCGCTTGGTCGGATCGATGCACCAGAGATGGCCCACGCCTTCGCCGTGCTCGGGGTCCTGGCCCACGGCCACGTAAACGCGATCCTTATACACCACCGCCGTGCCGATCACGTTGTTGCGCGTGCCGCGGCCGCCCAACTCCCACTTCGAATCTTTAGGGTTGGCGTCGAAGCGCCAGAGCAGTTCGGGCTTGCCGTCGCTGCCAGCGTCGCCGCGGAAGCTGTAGACCCAACCGTCACCGCCCGGGAAGATCACCTGCGGCACGCCGTCGATCACGGCGTAGGTGGGCGACGACCACTGGCCATGCAGAATGTTCGTGCCGGGTGAACGGTCGGTCCACAGTACTTCGCCGGTGTTCTTGTCCATCGCCATGAAGCTGGGCGCGTCGGGTGAAGGCAGATTGATGTGCGAGGCGTCGACGCCGTTCGACGTGTTGACAAACAGGATGTCGCCGGCCGAGGTGACCGAGCAACTGCACATGTTGTGCTGCGACGTGCCCAATTCGTCCATCATGTTGAAATTCCAGACGATGTCGGCTTCACCGTCGGCCTCGACCTTCTCGTCCTGGAAGGGACCGTCGTTCTCGCCATCGCGGAAACCCTGCGTGTCGAGACAGGCCACCTCGCCACGGCTGGTGACAAACCACGCCCGATCGCCTTCGACCAGCGGAGCGCAGCAGATGCCTTGCAGCGGCCAATCGTGCACGCGGCCCGTGGGAAGTTTTTCACTCGAGTGTTGCCAGAGGAAGCTGCCGTCGTCTTCCTTGAACGCCAGCAGACAGCCCAGGTCGACGTTCGAGGGATAACGTTCCAGCCAGCCACCGCCGTTGTTCGTGCCGGCGTAAATCTGACCGTTCGCGACCACTGGGTTACCGTAGCTCTGCGACCCCAGACGGGCGACCCACTTGATGTTTTTCGCCGATTTGGGATCCCACTCGCCGGTCTTGCGGTCGAAGCGGCCGATGTTCCACTCCGTGGGGATGTTCGTTCCCTCGGGAGTGTTGTTGCGGATCGAGTTGCCGCCCCACTGCGACCAGTCTGCCGCCCCCACGCCGTTGAGCGGCGCCGGCTCGGCGGCAGCGGCCACCACCGTCATCGCCAGACACGCTGACACGATCACACTTCCGGCCGCATAACGTTTCACGTTTACCATCGGGGGAGAACTCCAGTTCATCAGCTTGATCAGCCCAGTGACTTTGAAATGCCGAGTGGCGGACGGCGTCGGTGCGAGGCCGCCCTGCACGTGCGATCTGCCGGCATGGTTACGGCGCAGCGTCTTCATTCGGATATACGACGATGTTATCGAGAAAGATCTCGGCGTCGGTGGCGTTGCCAAACAGCCCCGGCGACCCCACCCGGTTCGGGCTCGTGTCGGCCGCCGTGATCGTCCATTCGTCAGGTTCGGGCTCGTCGCGCGGCCAAACCTTACCGGAAATCACCGCGACGTCGTCCTGGTTCTCCGCCCGCAGCTTCATGCGGTACCAGACGTCGGGTTGCCACTCGAACGGCACGTTGACCGCCATTCTCAACTGCGGCGCCCACGTGCGAATCTGCAACTGACGGCTCGCCCCCATCATGTCGAACGTGTAGCGCTGGGCGACCAATCCGATGTCCGGCATCTTGTCGTCGCGAATCGAACCACGCACGTCGGCCTCGATCGTGTAGTCGTGCAGGTCGGTTTGCCCCATGAACGCCTGGCTCCGCGTCCCCTTGGGAATCGTCGTCACCTTGACCATCACCGGGTTGCCGTCGACGTCGCGGATCTGGTGGCGATACCGGGCGCCCACCCAGGTGATCGGCACTTCGCCCGCCGAGAAGTCGAACTGCCAGGGCAGATCGGGCACGACACGCACGCGTGCCGATCCGCTGAGATCACCCACTTTGGCCGTCACGGTCACAGCGTAGTGGCCTTGATCCTCGGCTGTGAACGTGCCGGTCGAAGCGTCGATCTGACCACCGCCGGCCACGCTGAACTCGGCCCGCGCGTCATCAACTCGTTGACCGCGCGCGTTGAACAGCCGCACGCGGTAGTCGATTTCATCGCCAGGGCGCACCAATGCTTCGGCCGGCACGACCTGCACCCAGGCCGGCTCGGGGTCGTCCGTCACAGGCGCCTCCTGCGGCTGAGGCGGCGCCGGATTGACGCCAGTCTCGGCGTCGGGGTCGCCGATGCAGTACAGCGCCTGCCCGGTGGGAATGTAAATCCTGCCGTGCGAGACAATCGGCGAACCGTTGCAACTGTCGCCCTTGAGCCGCTGGGTGTGGACTACTTCGACACCGTCAGGTCCACCCGGCCTGAGAATCCAGAGCCGCCCGTTGGCCTCGTTCGCATAAATCTTCCCGTCGGCGTATAACAGACTCGCCCGCATCACCGTGCCGAGTTTCTTCGGCCGATCCAACAGGGTCTGCCCGGTGGCGACGTCCACCACGTCGAGCCCGCCGCGGTCTTCGGCGACGTAGAGTTTGCCGTCAACCAGCAACGGTGAACTCTTGCCGACCATCAATTCCTTGATGATCCAGAGTTCGCCGCCGTTCGCAGCCAGGTCGCCGGTGAGCGTGCCGTCCAGCGCCACCACGGCGCCCATCGTCACGTCGTCCATGTTCTCTTCGCTCTGCCCCATGTAGACTCGGCCCGCCTCGTCGACGATCGGCGATACGTTCAATCCACGGCGGGAGAATTGGTAGTTCCAAACCTCTTTGCCGGTGCGGGGCTGGAAGGCGTACACGCCGCCGTCACCCGAACCGAAGATCATCAGCGCCTGACCGTTGATCACCGCGATCACCGGCGTGCTGTACGTCGTGTCGTCGGGCAGCGGACGCGTGCCGTTGAACCAGACGATCTCGCCGGTGTTCTTGTCCATTGCCACGAGCTGATGCGACGGCTTGGCCTTGTCGCCCCAGCCGATCACTACCGAACTGGTGATCACCAGGTCGTCGAACAACACTGGCGTGTTGGTGCGGCCGCCGTACGTGCTCAAGAAACCAAGCTCTTCGCTGAGCGAGCGGCTCCAAACGGTTTCGCCCGTGTTGGCATCGATGCAGAGGAACAAGTCGCCCACGCCCTGGGCGTAGATGCGCTCGCCGACGGGATCGCCGACCAGGCTCGCCCACCCCACTCGTTCACCCGGCACGTCGGACGAGAAGACGTTGAAGCGATTCTCCCAGAGGGTCTCGCCGGTGGCGGCGTCGGCGCAGACGACGCGCTCGCCTTCTTCGGGAGTGCCGGCGGCGGCGCGGTTGATCATGTAGACGCGGCCATGCATCACGATCGGCGTCGAGATGCCGCCCATCTCTTCATTGGCCCAAATCAGGTTTTCGCCGTCGGGGCTCCAACTGTCGACCAGTCCCGTCTCGAGCGACACGCCGTTCTGATACGGCCCACGCCAGCTCGTCCAGTCGAGCGGATCGACCTCGCCGGCAACGAGTTGCGGTCCGCCCCACCACAGTCGGGCGGCGGCAAGAGTCAGTAATAGTGACGAGACAACGACGGCGCAGCGCATGCGCGCGGATTTTACATGCATCGGTCGGCTCATGACAAACAAGGAAGGTCGTCCGGTTGGGCGGGTTGGGAGGGCTCAGGCGTGTCATTCTAACATACGACGGCGACATACGGCGGGCAAGCAGCCTGACCAAGGGCATGCCACGCAATACCCCGTGGGAAACTCGACTTTCGCCGCGAATTTGCCTCCCGACGACTGCGTGCGGCACCCCCAATAAGGGTCACCCCTTAGCGATGAATGCAGTGAGTCCCAACGATGTTTTCTTCGCGTCCGACACTCCCGAGTATCGCCCACTCGGAGAGTTTGTCCCGACCTGGGCAGCGGGCCCGTTCCCTCGGCGAGTTCATTCCCCTGAACCGTGTCCCGTAGGGCAAGGGCGGCCTGACCGTTCGCTTGTTCGCCGAAGGCCGCGATGACCCAATCCCCGAACCGGCGCGTCTGTCCGGCGTCGGAGTCCTCGTCGGTTTCGGCGCGCTTCCCACGCTCACCGGCTGCCGCCCGCGGGGGTTGAGTACCAGTGGTACCTTCTTTCAACGGGATCAGTCGAACCACTCGTCGGCGGGATCGAACTCGGGCACCACGATGTTCAGCACGCGCATCCGCCCGATGGCCCGGTGTCGCACCCCTGGCGGAATCACCACGCACATACCAGCGCGAACGTCGATCACCTCGTCGTCGAGTTGCAGCTGCGCCCCGGGGCCGCACTCCAGGAAGTAATACGTTTCAGTGAGCCGTCGGTGGTAGTGCAGCCGGGCATCTGCGCTGATCTCGACCTGGTGGATCGTGCCGGGAAAGGCATCATCGCCAGCGAATGCTCGACGGCTGCTGCCGCAGGGACAGGCGACCGATGGCACGTCGGCAAAATCGACCACCCGGGGCCGAAGCCGTTGGTTGGCGGCAGGTACACTCACCGGCGGTCCCCCTTGATGTTCAAATGCGATCGGCGATCTAGTGCGATCGGCTTTCAGGTGCGATCAACGTTGAGGTGCGGCTCTCGGACAAGACGGCGTCGCCGCACAGCGTCACAGTACGTCATCAGAGTACGTCATCACGGTAGCCGTTGCCAATTGCGCAGCGGTTGGCCACCTTGTGGCACTCCGGCGCGGCACCGTCGTTGTGTCGGCACCGCTCGGCGGCGCTGACCGTCAGGTGGCAACTGACGCAGCGCAAGCCGGGCCGCCGACCGCACGATCGTTACATCCTACCAATCGGGCGTCGGTCGCGGCGAGCCGGTCGGCGTTGCCGGCTGCGAAATCGGCGACGGATCGGCTCGGCGGCGAAACTTTTTCTCGATCGGCCGAATTCGCCGTGTGGAACTTTGCGGGCGCGTTTGCCGCGCGGGGGTTCTAGCTGTTCCTTCCGGGCAAGCTGTGCGGGCAAAAAACGCAGCTACAACCGCTACGTCTTCACCACATTCCGGAGGCGGCAGTGTCAACGCAACAGGACCACTAAACCATTGGCAGAAAATTACTTCCGACCCCTCAAGGCCCATTTTGACGGCAGCCGATACGGTAGGTGTCCCATGACATCACCCCGCGTTGGTGCGGTCAGTCGTGGATGAGGATGAGAGCGGCAGGTGACCGAGGACCCAGTGACGAGTCCGAGGAACGGCTCGACGGCCCTGCCCAGCAGTTAACCAGATGAACCGCGGGCGTACGCCCCACGCAATCCCACCTGGCACACTCCACAACGCCTACCCCAGCAGGGCTTCCACGGACCGGAAGCCACCGAAAACACCGAATCAGATTCGCCTGGAGCCCCGCGCTCGAGGCAGCTGACTGTGCAGTCCGTTGTGGGAAACGTGCGAACCCCGGTTCGAGTAGAGGAGACGTTGCTCGATGAAGTGGAAAGTCCTGTTAGGAACGGTTGTGTTGAGTGTTGGCTTGTGTAGCCAAAGCTTCGGTTTCGAGCTTCTCGACCGGATGCTGGGAATCAACTCCCATGGCTGCAATAGCGGCTGCTGCGAGACCTCGTGCTGCGAGCCGTCTTGCTGCGAGCCGTCCTGCTGTGAGCCCGCCTGCTGCGAGCCGGCGTGCTGTGAACCGACTTGCTGTGAAGCGGCATCGTGCTGCGAGCCCAGCTGCTGCGAAGCCGCCTCGTGCGGTTCTTGCGGTGGTTGCGACGCCTGCAGCTCGTGCGACAGCTGCAGCTCGTGCAACAGCTGTGGCTCGTGCAACAAGTGCGGTGGCTGCGGCCTGTTCGACGGCCTGGCTGGCTTGTTCGATTGTGGCCACTGCTGCAAGAAGAGCTGCTGCGAGCCTAGCTGCTGCGAAGCCGCTTGCGAGCCCACCTGCTGTGAAGCCGCTGCCTGCGATTCGTGCGGCGGTTGCGACAGCTGCAGCTCGTGCGATTCGTGCAACAGCTGCTGCAAGAAGCGTCACTGCGGTTTCGACCTGTTCGGCCTCTTCAAATGCAAGAAGAGCTGCTGCAAGTCGAGCTGCGGCGGATGCGACAGCTGCTGCGGCGGTTGCGACAGCTGCGCCTCGTGCGATAGCTGTGGCGGTGGCTGCACCAGCTGCGGTGGCGGTGCCACGGCAACCGACGGTGGCGATGCCGCCCCGATGCCGCCGGCCCCCATGCCCGACGCCTCGGCGTCGATCAACAGCGGTCGTCAAATCTACCGCGCCAACGCCAGCGGCAGTGTCGTGCGTCGTCACTATCGCTAAGACTTAGGCTGCTGTGAACCCAGCGGGCCTGCCTCGGCAAATCGCCGAAGCAGGCCCGCTTTTTTTTGCGCCCCCTGTGTGCGTCGCCCTCTTACCCGGCAAACAAAAAGCGGCGCATCCACCGTCGAGATGAACGCGCCGCTGTGATCGTGTCAAACGCTCCGCCGCTTTGCGGTCGCCCTACTCTTCTTTCTTCTCGACGACTTCCTGCGGCAGCTTGCCCGCCTTGATCCGCTCGCCAAAGGTTTCGCCCGTCGGTGACTTCTCTTCTTCGGCCTTCTTGAAGGCCTCGTCGAGCTCCTTGAGGATCTTGTCTTCTTCGGCGGCCTTGAGCGCCGCGGACTCGTCCGCGTCGGCGCCGGTGTCGTTGGCCGCCTTGAGGCGCGCGGCAGCGTCGCCCGGGATAAACTCGGCCAACACTTTGCCGTAGTCGTTGTTCACGTCCTTCTTCTCACCCTTGACGTGACACGTGTTGCACTTTGCTTTTCTGAATTCCGCCTTGAGTGAGTCGCTGTCGCTGTTTTTGACGTACTTCTCTTCGAAGGCCTTGCTGAACTTCGGCATCGCGCTGGCCGTCGAGATGCTCAACACGAGTACGCCCAGTGCGACACAGGTCACCGTGAACAATTGTTTCATCATCGCTGTTTTTCACCTGTCCGTTTCAGTAGTCGAGGGACCCTCACGCGCGATCGTGCGAAGCGGCGGAGCAGCCCGGCGCGGGGCCCCATCACGTCGCAGATCGACCTCTCAGTCTATTTGCTCCGCAGCCGGCTCGCCAGCGCCTCGCCCATCCGAGCGGCCAAGATCGACGGCATCACGCCGCCTGGCAACGACTTGCGCCTCACCGTAGCCGTCGCTAACCACGCCGCTGCTCGACGAGGCTCGCCGCGAACCCGGTCAAATCACCCCGCTCGCGGCACAACGATTCGAGCAACGTCAACTCGCCGCTCGCCGCCCCCAGTTGCAACAGCGACGGCGCCCAACCGCTGGTCGGCGTTCCCGGCGGCAACATCGTCGCCAAAGCTCGCATCGCCTCGGCAGGGCGGCCACAGCGAGCCAACAGCACGACGTAGGCCTCGACCGGCAACGAACCGTGCGCCGCCGGGTCGAGCGACTCGGCCGCATCGCGAAAGAACGCCAACGCCGCGTCGACCTCTTCGCCCAACGCCGCCCGAAACCAGTGCCCGTGCGACGGATAAACCTCGGCGAACGGCTCTTCGCCGGGAAACTGGTACTGCGGATCGAGCCGGCGGCCGTACTCTGTCAGATCAATGGCCAACTGCAGCGTCCGCTCATCATCCGCGTCGCCCGCTTCGAGCGAACGGGCGAACCGCACCACCGCGCCGAGATGCGACGCGTCGATGTGGTAGTTCCCCCCCTCGAGCAGTTCCGGGCGCGCCGTGATCAGGGGAGCGATCCGCTCGTCATCGCCGTGGGGCGCGACGATCGGGACTTCATCGCCACAGCCGTCGCGGCGACGAATGTCGGACTTGACGTTGGTCAACAACTCGCCGTGCACGTGCCGCACGAGCACGCTGACCACGCGCCGGCGATCGGCGGCGGGCATGGCACCCCCGTGCCCTTCAAACATGGTGATCGCGTTGCACGTGCCATAGTGGTCCAGCACGAGGCGGAAGCCGTACGCCGGATCGACCCCTTCACCCAACGCGATGTCGATCAACTGCTGGAGGTTGTCGTCGCCGACGCCGAGCTGGCGGAGTACAGCCGCCGCCTCGGCGCGTTCACCCAGTGGCCGCAGATACATCCACGACTCGTGGATCTTACCCGCCTCGAGCAACAACATGCCGACTTCGCGGCAGGCATCGATGTAGGCCGACTCCGTGGCGTCGCGCTCATCCTCGGGCAGTTCGTCGAAGGTGCGGCTGGCAAGCAGCGGTTGCCCCAATCTCAGGCGCGACTGCATCAATCGCACGTCGAAGAGGTCGTGGTAGCGACGCTGGTCAATATAGTCCTGCGCCAACGCTTCCAACAAATCGTCCCCCGAGGCCGAGTCGGCCAGCGCAGACAACCGGGCAAAGGCATCGGCGGTTTCACTCAACGTGTTGTCTCCGCTACTGAAGCGTGTCCACGGCCTGTTGATGGGTGCAATTCCACTGTGTCATGGTAACAGTGCGCCGCGGCGGGGGCCACGGGCGTCGCGGCCAGCGCACCCCCACGCAAGACGTAACGACCTCGACGCACTCGATGCGTTACACTACTGGCCATGACCCGAGGATGGACATCGACGTGCTGGCTCACGGTGATCGGCCTGGTCACCGGACTCGCGGTGGCGACGCCCAGGTGGCTCTTGCCGCAGCCTGTGAAGCGGGCCCAGATCGCCGTGGCGGACTTCGTCTTGCTCAGCGACGCCGGTCCCCAACTGGCCGTTCAAGACCCCTCCGAACAGATCGCGCTCGTGCTGTTCGACCAACGGTCGGTGGCGGCCCATCCGCTGTTGCCGACGCTCGATGAAGACCTCGAACTCTACGCCGCGATCGTCGACGCCGGAGCGACGCTGGTCGCCGACACGCGGTTGGTGGCCAACGCCGGCGACGAAGACCTGCCGAAATTGGTGGCGTTTCTCGACGCGTTCGTGGCGTTGGCCCCGCCCGGTCGGCTCTACCGCGACGTCTGGACGCCCGCCAGTTGGCCGCCTGAGCGGATCGGCAAGTACCGCCCCCACATCGCCCACAATCTCGTCAACATGCACCCTGTGTCCGAGGGGTTCTACGACTCGCGCATCTATCCGCTCGTCACACTCACCAGCGACGGTCTCTACGAGACGATGCCACTCGTGCTAGCGCGGCGGCTGCTCGACCTCCCGACGGCCGAACCGGCAGATCTGATTGACCGCCTGAAACAGTCGGGAATCGCCGGAGAGTGGCAGCGCTCGCTTCCCGACACATTCCACCTGCCCGATCCCTATCGCTCCGACGTTGCGGCCGCCGCGCCCTTTGATGTTGGCGACCGCCGGATCGAGTGGCAGGGTTTCGCCAGCAACTCCGTGCTCGTACCACCGTCCGGCTTCTGGATCAACTATGCGGGCGACCCGGCGCGGTATCAACGATATTCCTACACCGACGTATTGAACGGCGAAGTCGCCGACGAGTTGGCCGACAAGGTCGTCTTCGTAGGATACGCCGCCGAGATCGACCCGACGGCAGACACCTACGACGTGCCCACCGCGCCGGCCCGTGGCGCGGCCGCCGAAGTGGCCGCTGCCGCACTGGAAACTTTGCTCATTCCCCGGTTGACGCGTATGCCGCCACAATGGGCACAGTGGGGTGCCGTCGTGTTGTGCGCGTGGCTGGCGGCACTCGTCGCCGGCTTGCTGCCTTCACTGCGAGCGGCGCTGGCGGTCGTCGCCCTGCTGGCGTGTTACGTCACAACGTGTGTGTTCGCGTACCGAAACGGTTGGCGCGTCGACCTCGTACTCGCGCCCACGGCGATCCTCGTGGCGGCCGTGGCGGGAGGCGCCTTCCGCTACGCGCACGAGGTGCGAGCCCGCCGCCAGATTGTCGATCTCTTCGGTCGCTATGTGCCCCGCGCCGTTGTGCATCAGCTCGTGCAGTTGCCGCAGGCCGAGGCGCTGGCACTCGGAGGCGTGCGACGCGACGTCACGGTATTGTTCGCCGACGTGCGCGGCTTCACCACGTTTGCCGAACAGGTGCCGCCCGAGCAGGTGCTCTCGCACTTGAATTCCCTGTTGGGCGTGATGGTCGACTGCACGTTCGCCGAAGACGGCACGCTCGACAAGTTCATCGGCGACGCAATCCTCGTGCTGTTCAACGCCCCGCTCGACCAGCCCGACCACGCCGCGCGCGCCGTGCGTACCGCCTGGGCCATTCAACAGGGGCTCGCCGGACACGCGACGGGCTTGGCCGTGGGAATCGGTATCCACCGAGGCGAAGCCGTCGTGGGCCGCGTCGGCACCCCGCAGCGAATGGAATACACGGCCGTGGGCAGTACGGTCAACGTGGCCTCGCGGCTGTGCAACGCCGCCGGGCCAGGACAGAT
>JAGQPT010000352.1 GCA_020426575.1 Planctomycetales bacterium
GGACGCAGGATGGCGACGGCATAGCGATCCTCGGCCGGCGGTGAAGCCGGGTCGATCCCCTCGGGCAACAGGCTCGAGCGCTGGTACGTCTGGCTCAGCGCCAATTCACGGAGGTACCATTTGACGTCAAAGTTCTTCGCTGCAAACTCTGCGGACAGCATATCGAGCAACTCTGGATGCGACGGCGGGTTGTTGCTGTGATCGAGGTCGTACGGATGGACCAACCCACGACCCAGCATCATGCCCCAGAGTCGATTGGCGATATTACGGCGGAATCGTTCGTTCTGACCGCTCGCCAGCAGCGCGGCGAGTTGCTCGCGGCGGCTGAACTTCGGCACGGGCCTCACGTTGTCCGCCGGTGCGACAACGTACGCTTCACCGTCGGCGAACTTCGGTTCGTCAATCGGCGCGTCGTCGGGAAGGTGCGGCACGGCCGAACCGGTCTCTTCGGTGAACACGGACGTGAACGTGACGTCCCCTTCGCCCTTCTCGGCCAGGGTCGCATCCTTATCGTTCTTGCTGGTAAAGACGTAGCTGCGGTTGAGGAAGGCGTAGATGCCGTAGTAGTCTCGCTGCAGGTAGTCGCTAATCAGTGGGTGATCGTGGCACTGCGCGCACTGCACGTCCATGCCGAGAAAGATGCGGCCCACGTCGCGGGTGAGCAAGTTCGTGTCCGCCTCGCGGTCCAGATAGAACTTGGCCGCCGCGCGCGTTTCGACGTCGCTGCCGTCACTCGACAGCACCTCGCGTACCAGTTCGTGGTACGGCTTGTTCTCTCGAAACGAGTCGACGAGAAACGCTTGCCACTCGGGCGAGGGAACGTGCATGTCGGGACGACGTTCCATGAGCATCGCGTCGAAAAAGATCTGCATGCGACGGGGATAATCCTCGCCGGCCAACAGGAGGTCGATCAACCGCTCGCGTTTGTCAGCAGCCGGATCGGCGAAAAACCGACGTGCTTCGTCGGCCGAGGGAATCCGTCCGGCCAGATCGAGGTAGATGCGGCGAACGAACTCAGCATCGTCGCTGGGGGCGGCCACCGGCCCGTCGACTGCCGCGAGAATCGCCGCGTCGATCCGCGCATGGAGCGGAGCTGAGTCAGGGACCGCCGCGGTGTCGTCGCCCCGGGTGAGTGACGACATCAACAGGGCCGAAGCGGCGAACCAATACGGCAGCGCGAAACGAAAAACCGGAGACGTCGCGGGCATGGGCGGAACTCTCGCATCGAGGCGTGGCAATGCGTGGGCGACCCAATCGCCGCGCGGCGCCTGCAGCGTCGGCAGGGGCGACATCGGCCTGACGACGCGGTGGGTGTGGCGTCGGTGGTGGGGTGTTTCAGGGCACGATTGGGCGCCCCTATACCCTAAAGATGCCAGGGGCACGCGTCAAGTTTTTTACCAGATCGCAACTGGCACAGCCGAAAGAAGTTACCGCTATCGGCGCGGTAAACGGTGACCACACCGCCGGTTGCAACGGTCCGCGAAGCGGTGCCGACGGTCGCGCCCGCCGCGACGCACCTGCTCCCCAGCACTGATTGCTTCTCAGCGCCGCCAATTTCCAGAGCGCCGCTAGGTCCTCAACGTTGCCTGGCATTCAGCGCAGCTGATTCTTCGGCGCCGACTACTCTTCGTAGTCGTCGGGCTTGTGCACTTCCCAGAAATCCGCCAGCACGAAGTCGTCTGGCACCGGCTCGTCGAGCTGTTTGAGGATCCGGCGATAGCGCTTGATCACTTCGACCAAGTCTTCGGCCGTGATGTTGTCATCGGCCAGTGTCGGGCTGGCGTCCATGACGGCCCGCCAGCGCCGCATGCCTTCTTCATACTTTTCGCGGGCCACTTCGAATTCGGCCTCTTCAAACGCCGCATTGCCCTCGTAAATCTGCTCACGCGCGATCGAGGCGTCTTCGGTCTGCTCGGCGGCGCAGCGGTCCCGCCAGTAGTCGAAATTGACAGTCATCCGATAGCCGGAAATCTGTCCGGCCCGTTGCGACATTTCGGTGAGTTGCTCGGCGAGTTGCTTGACGCGCTCGCGCTGGTCCTCGGGCACACGCTCGGCGATTTCCTCGTTCGAGACGTCAGCCTGCTCGCCGACTTCCATAGCGATTTGCCGCTGTTCAGCGTTGCGCTGTTCGTAGGGGGTGCGCACGGCGTCCTGCTGCGCCTCGGTGAGTTTGGCGAGCTTCTCTTCGAGGATCTCATCACGGATCCCCTCGGTGGCGGCGTCGAATTCCGCCTGCAGCTCGTCGGCGGCTTCGCGCGTCGTCTCCAGGTCGTTCAGGCGAATCGTCGTGCCGAACGACGTAGGAATGTCGCGGGCACCGTAGGCTGCCCACTCTTCGCCACCGCGACGCCACTCCTCGCGGGCCGTTTCGCCGAACGTGCCTTCGCTCTCCAGCGCCTCGGCGTACGACATCTGGCACTTGGCCGGATAAGTGAAGTAGAGCAGCGGGCTCTTCTTGCCCAACGGTCGGCCGGCGTCGACCACGTCGATTCCTTTCTGGTACCAGCCCTTACCGACCAGCCAGTTGTCACGCAGCGCTACCGGCACACCGGCGTTGAATTTGTCGTCTTCGCGGAAAAGCTGACGAAACTGCACGTGTTCGTCGGAACGGCCGATCTTCTGCGAGATCATCCAGCCCATGCGATTCAGCAGCGCCGGGCTGTCCTCGTTATAGACGGTCCCCTTCTTGAGGAAGTCGATGCCGCGGATCACCCAATAGTAGCGGTCGCGGTAATCGTCGAACTCGACGGAAATGTTGTAGGAGAGGTTCCAGGACTGGAAGTCCCAGACCGACTCGTAGTTGGGCTGCAGGTGGGTGATCTGTTCGAGGACGGCGGTCAGCCCGGTCCAGTTTTCCTTTTTCTTGTAGTCCCAGGCTTTTTGCCAAAGCAGGTAGGCGGCTGGACCCCGCATACCCAACGTTGCCAGCTTCATCGCCTCGCTTGTGGGATCGATCTCGCCGAGGTTGGCCTGCGAGAGTCGGTTTTCGTCGCGCAGTCGAGCCAGCAGCCCGCCCGACGTCGACCGCGTCGCCGGTTGACTGAGGATGCTCAACGGGATCAACAACGCGATGATGATCACGACGTAGATGACCTTGCGAACGAGCGACTGTCGCTGGCTCATTTGCCGACCTCGCGCAACTTGAGGAAGAAGTAGCCTGCCACGATCAGCGGCAGCATGTAGGACAGGGCGGTCAACGTCTCGATCAGCAGGGTTCCGTCGGGAACGTTGTACCCGTCCGCGACGTAACTGATCAGGTTCAGGGAGGTGAAATCGGGCAGTACGGCCGAGACGGCGAAAATCACCGGTCGCATGATCGTATCGACCGTCAGGGCGAGGTACTTCATCGGCCCCGCTTCGAGTTCGACGATCAGGTTGTCCTGGTTGACGATCCGGATGAACGACTCGAGGGGCCCTCCTCCTTGTACTCGTTGAAAGATGAGATTGTTCATGTGTTCGTGGAGGAATCCGCCCAGCATGGTCGCGATTGCCGCCAGCATCGAGACCGGTCCGTTGAGGAACGTGCTGAACATGACGCCATAACCCGTCACAAGCAGCATCTGCAGCCAGATGCCCACGTGTGCCTTAAA
>JAGQPT010000353.1 GCA_020426575.1 Planctomycetales bacterium
CCTGAGGAAGAGCTGTCGGCCCGACTGGTCCGAGCCGATGACGAGGTCGAGCATCTCATCGACGGACGAGAAGGCACCGTGGGGATCGATGGCAATGTGTTCGTCGCCGACGCGAACCCGACCGCCGTCGGCGGCCACGTTGCGCTGCTGGAGTTCGGCGTAGATCTGCTCTTCGGGGATACCGAGTTGGGCGAGCCGTTGACGACTAATTTCGAGGTAGACCACCTCCTGTTGGGCCCCAAATAGCTCGACCCGTTTGACGTTCGGCACGAGCGATAGCTCGCGTCGCAGGAAGTCGGCGTAGCGGCGCAGTTCGGCGTAGGAGTAACCGTCGCCGGTGATTGCCAAAAATATTCCATAGACGTCGCCAAAGTCGTCGATCACCATCGACTGGCCGCGAGCGGCCGGGGGGAGTTGCGGCTGCACGTCGGCGATCTTGCGGCGGAGTTCGTCCCAGACTTGCGGAATGAGGTGACGGTCGTAGCGATCCTGGATATTCGCCGTGACGATCGACATGCCGCGTGACGACTCGGACTCGACGTAGTCGAGCTGCCCCAATTGCTGACACGCGGCCTCGATGGGATTGGTGACTTCTTTGGCGACTTCTTCGGCGCTGGCGCCGGCATACGGCGTGATGATCAAAGCTGCTTTGATCGTGAATTCGGGGTCTTCGAGGCGACCAATTTGCAGGTACGCCACGATGCCGCCGGCGAGCATGATCAACATCGCCGCCCAGACGGTGCGGCTGTTTTGGATGGAGAACACACCTGGATTCATAGCGACTGGCTCCCCAGCGCGCCGCCGAGGTCGCGTACCTTCATCCCTTCGCGAAGGTGCGTTGCTCCTGCCGTGGCGATGCGGTCGCCGGCTTGTATGCCGTCGACGACTTCGATTCCACCGCCGCTGACGTCGCCGAGCTTCACCACGCGACGGCTGACCACCGAGTCGGGCCCCACGATCCAGACGGCCTGCGCGCCCGCAGCGTCCTGAATGACAGCGGAGATGGGAATGAACGTGGGGTCCCCCAGTACTTCGGCGCGTCGGTAGGTCGCCGTGACCGTGGCTGTCATGCCGGGGAGGATGCGGATGTTCTCCGGCGCCTTCATGGCCGTGCGGACTTTGAAGGTCTGCGTCGTGGGGTCAGCCACTTGGGCAATCTCGCGAATCTCAACCGGGAATTCGACGCCGGGTGCGCCGCTCACCTCGGCCACCAGCGAGACGATGTCGGCCGAGCGGATGTCGGCTGTCATCACCGTTTCGGGAACGTCGACGACGATCTCGATTTCTTCGACGTCCTGGAATCGCACGACCGGATCTTTGGCACGGACGTTCTGTCCCTCTTCGACGAACCGCTGGGCGATCACGCCGTCGTAGGGCGCTGTGAGCGTGGTGTCGTCAAGTTGGATGCTCGCTTCGACGACGCGTCCTTCGAGTCCGCGGACTTGGGCTTCCTGGGCCATGATGTCCTCTTCGCGACCGACCGTTCCCTTTTCCAGCAGTTGCAGGGCAACGTTGTAGTCCTCGACGGCGACCTGGTAGGCCGTCTCGACGATCTCGAATTCGGAGCGGGAGATGGCCCTGCGTTCCATCAGTGGCGTCGAGCGATTCAGTTCGGCTCGGGCGTTGGCCATTCTTGCTTCGGCCTGCCGAACCTGGGCTTCGCGGCGCAACTGTTCTTCGCGCCGTTCCCCGGCCCGAAGAGCCGCCAGCGTAGCACGCGCCCGATCCAATTCACCTTGTAGCGACGTGAGGCGGGCTTGGAATTCGTCCTGGCGAAGCTGTCCGATGAGATCACCCTTGGCGACTTGCTGCCCCTCGCGAACGGGGAACGTTACCAGGAGGCCGGGCACTTGAAACGCCAACTCGACGCGTCGGGCCGCTTCAATCGTGCCAGGAAAGGTGCGCGTGCGCGTACCGTCTCCCTGTGTGATTACCAACGTTTTGACGGGCCGAACGACGTCGACCTCAACTGGCGGCTGGTGCGAGCAACCGAGTGTTCCCAGCAGCAGCACCGCCCAAGCTAGGTCTGCAAGAGCGCGTGGGAGCAGGGCAGGGGGACGGCCGTTCCGCGTCATGGTGTCGACCTCGTAGGACTGAAAAAGTGTGGCAGCACCTTCCCGGCGGACGGCGAGAGGGCGGCGGCCGACGGCCGTGACGTCGAATGAGCGACGTCCTAATCGCGGCACCGCAGAAGCCGCCCCGTCGGGCACCACACGGAGAAGCCGTGATTATACGGAAGGCCCCTCAATCCGCAATGCAACTGCTGCGCCACGGCCCGATAGCGCCAAGACGTCACACGGCGACGACCTGCACGGAAACTTCCATGTTGTTAAAGGCGTTGGCGTCGCCCTGCCAGGTGCCTGCCAGGGGTGATGCCTTTTCTTGTTCGCGAGCCACTGCCACCGAGACGTGCTCTTCGCCTACGAGCTTGT
Organism: Planctomycetales bacterium; assembly: GCA_020426575.1. GTDB lineage: Bacteria > Planctomycetota > Planctomycetia > Pirellulales > JAEUIK01 > JAGQPT01. The sequence continues at coordinate 2,433 of JAGQPT010000353.1, forward strand.
TGTTCGTAGGGTCGAAGCCGCGCCATCCAGCGCCAGGAAGATAGATCTCGGTCCAGGCATGGGTGGCGCCGTGTTGTCCCTCGGCCATTTGGATGTAGCCGGTGACAAAACGGGAAGCGAAGCCCCAGTGCCGGGCGGCTTCCATCATGAACACCGCGTAGTCACGGCAGGAGCCACTGCCGAGATTGAGCGTCTGACACGGTAGCTGGACGCCATACTCGGGGCGGAAGCGGTATTCGAAAGTCTCGAAGATCCGCGTGTTGAGTCGCGTGAGCAGGTCCCAGGTGTCCACCAATTGGCCGGGGCGGTAGAGGTCGAGGAGCCAATTCTGCAGGGCGGGGCCGTCATGCGGATAGCTCGGCAGCCGATATGGAATGATCTCGATTTGCTCTTCGGCCTGGTACTGAAACGGATACGATGCCGCGGCATCGTCGAGCAGGCACTCCACCGGGGGGTCGTCGTAGATGCCCACGGTGACGTCGCTGCTGAGGCTCATCACCTGCGTCGGCGCGTTGAAACTGAGAATCGCGATCGAGTTGCCGTTGATGTCGCGTATCCAGCGCACCTCGGCCAGTGGTTCGGTTTCGAGGATCGCACTCTCGATGTGGACGTCGTGGCCCTCGCGGGGACGGACCATTGCGTAGTGCGTCCCCAGCGTAACGGGCGACCAGTAGTTGTATTTCGTGCTGTGCAGAATCCGGATGCGTTTCATCGGTGGTCACGCTTACTGCGGGTGGTATCTGGCCGTTGGCCAAAACGACGGCGCTACCCTCGGACGGTTCAACGACCGCACGGGCCTGGTGGCCGGGTTGTGAGTCGGCGACGCCAAGCTCCCCACGCCGCGGGAATCTTACCGCGTTGCCCAGCGGCGGGACATCCCCACGGCTGGTGAAACGTGACACAACATGGCAGCGGCCGCTCTGGTGCGGCACGTACGACCGCATGTGGTTGTCGGACGATAGCTGACTGAGCGAGGAGAGAGTACGCTGGGAGAGGGGCGGTCCGGGCGCGTAAATTGACCGTCGCCGACGCCTGTGATCTACTTCCCCGGGCACGTCCACGGCGATGAGCGGGCGAGTTCGACGGCATTTTGGGGGCATCGCTGTGAGAAGAAAAGGCTAACCATGAAAAAACTGGTGGTTCTCGTTACGTATTGCGCTGTGGCGTGTCACACGTTGCCGGTGATCGCGGCGCGGGTGTGGACCGACTCGAGGGGCGCCTATACTCTCGAAGCCGACCTAGTGATGTTCAATGACGCGACGGTCATCTTGCAACGCGGCGACCACGAACTTGTTGCCATCCCCATCGATGCCTTGTCCGAAGAGGACCGCGACTATCTGGAGTCGAGTGACGCCATCTCGGCTGCCAAGCAAACCAGTGAAGCGGCTCAGACTTGGGTGTTGAACAATGGTGTCGAGGTCACCGGGCGCATTGTCGACTACACGGCGAGGGACGTGACGCTGCAGCGACGCCGCCGGCGAATTTACGTCAACGACCGTGTCCTGGAGAATCTGCCGACCTTTTATCAGGAGCTTGTGCCGGCAATCGTGGCCCACGTCGAGCAGCTTCCGCAAGCCGACCGCCGATCGCTGGAAGCGTGGCTGGTGCGACAACGCGCGCAGCCGAGGACGTTCCATCTCGAAGGGGTCATTCTGGAAACCGAAAACGGTGACGAATATGCCATACCGTTTTTCCTCTTCAACGACGACGACCTGAAGTTGTTGCACCCCGGTTGGGACGACTGGGAGGCGGCATGGGGGCGGGACGACGTGAACGCGGCACACGAGTGGGCGTTCCTGCTGGAGTCGCTAGCGGCGGCTCGCTACCATGACCGACGCGTGCAGCGCGAAATCGCCATGCTGCAGCTCAAGCTGAAGGCGGTCGACGTGGGGCTCACCTCCTTGTGGGAGGTGACTCTTTACCCGTTGCCCGGGCAGCATCTGCCACCGCAATGGGTCGTCGTGCCTGGGCGTGACAGCCGCCAGGCGACGGACACGGCGCTGCAAATGAATCCAGGCTTCGCCGCCGGACCGGTTCGTCGGGTCAGCCGTTGAAGCGACCCATACACCGGCGCCGCGGAGTGACGGAGGCGGCATCGTGCGAGCGGTTGTAGTGCGTGCGAGCGTTTCGGGATGTATCGCGGTAGCACCGCTGGCTTGGCCGTGTTGCCCCCAGCTCACCAGGGGGCGTGCTGCGGCCGACGCTGTCAGCCTCGGAGACGCTCGTGGGTGGGCTGCGCTTCGACACCTGTTTGTCGCACCGCGTCGAATGTGGCATTCCGGCACGTCGACTCAAGTGACTGGGCAATTTGTGCCGATCCTAGCGAGTGTAGCGGCTGTCCGCTCCGGCCGCTTGCGCGCTGAGCGGTCATTGCGACGAGCCAGTCATTACGTCATCGCCGACGTGCGGAGCCCCGGGGTATGTTCCAGCCTGTTGTCTGTCGCCGTTCACGCGCTGTCCTATTGGCGATCGCCGTGAGTACGTTGTGCGGCATCGCAGAAGTGGCGCTGGGGCAGGTGCGACTACCGCCTGTCGAAAACGCCCCACCGCTGGTCTTTCCCGCACAGCCGGTCTCCGCACCGCTGGTCGGTTTGGCTTCACCGATCGCGACGGCGGCACCGAGGGTGTTTGCCGCGCCGGCCGTCTATGAATTCGCGCCGGTCCCGGCCGTCCAGACGAGTGTTGCACCGCGGCCCATGTTTGTTGCCCAACCGGCGCCTGGTGTCAGCCCAGGAGAGTACCTCGGCGAAGACACGCAAGACGCACCGCGTGCGATGAATGTCTTTGACGACGTGCGCAACTTGCCACCGTACTACTACGACTACTGGTACTACAATACGTACGGAATCGGTGCGCGGCCGCTGCCCGACTATGCGCCGCCGGGTTACGAACCGCGGGACTATCAGGACGCCCCCGGCGTTCCCGAGTTTTCACGGATCACGCCGCCGCCGCTACCGAGCGAAGTCGATACCGGCAACTTTGTCACACGAGGCATGTACCCGGGGTCTTTTCTCGTGCCCGGCGTGAACACGTCGATCCGCCTGCGCGGATTTGTGCGCCTGGCGGCCTTGGGCGATTTCGATCCCATCGGCGTGGCCGACGCGTTTGTGACCAACTCGATCCCGGTGCCGCAGCAGGTCGGGCGCAACTTCAACATGAGTGCCCGAATCAGTCGTTTTGCCCTGGAATCGTGGACGCCGACGAACTTCCGCGACTGGAACGTTCATACATTCATCGAAGGTGACTTTTTCAATGGCGCGGCACAAGCCGCCGGCGGGGGCGGTAACCCGTTTCGACTGCGTCACGCCTTTTTTGACTTTGGTTACTTTCGCTTCGGCCAGCAAAACTCCGTGTTCATGGACGGCACGAACTGGCCGAGCCTGGTCGACTTTCAGGGCCCCAACAGCTGGGTCAATCAACGTCAGCCGTCGGCGCGCGTGACGGTTCCCGTGATCGACGGCGTATACTGGGCCGCGGCAATGGAACGCCCCTTCTCAGACATCACCACGAACGGTCTGGGAACCAACGTGCAGGAAGCGCCGGACTTCTCCACACATCTGCGGTTTGAAACTGATCTTGGCCATGCTCAGGTCGCCGGCCTGTTTCGCGAGATCGGCTACCGGCCGACGGGAGGTGAGGTCGATCACGACACGGCCGCTGCGATCAGCGGCAGCTTGGTGGTCCATCCCTGGGCAATTCTGCTCGGAACCGACCCGGTGCACGAGGAAAACCCATCGGGGCTGACGCGCAGCCGCATCCTGCTAATGGCCGCTTCGGGACGGGGCATCGGCCGGTATCTGAACGACCTGGCCGGCCAGGGTTTTGACGGGCAAGTCGATCCGGTCACCGGCGAGTTTTCCCTGGTCGACTCGACCGGTTGGAACGCCAGCTACGAACACTGGTGGAACGAGCACTGGTTGTCGAACTTTACCTACTCGCGCGTCGAGGTTGACAACAACGCCGGTCAACCCGGCACGACGTACGACGGTGCAGAGTATCTGGCCGCGAGTCTCTGGTGGTTGCCGATTCCACGCATGTCATTCGGGATCGAGTACCTGTGGGGTGAGCGGCACAACCTCGATGGTCAAGACGCCGACGCCCAGCGTCTGCACGGATTGTTTCAATACAATTTCTAAAATGCGGTGTGCCCGAGCGGGTGTGTGGCAGGGTGGGGGCCCACTTTGCCGGCAGTACACGGCACAAGCGCGCTGCGGGCGCACTGTTGGCGTGTTGTGCCTGTTCAATGCGAGGCGGCTCGACTATAAACGGCGAGAACCGCATTGGCGTGCTGCCGGACATGGGGGTGACGCTGAGGGCGCCACCGGAACTCCAGGCTGACTGCATGAATCAGGAACTCGTACTCGTATTGGGGCTACTCGGGGCGGCGATCGCGATGTTCGCGATCAACAAGCCGCGGATGGATGCCGTGGCGTTGATCATGCTTTGCGCGCTGCCGCTGACCGGTGTCTTGACGATGAGCGAGGCGCTGGCCGGGTTCAGTGATCCGAACATTGTGCTGATTGCTGCATTGTTTGTTCTCGGCGACGGTTTAGTGCGCACCGGCGTGGCGCGGCGGCTCGGCGATTGGCTGGCCGCCAAGGCCGGCAGCAGCGAATCGCGGCTGGTGGCGCTGTTGATGTCGGTTGTCTGCGGCTTGGGGGCGACAATGAGTTCGACGGCGGTCACGGCGATCTTCATCCCCGTGGCGCAGCGGATTTCGCGAACGCTGAGTATTTCGCCCGCCCGCTTGATGATGCCGATCAGCATGGCCGCGTTGATCAGCGGCATGACCACGCTGATTGCGACGGCGCCCAACCTCGTCGTCAACAGCGAATTGGTCCGCAGCGGCCGGCAGGGCTTCCACTTCTTCAGTTTCACGCCGTTTGGCGTGCCGATCCTCGCGCTCGGCATTGCCTACATGTATTTCGCCCGACACTGGCTGGCCGACAACAGCGACGTGAGTGGCGACGGACGGCCTAGTCGACCGAAACTGGCCGACTGGCTTCGCGAGTATCAACTCGCCGACCGTGAACACCGCGTGAAGATACGTCCAGGCTCGCCGCTTGCCGGCAAGACGCTCGCCGACGCTCGTCTGCATGACGCCTCGGGGGCCAACCTGGTGGCGATCGAGCGGGACGGCAAGTTGATTCAACCGCACGCCAACACCGAACTGGTTGCCGGCGACATCTTGTTTGTCGATTTCTTCGCCGCGGCGCACGACATCGACGACCTGCGAGATAAGTACCTGCTCGACGCGCTGCCGATGACCGGCAGCTACTTTACTGATCGCGCGCAGGAAATTGGCATGGCCGAGGCCATCGTGCCGGCGACTTCGGGATTCGTGGGCAAAACGGTCGCGGAAACGGACCTGCGAACGCGTTATCGACTCACGGTGGTTGGGCTGCGCCGCGGACAAAACAGTTTCGCGGGCGCTCTGCGCGACGAACCGCTGCACGTCGGCGACACCCTGCTGATGATCGGGCCGTGGCATGCCATCCGCGGCCTGGGGGCTGAGCCCAGCGAATTGGTCGTCTACAACCTGCCGGCGGAATTGGAAGAAGTGTTGCCCGTGAGCGGCAAGGCGATACAGGCGGTATTTTGCCTGGCGCTTGCCGTCGGGATGATGGTCAGCGGCGTGTTGCCGAACGTGCAGGCTGCGCTGATTGGCTGCCTCGCCATGGGACTGCTCGGTTGCGTCGACCTGAACAGCGCGTATCGGGCCATCGATTGGAAAACGCTCGTGCTGATTGTCGGTATGTTGCCGTTTTCCATCGCCCTCAAGCGAACGGGCGGTGTCGATATGGCGGCCGACGGCTTGATGGGGCTCGTCGGCGACGCCGGTCCGCGCGCAATACTCGCTACGCTCTTCGTCATCACATCGGTACTCGGCATGTTCATTTCGAACACGGCCACCGCCGTGTTGATGGCGCCGATCGCGATATCGGTCGCCAAAGAGTTAGAGTTTTCCCCGTATCCGTTCGCCATGATCGTGGCGCTGGCATCCTCGGCCGCGTTCATGACGCCCGTGTCTTCGCCGGTCAACACACTCGTCGTTACGCCGGGAAATTACTCCTTTGGTGACTTCCTGCGCGTCGGTGTGCCGTTCACGTTGCTTGTCCTCGTCGTCAGCACGATCATGGTGCCGTGGCTGCTGCCACTCTGAAACGGCGTGCCTCGCTACGCTACGGACGTACTTATGGTCTGGGGGACGTGGGCGAAGTTCATCGTCGCTGGACACCGGGAGATCGCAAATCGTCGAGCCAAGCGGCGTTCCGGCGGCGAATTCCTCAGTGATAGCGGCGCGTTGTCGCCCGGGTGCGGGCTGGCGGACTCCCAGTTAATCGGGGCGAAATTGCGGGTGCGCGATACCGACCTAGGCACGGTCCCGTTTATGTGCTATGTTCTTACTAAATGAAGGTGTAAGACTTTCCGGCCCGTCGGTCGGCTAAGTTCATTCGAATTCGAAGCTAGCGGTCATCTGGCACGACTGGTCTCCACGTAAAGGTGGGGCGACACGTCGGCCGGGTCCTTCTACTCTCGACCGCGATTGATTTTCTTGCCCCTTGCGGCCACCGCCAGCTGCGACAAACGCGTGGCGTCAGAATGCTCCCATCATTGTAGTGAGGAGACGCTGGCCGATTACCTAGGCACATGGCCCTGTTCACTGGGCCCGCAGTAAGGCACGCGCGCAGCGCGGCGATAGGTCGCCGTGTTCGAGCACCGTTGCTGCAACAGCAGAAAGAAAGCTGAAACATGAAGTTCACAGAACTTGGTTTGGCCGATCCGTTTGTCCGGGCCACCAACACGCTGGGCTACGAAGTGGCCACGCCGATTCAAGCGCAGGCGATCCCCGTAGTGCTCGGCGGGCGAGACCTGATCGGTTGCGCCCAAACCGGCACGGGAAAGACGGCGGCCTTCACGCTGCCGATGCTCCAACGCTTGAACGATTCGCGTCCGGCGCCGACGACGGGCAATGGCCAGCACCGCCC
>JAGQPT010000354.1 GCA_020426575.1 Planctomycetales bacterium
ACGTTGACGGCGAGTGCACGTACGACGCCTGGTGGGAAGCGGTCCGAGCAGGTCGCGTCGTCGTCACCAACGGGCCGCTGATTCGTCCCAACGTTGATGGTCACCCGCCCGGCCACACGTTTCATGGTTCTGCCGGCGAGCCGCTCGAACTCGAGGTCGGCCTCACGCTCACGACGCGCGATGCGCTCCGCTACGTCGAGATTGTCAAGAACGGCAAAGTGGTCGTCAGCGAACGAGTCGACGAGTGGGCCAAGAAAAACGGCCGCTTCCCGCCGCTCACGTTCGACGAGAGTGGCTGGTTCCTTGTCCGCGTGATCGCCGACGTCGACAAGACGTTTCGCTTCGCGTCGACGGGTCCTTACTACGTCGAGATCGGCGACAAGCCCGAACGGATCAGCCGCGAGTCGGCGCAGTTTTTTCTCGACTGGATCGACGAGCGCGCCACGATGATCAAGCTCGACGACGTCGACCAGCAGGCCGAAGTGATGCAGCACATCGACGCCGCGCGACAGTTCTGGCAAGACCGACTCGAACGCGCCAACGCCGAGTGAGTGGCGAAAAGGACTCGTCTCGGCCGATCCATCAGCGATGCCGACGACCGCGCAATGTGCAAGTCAGCAGTCCGAGGAGCAGCAATATCGCCGCCGTCGGTTCCGGTACGGCCGTTGCATTGTTCGGGCCGCGACCGAAGTTGCTCGCCCAAACCAGATAGTCGAGACCGTCGACCCGCGTGTCACCGTTGAAATCGCCGTTCTCGGGCGCTCCCGGCGGATCGGCTGCCGGATCGTCACCGAAGGCCTCGGCCCAAATCAGGTAGTCCAGGCCGTCGATCGCGCGGTCGCCGTTGGCGTCGCCGGGCAGCGCCGCCGCGAACAATTCCACGGTCACGTCACCCAACAGCACGTGCGACTCGGCCGAGGTCGTGTCGTCGCCGAGAAAGAGAAAGCTTGGGTTGTTGTACGGATCGGTCAGCGTTGAGACGCCGCTGGGATTGTAATTGCGCAGGTTGCCCGCCAACACCAGCGCGCCGTCGGCGAGCAAGGCGTAGCCGTCTCCCAGCACCGAGAGTTGATAGTCCACGACGTCGGCCGTCGCATCGAAGTCGACGCCCTCGGCCTGGGTGAACAGCGAGTCGGCACCTTCGCCAGCCGCCGCATATGCCCAGACGCGGTCCGCAAAGAAACCGAGTTCGAGTCCCCGCAGGTCTTCGCTGATTGCGATCACGGAGAAGCCGGCCCGATCGTCCCGCCCGTCGCCGTTGTCGTCCCGCGCGTTGTGGGCCTCGGCCAGCACCTGCACGGCGAAGCCAATCGTGTAACCGCTCGCGCGGTCAAGCGTCGGCATGTCTGGATGGCTGACAATCGTTCCCGTGAAGGGGTCTTCACTGAAGTAGCCCGACTGGTCCGCGCGCACGGCGGTCGTGTCGAGCGACGCATACATGCCGGTGTACGACTCGACGGTGTCGCTGTCGACGACGGCCAGCCAATGCTGACTTCCCGGCAACGTCCCGAGCGACGCGTCATAGAGCGTCACGGCACTCGCCGGCTGAACGACAGCGAGCAATACCATTACGAACGGAAGGGTGCGAATCATGTGGTGTGGCTCGGAAGTACCGGCGTCGCCAGAAATTTGGAAGGTTCGGCAAGAGGCTAAGCGTGCTCGCCCATTATACACACGACCCGGTTTTCGCGGCCGCGGCAAGCTGACGTCGACGCACTTACGTAACACCGTGTTATATAGGGAATACCGCGCCGGAGTGGGCCCAATAATTTCCTTGCTTTTGACGCCCGAGTGAGTAACGATAGGGGGCGCTCGTTAGGCGAGGGATTCGGGTGGCGCGTCGGAACCGTCACACGTCGTCCGGGCAGATTTCCTTGGCCGAATGCCCCGGCAGCGTTGCATGGCCGATTGGCCGAAGCCGATTCGCGGTCATGTGTTTGGTGGGGAGTCGGACAATCTGCCCGGTGGGGACCGGCTTGTTCGCCCGGAGCAGGTCGCGGGACACGACGCTAGGGGTCAGATACCAGGAGAGGCTCGATGAAACGAACGTTGTTTCTAGGCGCCACGTTTCTAGGCTCCACTGCGCTGTTGGTCCTGACCGTTCTTACCGGGAACCACTGCGCCCAGGCCGCCGGGACCGTGCGCGTGATGAGCGGCCTCAGTCAGCCGATCGGGCTCGTCGCGACACCGGCCGACGACCGCCATCTTTTTGTCTACCAGCGCAACGGCGTCGTTCGCATGTACGACCAGCAGACGCAATCGCTGCTTGCCGAACCGTTCGTCGACCTCCGTGACCGCGTGGTGGTCAGTCAGGACGGTGGTCTGGTCGGTATGGCGTTCGATCCCGAGTTTGCCGACAACGGCTACGTTTATCTCCAGTACATCGACAGCGCCCGCAACAATCAGTTGTCGCGCTTCACGCTCAACGGCGCCGGCACCGGGTTGGACCCTGCGTCTGAATATCCGATCCTCTATCTTGAGCAGCCAACGACCGCCCACAACGGCGACTGGATCGGCTTCGGACCGGACGGGTACCTCTATTACACAACCGGTGACGGCGGTGATCAGCACGACCCGAACAACAACGGTCAGGACACGTCGACGTTGTTGGGATCCATACTGCGGCTCGACGTTCGCAACGGTGCCGACGACTTTCCGTCGGATCCGCTTGCCAACTACGGCATTCCTGCTACGAACCCTTTCGTGGGGCAGGCGGGTCGCGACGAGATTTTCGCTTTCGGTGTGCGGAATCCCTGGCGAGCCAGCTTCGACCGCCTCACCGGTGACTTTTACATCGGCGACACGAGCCAGAATACCTGGGAAGAAGTCAACTTCATCGCCGCCGGCAGCGCGGGCGGCGAGAACTTCGGCTGGCGACTGCGTGAGGGCTACGTGGCGACACCCACCGGTGGCGTCGGTGGCCCCAAGACGCCTGACATGGTCGACCCCGTGTACGCGTACCATCACGGCGGCGGGCCGCTCGAAGGCAACTCGGTGATTGGTGGCTACGTGTACCGCGGACCGTCGGGAGTCACCGCCCTGCAAGGGCAGTATTTCTTCAGCGACTACGTGACGGATCATTACTGGTCGATCGAGGTCGACCCGGCCACGGGCCTGATGGTCGAAGGTTCATTGCGCGACTGGACCGCGCGCCTTCGGCCCGACGTCGGCAGCCTGAGCCAAATTGCCGGCTACGGCGAAGACAATCTCGGCAATCTCTATTTTGTCAGCCTCAACGGCAACGTCTTCATGCTCGTGCCGGAGCCCAGCACAGCCGTGCTACTATTGGGTAGCTTGTCTATCGGACTGAGCACTCGCCGGCGCATTGGGCGCGCGTGAGATGACTCGGCGCATCGAAGCGGCGCCGATTGTTTCACGTGAAACAATCGATCCACGGTGGCGATGGACCAATTGTTTCACGTGAAACACTCGCGATTCATTTGAGCGAGTGGCCCGAAAACGTCGCTTGACAGATCGTGGCCCAAAGAGCCGAATTGACACGTTCGCTCCGTCGCGGCCGCGGTCAAGGTGTCGGCAAGCAGGCAGGCGGTCTGGCCGCCATGCCGGCGTCGTGAAAATCCCTACTCCGACGTCGTCACGTCGATGGGAAAATTGAGCGGATCGGATCCCACGGGGACCTCCAGGCTGAGTCCCGACGCCACGCCGGAATTCCATTTCGCGGCGATGTAGCTCTCGACTGGCTTGCCTTCCATGTTCGGCGGCTGCTTATAGCAGTGGACCGAGACGACGTACTTTCCCGGGTAAAGACCGTCGCCCAACGTGTGGGTCTTGATCGTGTAATGACCGGTTTCGTCGTAGAAGCCGGTTCCTGGACGCAAGGGAAAACCGCCGTACGACTCGGTGCCGTTGAAGTAGATTTCGCCCGACGTCGGCGGCGGCCCACCGTCGACCGTCAGTACTCCCGTGACCTCTACCATGCCGGGATGCTCGCTGCCACAACCGGCCACGTGTAAGAACGCCGTCATCACCGCGACACAGCCGGCGTATCGAATCAACGCTCGTCGGTCGATCGCGCCGCTGCGCGTGCGGGGATGTCGACGCATGGCTGGCGTCTCCTTCGCAGTTCGTGAGGACTAACTCGCGGGCACGGTCACCGGTTCGCCGCCGGCGCGGGTACCGAGATTGTTGTAGAGCCGAAAATCAATCGACTCGTTGAAGAAATGCACGCTGGCGTCGCCCATGAGGAAATTCGCGCCGCCAGGGTGTTCGCTCTTGAAGCCGCAGGTGCGAAACCACAGGCTCGACTTGAAGCCGTCGCCCAGGGCACCGTCGTTTTCCATTGTGTTGAGCGGAATAGTGGTTGGGAAGACGGGGAAGTTGGTCGCGTACGCGCCGTCGAAAGCGCATTGGCCCGGAAGCGTTTCACCGTTCATGATCGTGTTCGATAGTCCATCCGTCACCCGGGCAAAGCTGACCTCGGGCTTGATGTAGCGACCGAACATGCCCACGGAACTGCCCGCCGGAATCGTGCCGTCAGGTTTGGCAGTTGTGCCGTAGTTCCAACCCTGGCAGCACCAATTGGTAGGGCTGGGATTCGGGTCGGGACAGAACGGACAGGCGTCGGGCATGGTCGGGCCCATCGATACCGGATACCAGAGACCCAATTGGGGCGAGACGTTGTGGGAGAAGCGGTTCGGCAGAATCGGCCGACTGGCCGTCGGATCCGACGGACAAATAAAGACCGGTACGACCGTCTTCACGGCCGTCGCGTTGACCGCCGCAAACATGTCCAGCGAGAGATCGAACTGATCGGCCAACGCCTGTTGCTCAAGATGTGGCAGGATCAGGTTGACCCAGGTTCCGCCGGCTGGGGTGCAGCAGTCGATCACGGCGTACGGCAGTCGGCCGTGCACGTCGTGGTACTGGTGCATCGCCAGCCCGATTTGCTTCATGTTGTTGACGCAGGCGCCGCGTCGTGCTGCCTCGCGCGCGGCTTGCACGGCGGGCAGCAGCAGAGCGACCAGGATGCCGATAATGGCAATCACCACGAGTAACTCGACCAACGTGAAAGCTGTACGTCTCATCATGCGGCTCGCTAAAGCTTCGTGACGTCAAAGGCCTCTGGCTGCTACTTCACCGCGCGTGTTGCCGTGGATCGTAGCTTGGCGCGCAGCCATGTGCAAATTTACGCCGTTCGTCCGTTGGCGGGCATGAGAAACGCCTGACCCGGGCTGATGCCACGGGCCTGCCACCGCGGCGCGGCGACGGACCGTGAGCGGCCCTGCACACCCGGTGAGTTGTGTTGCCCGCACACGCCCGGCAGCCTCAATGCGGTGATCGCGGAGCGATCAGCGACGGTGAAGACGGGGTGAGCCCGCCTTGTGAGACGCTCGTCGTGAATGTGGCGGTACTATCGGTCGACTCGATAAGATGTGGCGTGTCTGGCATATAGACTCGCGGCCGAACCTGCCGAGACAAATTGATGATTCGTGAATTGGTGATAGAAACGGTAACTGCCGCTGGGAATGTCCGAAAAGCAGCGCCCACTTGGAGCGATGTCGAAGCGGCGATACTGCAATTGGATGGAACGACGTGCCGAGGCGTCTCTTTGATGACTGGCGACGCAACAGGGATGAGCATCACGGGTGGGCGTGGCCATCTGGTCCTCTGTGAGGTGATTATCGCATCGAAGAGTGACGCGATATTGGTTGACCCGCTGGCGAACGAGGAGTCGGTTGTTCAGATAGAAGAACCTGCGGACTGTGCGTATCCGGCTCGATTCGCCGTGGCGCGTTCGCGCGCCATCGAAGCTGCCCGATACTTCTGCAAACATGGTGACAAGAATCCGTCCCTCGCCTGGGAGCCATAGTGCGCGTTCTCCATACGTGTTTGTGCGGACATCGAGGTTCTGTTCGCCACCCCCATATTGCGTCATTGCCACGGCTACGCGAAGATTGGGCGTTGATTTGTCTTTGCGACCGGGAGCCTTCTTGAAGCCTTGTTCCGTGCTTAACGATCGTGCCGCCGAACTTGTCGATGCCATGACGGCCCGGGCCGGGATGCTCGGCGTGGCTGTGACGCGTGACGCGTCGACCGCCGGGGCGACGCTCGTCGACTGTGGCGTGCGCAGCCTGGGCGGGCTCGAAGCGGGCGTGCGGCTCGCCGAAGTGTGTATGGCGGGGCTCGGCCGCGTTGACGTGTGCCACGGTGTCGCCGGCCTCTGGGATGGACCGGCCCTGAGTGTGCGCGTCGATGCGCCGCTGGCCGGTTGTCTCGCTTCGCAGTACGCCGGTTGGCAGGTGGCCCGGGACGACTACTTCGCTATGGGATCGGGCCCCATGCGGGCGATGGCCGGCAAAGAAGATCTCTTCGCCCGCATCGGGCAGACGGAAAACGCCGCGCAGGCCGTTGGCGTGCTCGAAGCGGCCAAACTGCCGCCGGCCGAGACGATTCTTTATCTCGCCGACGCGATCGGACTGCCACCCGATCGGCTCGCCCTGTTGGTCGCTCCGACGGCGAGCATCGCCGGCACCGTGCAGGTCGTCGCCCGCAGTGTCGAAACGGCAATGCACAAATTGTTCGAACTCGGTTTCGACGTGTCGCAAGTGGTGAGCGGTTTCGGCATCGCACCGCTGCCGCCCGTGGCCGCCGACGATCTGGTCGGCATCGGACGAACGAACGATGCGATTCTCTACGGCGGCAAGGTGACGCTCTGGCTCGCCGGAGGCGGAAAGGCCCTCGCCACTGAGCCCTCTCCCGAAGACGGGAGCAGGGGAGCTGTCGCCAAACTCAGCGATGAGGAGATTGCAGCGATTGGCCCGCAGGTTCCCAGTTCCGCTTCTTCGGACCACGGCCAGCCGTTCGCGGAAATCTTCCGGCGCTACAACGGCGACTTCTATAAGATCGATCCGCACTTGTTCAGCCCCGCCGAAATCACGCTTGTGAGCCTCGACACGGGTCGCGCTTTTCACTACGGCAGTTG
>JAGQPT010000355.1 GCA_020426575.1 Planctomycetales bacterium
AGACCGCCCCGTGGGGCACAATGAACACGCTGGGGGTGTGCTCGTCGACCAGGGCGATCGGGCCGTGCTTCATCTCGGCCGCCGGGTAGCCTTCGGCGTGGATGTAGCTGATCTCTTTGAGCTTGAGCGCGCCTTCCAGGGCCGTGGGGAAGTTGTACTGCCGCCCCAGGTAGAGGAAATTGTTGCAGCCGTAATACTTCTCGGCGATGCGGCGGGCGTCGTCGTTGGTCTCCAGGGCACGGGCGACCTGGTCGGGCAACTGTTCGAGCTGGTCGATCATCTCGTAGCCTTCGACGAAGCTCATGTGTCGCATGCGACCGATGTACAGCGCGAGCATCGACAGGGCCACGCACTGCGACGTGAAGGCCTTGGTCGAGGCGACGCCGATTTCCGGTCCGGCGTGCAGGTAGACGCCGCCGTCGGCCTCCTGGGCGATCGTGCTGCCGACGACGTTGCAGATCGCCAGCGTGGGCAGACCTTTGCGCTTGACTTCGCGTAGCGCCGCCAGCGTGTCGGCCGTCTCGCCACTCTGGGTGATGGCGAACAACAGCGTGTTGGGTTCGAGCGGCGGATTGCGGTAGCGCAGCTCGCTGGCGTATTCGACTTCGACCGGCAGTCGGGCGAACTGTTCGAAGAGGTATTCGCCGACCAGGCCGGCGTGCCAACTCGTGCCACAGGCCGTGATCACGACCCGGTTGACGGCCCGCAGTTGTTGCGGCGTGAGGTTGAGGCCGCCGAACATGGCGGTCGCCTCGTCCAGACAGAGCCGGCCCCGCATCGTGTTGCGGATGCTCTCGGGCTGCTCGAAGATTTCCTTGAGCATGTAGTGCTCGAAGCCGCCCAGGGCGACGTCGGCTTCCTGCTGTTCAAGGATGTGGATGTTCGGCTGCACGCGTCCCTGGTCGCGGTGCAAAATCCGCAGCGAGTCGGCGGTGATCACGGCCAGCTCATGGTCGGCCAGGTAGACAATCTTGTCGGTGTAGCCGGCCAGCGGCGAGGCGTCGCTCGCCAGGAAGTGCGCCTTGTCACCCACGCCGACGACCAAGGGGCTGCCGAGTCGCGCGGCGATGATCACGTCCGGGTGATTGCGGAACACGACGGCCAGGCCGTAGGTGCCCTGCAGTTGCCGCAGGGCGGTTTGGACGGCGGCGACGAGGGGCGCGTGTTCCGCGGCGACATCACCGCCCAACGGGGCCTCGACCGCTCCTTCATCGGCTTGTGCAACCAGGGCCGCGGCAATCAACTGCGCGATCACCTCGCTATCGGTCGCGGTGTGGAAGACGTGGCCCTCGGCTTCGAGCCGCTCACGCAACGGGCGAAAGTTTTCGATCACACCGTTGTGGACGACCGCCACGATCTGGGACGAGTCGAGATGCGGGTGCGCGTTGATGTTGTTGGCCGGTCCGTGGGTGGCCCAACGGGTGTGCCCTACGCCGATGGCACCGCCGATGGGTTTTTCGGTGAGCAGGTGGGCCAGGTCATCGATGCGGCCGACGGTCTTGCGCACGGCGATCTGTCCGGTGCGGCCGAGCGTGGCGACGCCCGAGCTGTCGTAACCGCGGTATTCGAGCCTCCGCAGGCCCGAGACAAGGAAGTCGAGCGCGTCGCCGCGTCCCACGTATCCGACGATGCCACACATGGGGTCGTGTCCTTGGGTTGATTGGGGGCGAGAGTGTGCGCGTCGAACGCTTCGGCTGTCGGGCGTTCCACAATGGGACAGGTGTCGACAACGCTGGAGCGTCAGCGGCGTGACGGTGGACGGGAGTTTGACGACTGTGCCGGTCGTATTGGGCTGGTCGTATCGGGATGTTGGACTTATCGGCAGCTTCGTGCCGTCGTCTGGCTGGTCCCTCAAGAAAAGTTAGCTCACGGAGTGCGCCTTTATGCACTACGCAGCAGGGTCTGTGACGGTGCGGAATTCGCTTTATTCTTTCTATGGAAACGACTTGTGGCGATTGGGTCGCGGCGACAGGCAAAAAATGGGCGAACGGGGCGGCCGGATCACGGCGGATTTGCCTGCTAGCACGGTGGGGCGAGCGGCGAATTGGGCTTTGTCCCCGGCGCGGAATTGGCTATCAACCCGCCTCGTGCAGCAGCCTCCGTCGGGTTGTTGTCGTCCGATACTGCGCCCATTTCCCGCCCGGTCAGGGAGGACCACTCCGCCATGGATTCCACCTCGTCCCCATCCATCACGCCGGGGCCAACGACGGTTGTCACGGGAGTTTCAGTCGAAGCGGCGGCCGTGCCGTCCATGGTGACGGGACCGAATCTCGGGAAGGCCGCAGCGGTCGGTTCAGGTTCGGCGCGGGCGCTGACGAGTTGCGTGGTGATCCCGGCTCGCATGGCGTCGACGCGGCTGCCGAATAAGATGCTGCTGGCCGAGACGGGCAAGCCGTTGATCCAACACACCTGCGAGGCGGCCGCGCGGGCACGCAGGCCGACTAGTATCTGGGTGGCGACGGACCATCCGGCGATCAAGGCGGCGGTGCGCCGATTCGGCGGCAACGTGATGATGACCGACGTGGATCTACCCAGCGGCACCGATCGCGTGGCGGCGGTGGCGCGGCAGCTTGCCGACGTCGACATCGTCGTCAATCTGCAGGGGGACGAGCCGGAACTCTCGGGCGAGGCGATCGACCGCGCCGTCGAATTGCTCGAGCGATTTCCGCAGGCGGTGATGTCGACATTGGCCACCCCGATCCGTCGGCGGGACCAGTTGGAAGATCCCGCATGCGTGAAGGTCGTGTTCGACCAGTCGGGGCGGGCGTTGTACTTCAGCCGCAGTCCGATTCCTCACGCCCGCGAATGGGACGATGCGCTGTTGGTCGCCGAGCCGCCGCACTTCTATCAGCACGTTGGTTTGTATGCTTACCGCCGCGATTTTCTCTTGCGGCTGGCCGATTTGCCCCCCTGCCGGCTGGAACAGATCGAGCGGCTCGAGCAGTTGCGGGTGTTGGATGCGGGCGAGCAGATCTTTGTTGCCGTGGTCGACGAACCCTCGTTCGGCATCGATACCGAGCAGGATTAGCGCACGTTTGTCGATCGGCTGCGGAATCGCTAAGATGGTCTACGGCGCCAGCACGGCGAGCTAGCGGCGGGAAGCCGTGAGCGGTGCTTTGGGCGCTTTACGTAGTTTGAGGTGACTGTGTTCGCTGCTGCGCGGTCCCGGTGCTACGACCACAGTAGCGAGGATGTGGCAGACGCGAGGATGCGGCGACGCGACCGCTCCCAACTCGCGAGATTGGCAACTTGCGAGGTTGGCCGGCCGCGTCGTGAAACCCCACTCAGGTGTTGAATGACCAAGCATATTTTCGTCACGGGCGGCGTCGTCAGTTCGCTCGGCAAGGGGCTCACGAGTGCATCGATCGGCATGTTGCTCGAACGGCGCGGCCTTTCGATCCGGATGCAGAAGCTCGATCCGTACATCAACGTCGATCCGGGCACGATGAGCCCGTACCAGCACGGCGAGGTTTACGTGCTGGACGACGGCAGCGAAACAGACCTCGACCTGGGACACTACGAGCGGTTCACGAACAGTCCGCTCACGCGCGACGCGAACTACACGACCGGACAGATCTACCAGTCGGTGATTGAGAAGGAGCGGCGCGGCGAGTTCCTCGGTCAGACGGTCCAGGTGATTCCGCACATCACCAACGAGATCAAGGACGTGATCCACAAGCTGGCGGCGCCGGACGTCGACGTCGTGATCACTGAGATTGGCGGCACGGTGGGCGACATCGAGAGCCAGCCGTTTCTCGAAGCGATCCGCCAGTTTGCCCTCGACGTGGGGAAGGAAAACTGTCTGTACATCCATCTCACGCTGGTGCCGTATCTGAAGGCCGCCGGCGAGATGAAGACCAAGCCGACACAGCACTCTGTCGGGCAGATGCGGCAGATCGGTATCCAGCCCGACATTCTCGTTTGCCGCACCGAAAAGCCGATCAGCGCCGACGAGCGGGCCAAGATCGCGCTCTTTTGCAACGTGCCCACGCGAGCCGTGATCGAAGAGCGGGACAAGGAATTCTCGGTCTACGAAGTGCCGTTGAGCCTCGTTGAGAACGAGTTGGACAAGCTGATTGTGGACCGACTTGGCCTGCCGGCTGGCCCGCTGGAGCTAGATCCCTGGCGTGAGTTGCTGCACCGGATGCGAAATCCCGATCACGAGATTAGCATTGCCGTGGTAGGAAAATACGCCGGGCACCGCGACGCCTACAAGTCGATTTACGAGTCGCTCGAACACGCGGGTATCACCAACAAGGCGCAGGTACGGATTCGGCCCGTGCTCAGCAGCGACGTCGAGCGCGAGGGTCCCGAGCGGCTGCTCAGCGGTTATGACGGAATTCTCGTCCCCGGCGGCTTCGGCGAACGCGGCGTCGAAGGCAAGGTCGACGCGGTGCGCTATGCTCGGGAGCGCGGCATCCCCTTCCTCGGCATTTGCCTCGGCATGCAATGCGCCGTGATCGAGTTTGCCCGCAACGTCGTGGGCCTCGATCGGGCCCACTCGAC
Source organism: Planctomycetales bacterium (assembly GCA_020426575.1). Lineage (GTDB taxonomy): Bacteria > Planctomycetota > Planctomycetia > Pirellulales > JAEUIK01 > JAGQPT01. Next base: position 4,507 of record JAGQPT010000355.1, read on the forward strand.
CGAATTCGATAAGGACACGCCCGATCCGGTGATCTGTCTGCTCGACGAGCAGCGGAGCATCACCGACAAGGGGGGCACGATGCGGCTGGGTGCACAGCAGGCGAAGCTCACAGCCGGCAGCAAGTCGGCGGCGGCTTACGGCAGCGAGGCGGTTTGGGAACGACACCGTCATCGCTATGAATTCAACAACCAGTATCGCCAGCAGTTCGCGGCGAACGGCATGGCCTTCGCCGGTACGAGTCCCGACGACTCGCTGGTCGAAATCGTCGAATTGCCCGATCATCCTTGGTTCGTGGCGGTGCAGTATCACCCCGAGTTCAAGTCGAAGCCGACGGCGTCGCATCCGCTGTTTGCCGGGTTCGTGGGTGCAGCCGTGCGACGGCGTTCGCAGCGTCGTAGCGAACCGGCAGGCGATTCGAGCAACGAGGCGGCTCGCGCCGAAGTTGCTACCCCCGATGTGGCCCTGCAGGAAGAGCCGGTCCATGAGTCCGACGGCTGAGGCGGCCCAGAAACCGCCTTGCCGCTCGACCGGCCTAGTGTTTGTTTTCCACGCGAGGAGGCCAGCATGCCCGACACGCCGCAAGAGAAGCCCAAGATCATTGTGGACGAGGACTGGAAGTCGCAGGCCCAGGCCGAGAAGGAAGCCTTGGCGGCTGGCAAAAACGCGTCCGCTGCGGATGAAGATGTAGCCGGTGGATTGCCGCCGATGCCGCCGGCGAGTCTGATGACGTTGATCTCGACGCTAGCGAGCCAGGCGATGATGTCGCTCGGCGCGATTCCTCACCCCTTCTCGGGCAAGCCCGAGGTCGATCTCGAACAGGCTAAGCACTTCATTGACACGCTGGCTGTGCTGGAGGAAAAGACAGCGGGCAATCGCACGCCTGAAGAGGAGGCGACGCTTGGCCAGATTGTGCACGAGCTGCGGATGGCCTACGTCGCCATGCAGTCCGTGCCACCTTCGACGTCAGGTGGCGGAATCGAAATTCCCGGTGTCGGACCGACGTCGAACTGAGTTGAAGGCATTCTGCCTGTCCTAGGGATTCATCGCGCCTTGAGAAATGGCGCGTGCGCCGCTCATTCGCGTGCCGCGATTCGTCGGACGTGCGACGCGAGACCGCGGCTTCTTGCCGCGCAGCGACGTCCGTTCGCTGTACAACGTCGTGTTGTGCCTCGGAGTCGATCTCCATGGGGGAGCGGCAACGGGCGGAGTTTTTCCGCCATGAATTGCGCGACGCGCTGAGGTGGCGGTCGCGACGTGAAGGCGAATGATGGCTGAAAAATAGGCCCATGCCCGACCTGTGAGTCGGCGCCTGGCATCCGTGCCGCTGTTTCACGCCAATCCTTGGCTGATGGCTTTCCCAACCGGGTGACACAGTTGGGTTCTCAGTTTGCGCTTCCTCGGCGCTCGGGCATGGACCTAGGGTGTGCTAATTGGTGTTTTCAGGGGAGCTGCGTGTTTCGGGCAGGTGGTCACAACGCCGCGGGGTGCTGGTCGCACGCTGGGCGTATGGTCGGTGCGTGTATGCCGATGCGCCGTTGGTTGCGGGCGTCTGGCCGTGGGGTGTTCGGTTCGTAGGAGGCGATCACCAGGCTGGTCATCCGGAGAGTGTGTCAAACAGGCGGCGGAACCGAGGCATGCGTTCTTCCACGTAACGTAGCCAGTGTTCGGGGTGCCATATTTCGACGCAGACGGCCGCGCCGACGATCATCACTTCGCTGCCGCTTTCCGCGTGGAGGAAATCTCGAAACGATTCGGGGATGAGCAGGCGACCGCGACCGGCGAGTTGCACCTGCTGATGGCGGGTTGAGAGCAGACGGCCGAGCATCTGAACTTGCCCTGTTTTCCCCTCCAGTCTTCCCGCTCTTATCTTTCCTTGGACTAGCTGAACGCCGTCATCGATCTTGGTTTGCCAAATCGACTGATTCCATAGACTCAGGCAGCCGACTCGTTCCTTGGCCAGGATGCACGTGTTCTCCGTCTTCTCCTCGCTACCGGCTCCGTTCAAAAGCTCGCACATTTCCAGCGGAACGGCGACGCGAAATCGGTCGTCGAGCGTGCGGCGGTACTCACCCAGGAACAGGTCTGTCGGTTGCGGCATCGCTGGTCACTCGGGCACCGGTTGTCCGGTCGACTCGCCGACGCATCGGCCGTGCGAAACGTAGATCGAATCCCTCCGCTCGTTCGCCGGAAATGAACCCTTAGTTGGGTGGAAATCCCACGTAGATTACTAAAAAGATCATCAATATGGGTGTAAAACCCACGAATCAGAGTGTAGCGATTGACCGGGGTCCTGCAAGTCAATTTTGAGAAAAAAACTGACCGCTGCGCAGCTCCCCTGGCTTCTCTGAACTGTGGCGATCAAGTGGGCGCAGCAGACAAAAAGATTCTCCGCGGCAAAGGGCGCCCGATTGCAAGAAGTCTCGACTCCGGGCGCTCACGATTCCGGTCGCCCGCGACGCGACTGCCGGCGGCGCACGGGTGCGGTGCGAACCGGTCGCTGGAACGCGGGTGATCTGGCAGGGGCTGGCTGTCCACATGGCAGCCTGTGCCGGCGAAAGTTCGCATCGCCTCGTTGGGGCAGTTGTGTTAAGCTCTTCGCCCTCGTCCGGCGGACCTGGAGTGGTCGTCGCGGTTGTGCCGATGAAGGGGACATTCGCGACGACGTGCTGAGTGAATCGCCTGGCGAACGGCCCGGCGGCTGGTGGACTCGTTCGAGCGAAGCCGATCGTCACGCCCGCCGAACCTGGTGTTCGCGCGAAGCTCCCCTGCCAACTCTTCTCACGACATCAAAGACTGCGCATGGTGGGTCCCACGTTGTTTCGTCCTCGCGACCAGCGCGAACCGATCGTCATCACCGGCATGGGGCTGGTCACCAGCGTCGGTCGCAACCGCGAAACTACCTGGGAGGCGATACGCCAGGGCGTCAGTGGCATTCGTCGCGTCACCGGCGTACCGGACATTCCCGACGGCTGGATGTTGGGTGCTCAAGCCGACGTTGCGGCAGAGGTGCCGGGCGAGCTGAAAGTAATTTCGATGTGCCGTCTGGCCGCCCGCGAAGCGATCGAAGACTCGGGCGTCGACATGTCGGCTGTGGACCGCGACCGCTTTGGCTGCGCCATCAGCGGCCACATGGGAGACGACAGTTTCGTGGCCCTCAGCCAGGGGCGTCCGGGGCTGCACGCGCCCGGTGGCGTCGCGTGGCATCGACAGTGGATGCCGCCAAGCGCCCGTGTCATGGTTGCCGACGCCTGGGACCTACGCGGTCCGCGTACCGGGCATTCGACAGCCTGTGCAAGCGGCCTCGTCGAGGTCATTTCGGCGATGCGGTCGATCCGTTCGGGGCAATGCGACATCGCCCTGGTCGGCAGCGGCGAGGCGATTCACCCGCTGTTTGCCGCTGGGTTTCGCGCGATGCGGGTGCTGGCTGAACACGATGATCCGACGCAGGCGTGCCGGCCGTTCGACGCTGATCGCAGTGGCTTCGTGATGGGAGAGGGGGCGGGCATGTTCGTCATCGAGCGGCTCTCACACGCTGTTGCCCGCGGTGCGAAGATTTACGCGGAGGTCTGCGCCGGCAAGCTGTTTGCCGAGGCCTATCACGTCACCAGCCTCGACGCCGATTCGGACGCGCTGGCGCACACGATTTCGACCACCTTACGGCAGGCCGACCTGCGGCCGCAGGACATCGCCTACATCAACGCCCACGGCACTGGCACGCAGCAGAACGACGTCGCCGAGGCCCGGGGCATTCGCCGCGCCTTTGGAGGGGCGGTCGACGACACTTGTGTGAGCGCCAGCAAGTCGATGCTTGGTCACCTGATCACGGCGGCCGGTGCGGTCGAACTGGCAATCACGGCGCTGGCGCTGCGCGACGGGTTTGTGCCGGCAACGCTCAACCTGACGAACCAGGATCCGGCGTGCGATTTGGACTGCACGCCGCTGGTGGGACGACTGCAGAAGTTCGACCACGCGCTTAAGATCTCGGTGGCTTTTGGCGGTCACCTGGCGGCGGTCGCGCTGCGTCGCTGGAACGATGCTGCCACTGGATTTTCATATCCCGAATTGGCACCGCCGCGCGCTGCCTGAACCGACGACGTGCGCCGCTGAGTTTCGCCAATGCCGGCGCGCGCCATTGGCATGCGACGTCTATCTGCGATGACGTGTGCCGCGCCGGCGCACCAACGGCGCTGCCAAAAACGGTCAGGTACTTTTTCGCATGCTTCTTCTCGGAGAAGTCCCCAATGGCAGGGACGGCGCTGATCGCGTAGGCTGTGCCGCATGACAAACGCACAACCGCTCCTCGTGCTGGGCACGCACAATCGCAAAAAGGGCCGCGAACTCGTCGAGCTGCTCGCACCGCTGGGGATTGAGGTGCGCACGCTTGCCGACTTTCCCCAGGCGATCGAGGTCGTCGAAGACGGGGCGTCGTTTGCCGAGAACTCCGGCAAGAAGGCTGCCGAGCAAGCGCAGCATCTCGGGCAGTGGGTGCTCGGTGAAGACAGCGGGCTGGTCGTCGACGCGCTCGACGGTCGTCCCGGCATCTACTCGGCTCGCTACGCAGGCGAGCACGCCAGCGACGAAGAGAACAACCAGTTGCTGCTCGAGGAACTTGCTGGCGTGTCGGCTCAGGGGCGCACAGCACACTACGTCAGTCACATCGCCGTGGCGGATCCCAGCGGCACGATTCGGCTCGAAGCGACGGGCCGTTTTGACGGTCGCATCGCCGAGCACCCGGCGGGCTCGGCCGGTTTCGGATACGACCCCCTCTTTGTTGTGCCGGAGTATCACCGCACCGTCGGGCAACTCGGGGCGGCCATCAAGAGCGTGATCAGTCACCGCGCCCGGGCCTATCGGCAATTGCTTCCGCAACTGGCGCAACTGACGCGCGGCGGCGATTGGCGAACCTGAATAAAACGCAGCTGCAATGTCGTCGGACACGTGCACGCGCCCGTCAGCATTCGTGGAAGCGCCTCGCAAGAATAAACGAGCGGGAAGCGGTTGCAATGATCCCGCTGCCCGCTCAATGAACGAGGGCGATGGAGATGATAGCGTGGAGTTTATCGAATCGTCGGACTAAAATGCAAGGCGACAACGGCAATGCGTCGGCAATTCGTCACGTCGCATCCGGTAACTCATAGAAACGCATAGATGAATCTCCATACCTTCGCAGAATTGCGCGGGCCAAATCGGTCTTCTTCCCGTCCGCTTCCCGCCGGTTGGCCACTTCCTGCATGTTGGCATCTTCCGGTAGGTTGGCTTTGTACCAGCGGGGCGTTGCTGGGCGCCGTGTTGGTCACGCTGGCCACGTGTCGATCGTCGTTCGCCGACGAACCTGTCGAATGGATCGCCGGGCAAATGCCGAATCTGCTCTCCACGTATCGACACCTGCATGCTCATCCCGAAGTGTCGTTCGACGAGGGGCAGACGGCGGTGTATCTGACGGAACGGCTGCAGTCACTGGGTGCGGAGGTGGCGACCGACGTCGGCGGGCACGGCTTCGTGGCCATGCTGCGAAACGGCGAGGGCCCGACGTTGATGATCCGCAGCGACCTGGACGCCCTACCGGTGACTGAGCAGACCGATCTGCCGTACGCCTCGCAGGTGACGCACACGGACGAATCGGGGCGCGATGTCGGCGTGATGCACGCCTGCGGCCACGACGTGCACATGACGAACTTGCTCGGCGCGGCTGACTTTCTGGCGTCGCACCGAGAGCGTTGGCAGGGCACGGTGATGTTCGTGGGCCAGCCGGCTGAAGAGCGCGGTGCCGGCGCCAAGGCGATGCTCGAAGACGGTTTGTTCGAGCGTTTTGCTCGGCCCGACATGGCCATCGCGCTGCACGTCGATGCCCAGATGGAGGCGGGGAAGGTGGGCGTACGCGGCGGTTTCATGTTGGCCAACGTCGACAGTGTCGACATTGAGATGAAGGGTAAAGGGGGGCACGGCGCGTATCCCCAGACGACGGTTGACCCGGTCGTTGAAGCGGCGTACCTGGTGGTGGATTTGCAGTCGATCGTCGCGCGCGAGATCGCGCCAACCGCCCCGGCGGTCGTGACGGTCGGTTCGATCCACGGTGGCACAAAACACAATGTGATCTCCGACGGTTGCCACCTGCAGTTGACGGTGCGCAGCTATTCCGACGAGGTGCGGCAACAGTTGCTCGAGGCGATCGTCCGCAAGGCCAAGGCGGTGGCAGAGTCGTTCCGGGCAGCGGAACCGGAGATTTCGATCTCCGAGGGCACGCCGGCGATGTACAACAATCCCGAACTGGCGGCGCGGCTGGGCAAGTTGTTCCGGCAACTGCTGGGCGACGACCACGTGGTGGAGGTGGAACCGTCGATGGGGGGTGAAGACTTTGCCCGGTATGGCCTGGCCGGTGTGCCGATCACGATGTTCCGGCTTGGTTCGATCGACGCGGAGCGACTGGCTGGCTACGCGCGGTTCGAGCAATCGCCGCCGTCGTTGCATTCGCCGCGATACTACCCCGATCCCGAACCGACGCTGACAACAGGGCTAAGGGCGACGATCGCCGCGGTTGAAGAATTGTTACCACCCCGGGAGTGAACGGGCGTGGGCGCCGCATCGTGGTGCGCGATGGTGGCCCCGCCGACTTGCGATGCAACCCACGCGTAAAGCTCTGCTCGTCTGGCTGTCGATTTACGTTGCGCTGGCATTGGCCGGGTGCTGGGGGGCGTTTACCGCCCGGCAGTGGGTGATCGACCGCGTTGACAACGATAAAGGCGCCGCCGACTGGGAGGCGTGGAAGCAAGACGTTACGCAGACGAACGAACGGGCCGGTACGCAAGTGCGCCGGCTTCCCGAGGGCCAGGAAAGCGGCGAACCGCCGTCGTTGGTGCTGATGCGCGACCACTTTGCGGCCGTGTTGGGTTTCGGCGTGCTCATCGGCACGCTGTTGTTCGCGTTTTCCGCGTACTTTCTGCACGGCGCGTTGTTCGCCCCGGGCCCGCCAATCGATGCACCCGGCGAAGACGACCGGCCGCGAGTTTGATCGGGCGCCGACAATGATCCTGAGCGTTCGATCGAGTGTCGAGGGTCGGGCGGATGCCTGCGCGTGGCGCGTCAGATCGTTGCGGCGTACTCGGCCATGGCCTGACGGCGTCGCATCACCTGATGGCGCACGAGGTGCGGCATCCACATCGCCTTGTCGACTAGCTCGACGAGCACCTGCGGATCGAACGGCTTGCGGAGGTAGTACGTGCCGCCGGCGGCGTGCGATCGGCTGACAATGTCCGGGATTTGCGCACCGGAGAGGAACATCATCGGCACGTCTTCCAGGCAGAACTGCGTACGCAGCCGCTCACAGAGGACGAGACCGCTTTCGCCGGCGAGGTTGATGTCGGAAATGATCAGCTCTGGCACGATGTGGGCGGCGGCGCCGATGGCCGCGGCGGCAGACTGACAGCAGTGGCAACGGAAGCCGGCGGGCTCGAGCGCGCGGCTGACCTCTTCGAGCACTGCAGCTTCGTCGTCGATGACCAGAACGATGGGGCGGTTTTTCGTTTCGAGCATGTGCATCATGGGTATTCGATCCCGCTGTCTTGTGTCCGATCAAACCGCCCACCATGGCGAACATGTTTCCCCGTAGCGTCGGGGCCTAGTATTAGATGTCGTCGCGAGAGCGGCTCGGCATGGCACAAGCTTTTGCTGGTTTACGCAAGCGCACGATCCGTTACGACCGCGGCGGCGGTGCCAACCGTTGCGATTGCACCAACCGGACGACAGCTGGCGGTCGCAGCCGGCGCGATCGCTGCCGGCGATGGGGGGAGACGATCAGGCCGGCGCGTGCCCAACGCACTTCAGCATGCGGCGAGCGGAGGTGTCGGAGAAATGTGTCGGTCGCAGCGGCAACGTGCGACGCGTCAAAATAGTGACGCTGTGTCGCGGAGGGCCTGCTCTTGGACCGCGGCATCGTCAGCCGGTTCCTCGAGGCGGTCCGAGGAGTTCTGGACGAGCGACAAGACAAGCGCCAGCAGGCAGATGAGCAGCGCCGCAGCACCCAGTGCCAACGCGACGCCAACGAGCGGGTGGACTTTGGAAAGGTTGAATCTGCGCCGTCGCACGACCGTCGCGGGACTGTAGCTCTCGCGAACGCCGAGCGAATCGACTATGCCGGCGAGTTGGTCGGCTTCGGTCACCAGCGTGGAGCGTTCGCGGCGGCGACGTGCCGATTCGGACCGAGGCGAGCCGTGCCGTTTGTCGGGTGCCGTTTCGTGGTGTTGTTCACCACGTCCGAGGTTGATCGCGCTAGCGCCGGGATGTGACGGCGCATCGGGCAGGGTGGAGTCGTGCACGCCGTCATGATCGAGCGTGTCAAGCTCCAGAACGGGAACGCTGATCACCTTGCCACAAACTGGACAACGACCGCGGCGGCCGGAGTATTTGTCCTTGATCTGAGACGTCTTACCACAGTTCGGGCACGTCGTGGGAATTGGCATCTGGGCACCCACCCCTTCGTTCGCGACCTTGGTTGAGCGACAGCGCGAAGCGCAGCGAGCCACCGGTCGACGTTGTGCCGAGACGAATACTCGACGTGTCACTTCCATGACGCCCGAAAATGACGTCCGACTGGCCCTTGCGTGGTACCAGCCTACTGCTTGATCCGTACGTCTGCAATCGCGATCTTGGTTCGCGAATCGCGCGTGAGGAGTGAATCAGCCGCGGCCGGCAACTGGGCGAAGGTTGGCGGATCAACCACGGTTCATGTGGCACTTGGTCTCAGGCGTAGACAAAATCGCCCGCGTTCGTGCTGGGCAGACTCGAGCATCCCATCAGGTAGCGGTCGACGTTTCGGGCGGCCTCGCGACCTTCGTGCAGGGCCCAGACGACGAGCGACTGGCCTCGCCGCATGTCGCCGGCCGCAAATACGCCTTCGACGCTTGTCATGTAATTCTTGTCGCATTTGACGTTGCCGCGAGCGTCGAGTTCGATCCCCAACTCCTCGATGGCACCGCGCTTCTCGGGCCCGAGGAAACCCATGGCCAGCAGCACGAGTTGGACGGGCCACTCACGTTCGCTGCCGGGGACTTCTTCGAACACCTTGCGGCCGTCGGGGCCGTCTTTCCACTCGATGTTGACCGTCGTGAGCGCGCGCACGTTGCCCTTTTTGTCGGCGAGGAATTCCTTGGTGAGGATCGACCAATGGCGATCGCAACCCTCTTCGTGCGACGTGCTGGTGCGAAGCATCATCGTCCAGTTGGGCCAGGGAGTTTGATCGGGCCGTTGGTCGCGGCGCGGATAGGGGCCCAAGTCCGGCGGCATCGGCAGCAGTTCGAACTGTGTGACGCTGCGAGCTTTCTGACGGTTCGACGTGCCGGTGCAGTCGCTGCCCGTGTCACCGCCGCCGATGATGATCACGTCCTTGTCAGTCGCCGTGATCGCAACGTCGTCGGCGATGCGATCCCCCTGGTTGCGCTTGTTCTGTTGGGGGAGGAACTCCATGGCAAAGTGGATGCCGCCCAACTCGCGTCCCGGGATCGGCAGGTCGCGGCCGTGGGTGGCACCACCGGTGAGCACGATCGCGTCGTACTCCTCGCGCAGTTGGGCCACCGGAAAGTCGACACCAACATTCGCGTTACATCGGAACTCGACACCTTCGGCTTCCATCTGCTCGATACGCCGCTGGACCCATCGCTTTTCCAGCTTGAAGTCGGGAATACCGTACATCAGCAGACCGCCGGGGCGATCGGCGCGTTCGAAGACCGTGACGTTGTGGCCGGCACGGTTGAGCTGCTGGGCGGCGGCCAGACCAGCGGGGCCGGAACCGACGACGGCGACCTTTTTGCCGGTGCGTTGCTCGGGCGGTTCGGGTTTGACCCAGCCTTCCTGCCAACCGCGGTCGATGATCGAGACTTCGATTTGTTTGATCGAGACGGGGTCTTCGTTGATGCCGAGCACACAGGCGGCTTCGCACGGCGCGGGGCAAACCCGACCGGTGAATTCGGGGAAGTTGTTCGTCGAGTGCAGGCGACGTAACGCCTCCTGCCAGCGGTCGCGGAAGACGAGGTCGTTGAAGTCGGGGATGATGTTCCCTAACGGACAGCCAGTGTGGCAGAACGGCACGCCGCAGTCCATGCAGCGGGCGCCCTGATGCCGGAGTTCCTCGTTGCTGAGTACGTGGAGAAACTCGTTGTAGTGCTTGATGCGTTCGGTCGGTGCATCTTTGCTCGGCGCGACGCGGCGGAACTTCATGAAGCCGTGGATGTCACCCATCGGTCAACTCACTCTCTGGTTATGGCGGTGATGGTTTTGTGCGAGGTGGTGGATGCGGGCACCCACGCGGCGTGCCCCACGGCACGTTTGGTTTTGGGGCACGTTTGGTTTAGGGGGCGTGTCTGGTTGGTCGAGGGGGCGACGAACGGTCCCGTTACGATGCGGTGACTTCCTGTTCGCTGGACAATTCGGCCAACGCACGCTTGTAGTCGGTCGGCATCACCTTGACGAACTTCTCGACGAGCGCGTCCCAGTTGTCGAGCACGTGTTTGGCGCGTTTGCTGCCGGTGTATTCCAGGTGCCGGGTGACGAAGTCCCTCACGAGCAGCTGCTCTTCGACGTCGTCGAGGGGTTCGAGATCGACCATCTCCATGTTCACGTGGGCGGGGAACTCGCCCGACTCGTCGAGCACGTAGGCGATGCCGCCACTCATGCCGGCGGCGAA
>JAGQPT010000356.1 GCA_020426575.1 Planctomycetales bacterium
CTGGCCCCTGCAGAAGATCCTCGACCCGGGCCCCTTCTTCTATAGTCAGGACCGGGTCGGCGTCGCCGGGGCCGTGTTCCGCGTGCACAAGGTTCGGACCATGCGCGTGGCCGAGCGCGAAGAACAGCGCTGGGCGGCCGCGAACGACGATCGAACCACGGCCCTGGGCCGTCTGCTGAGGCGCACGCGCATCGACGAGTTCCCGCAGTTCTGGAACGTGCTCCGCGGTGAGATGTCGCTGGTCGGCCCTCGGCCCGAGCAGCCCAAGATCGTCGAGCAGCTCGAGCGCGAGATTCCCTTCTTCGCCTACCGCCACCTGGTCAAGCCGGGGATCACCGGCTGGGCGCAGATCCACCAGGGCTACGCCGCCTCCGTCGACGAGTCGGCGGTGAAGCTGTCCTATGATCTGTATTACGTCGGTCGGCTCAGCATTCTGATGGATCTCGATATCATGCTGCGCACGGCATTCGTGATGGTCGCGCGCATTGGATCGCGATAGCGCGATGACACGCATGCTCGATATTGAGTTTTTTGCGAGGTCATTGGAAAAAACAATGACCACTCACCTTGGACCAATTGCCAATTCCCGATCGTGAGGGCGGGAAGGCAATTTCGCGGCAAAAGGCCACCTGGGCCATGAATTATAGCTTTTCGGCGAATGGAGGCCGCGATTGTGTCAGTCACCCGACATGCGTGTGATGCACTGAAATAATTCCGCTCCGGGTGTCAAAAAGTGGTTGAAGCCTCAGTGTCACTTTGATATCAGCATCACCGCGGGGTCGTTGGAGGCCCCACTGGAGATCACAATGTCGAACCGTGTAGTCCGTGCCCTCACCATTGGTTTTACTCTCGTCGCGTTCGCTGGTTGCGATGCAGAAGGTGAAGAGAATCTCGTCGAGGTCCGTTCGGCCCCCGACATGGGCATGGTCGACGGTAGCTGGATCGTGGTCTTCAAGGATGGCACCCACGCCTCCGCTCGCGCCCGCGAGATCGCCACTCAGCAGCAGATCGCCGTGGGTCACACCTACGAGCACGCGCTCCAGGGCTTCAGCTTCCGCGGCTCCGAGCAGGCCGCCGCGCGCATTGCTGCGCTGCCCGACGTCGACTACGTCGAGCCCGATCAGATTGCGACGATCGTCGGCAAGCCCGGTGGCGTCGGTGGCGGTGGCGGTGGCGGTGGCGGCCAGGTCGTCCCCTGGGGCGTCGCGCGGGTCAACGGCGGTGTCGACTGCACCGGCAAGACCGCTTGGGTCATCGACAGCGGCGTCGACCTCGACCACCCCGACCTGATCGTCGATGCCGACCGCAGCGTCGCGTACATCAGCGGCGGCAAGAACACCCCCGATGACGGCAATGGCCACGGCACCCACGTCGCCGGCACCATCGCCGCCGTCGACAACAGCACCGGCGTGATCGGTGTGTGTGCCGGCGCCACCGTGGTCGCCGTCCGCGTCCTCGGCAACAGCGGCAGCGGCAGCTACAGCGACGTCATCGCCGGCGTCGACTACGTCGCCGCCAACGGCAACAACGGCGATGTCGCCAACATGAGCCTCGGTGGCCCGGTCTCGACGGCCCTCGACGACGCCGTGAAGGCCGCTGCTGCGACGGGGGTCAAGTTCGCCCTGGCCGCCGGCAACGAGAGCGACCACGCCAACAACCACTCGCCGGCTCGCGCCAACGGCAACAACATCTACACGGTCTCGGCCTACGACATCAACGACACCTGGGCCTACTTCTCCAACTACGGCATGC
>JAGQPT010000357.1 GCA_020426575.1 Planctomycetales bacterium
CGTGACGGCCCTGGTGAGCGAAATCGGTCAGAATGCCACGGCCAACGGAACGGCCACGGTCACCGGCGGCGGTTCCACCTGGACTCAGACTGACCGTGTGGTCGTGGGCGAATTCGGTGACGGCGCGCTCGACATCAACGCCGGCGGCAAGGTCATCAGCGCCAACGGCTTCATCGGCCGTTACGCCGGCTCGACCGGCCAGACCACGATTAGCGGCGCCGACTCGGCCTGGAACATGACCGGCATCCTGCTTGTTGGCGGCGACGTCGGCGCAGCGGGCGGCGAAGCGCAGCTCACTGTCAGCGCCGGCGGCAAGGCCGACGTTTCCGACACGGTCGTCGTCTGGCAGCCGGGCACCATCACACTCGACGGCGGCGAGGTCGAAGCGCTCACCGCTACGAACTACGGCAAGCTCTCCGGCTCGGGTCTCTGGGACGTCAACAACACGACCAGTACCGGCACGATTGCGCCGGGCCTGTCGGCTGGCAAACTCACGCTGGATGGCACCCTGTCGCTCGGCGCGGCGAGCACGGTCGAGATTGAAATCTACGGCAGCACGGCCGAGACCCAGTATGACGTGCTGGAGATTGTCGGCACGGCGGCGCTCGCCGGCACGCTGGCCGTTGACGTCGACGGCGGTTTCACACCGGCCGAAGCCGAGGCGTTCGGGGTCGTGACGTTCGCCGACGACGGCGGCAGCGAATTCGACGCCTACACGGGACTTGGCCTGGACGACGGTCGCGCCCTGATACCGGTCTACGACTCGACAGCGCTGTTGCTGGTGGCATCGTACTTCGGCGACGGCAATTTCGACGGCGTGGTCGATGGGCTCGACTATCTGATTTGGGCCGAGCACTTCGACAGCGACCCGTCGGACCCCTCAGGCGCAGCCGGTGGCGACTTCAACGGCGACGGCAAGACCGACGGCCTCGACTACCTCGTCTGGGCCGGCAACTTCGAGCAGTCGATATTCGCGCCTATCGCAACGACAGTTCCCGAGCCAAGCGCGTTGCTGATGACCTGCATGGGCACCATCACGCTATACGCGCGTCCACGACGAAGACGCATAGCGACCACGTGAGATTCACTACCGTCGGCGCCGGCGACACAAGACGCTCATCAGGCCCAGTGCTGTGAGGGTCAGGGTGGTGGGTTCTGGAACCATCGTCCAACCTGCGGTGAACGAAATTGCGCTTAACGGCCGGTCCAACACAATGTTCCAGAAGAAGACCTCGCCGCTGTCCAAACGCGTCCCGTTTGGAGCAAAAAACCAAGCTGTGTTAGAACCCATTAACTGACGGTCCCAGACCAAAGGATTTGCGCCTTCAACGTGTGCAAGAGTTGAGAGGCTAGGGGTCGTACCGGTTTCCGTCGCCACGATGTTTGCATCATCAGTGTGAAAGTGAAAGTCGGTAACAAAGTCGCCAAGTGGTCCCAAAAACGGAGTACCCCCAAGTCCATTACCGGGGATGCCCACGACGGCGTTGCCACCAGGGCCATTGTTCGACAACACCCACCCATGCCCGAGCGGGTCAGTTCCGGATGCACCACTACCAGTCCACTCAACGTTTGTTGCCTTCGCCGACGACGCCAAGAAAACAAGCACTGCTACGATTGACAATCCGCTTCTGACATGTGGCATGAGATTAACTCCCAAAAAACCCAACTTGGAGCAGGGATTCGCGGTGAGTCAATTCATGACTTCCGCAACGCCGTTCACCATGCCTATTCCCCATTCCGCGGCGCAAGAGGCGCCAGAGCCTGCCCTGTTCCAGCGAGGAGAATATCGCTGGGTCTAACTGTCGTCAAGAAAAATCCACCAAGAAAATACCCGGCAACCGTGGCGAAGTAGCACTACGGTCACCGGGCGACATCAACGACGGGCAGCTGGCTTCAAGCTGGGCGCTTAGTCGATGGATGTACTCTGGTGAACGCGACCTCATCGTGTTCTGGGCGTTCTCGACCGCGGCGCTGCTCGGCGTCGTGCCACGATTCGGACGCGGCGCTGCGCGTCAAATTCAGCGTGACACGGAAAGTCTGGATGCTGAAGCGCCGGCGAGTGCGTCTTCCTGACGTGGCGCGGTTCGTGGGACTTTAAGAACGGCACGCCGTCTTTCGCTTGGTATGGCGCGGGAATTGCACCTCTATCGTATAGGAAGGAGGTGCGTCATGTCCAAGAAAGTTGTGTTTGCCACCGACTATTCGCCGGGCAGCGAGGCGGTCCTCAGGGTCGCCGCGACATTAGCCCGGCAGGAAGGCGCCACGTTGTTGATCGCCCACGTCTCGATGGAGGAACCCTACCCAGTGGGGGAGTCGTGTCACAAAGAACCGCGGCCGAATCCCGCGGAACTCAAGCGGCTCGAATCCATTGTGCCGCCCGTCGCCGACGTGCCGTGCGAGCACCGTCTGTTGTACGGCGAGCCCGGCAGCGTTGACGTCACCAGGCCGGCCGAGGTGCTCATCAAGTTCGCCCAGCAAGAGCAGGCCGACATGATCGTCGTCGGCACGCATGGCCGCACCGGCCTCAGCCACGCGCTGATGGGGAGCGTGGCCGAAACGTTGGTGCGTCGCGCCCCATGCGTGGTCGTGACGGTCAAACTGGCCGACAACGCGACATAGGCGAATACGAAAGGCCGCCCCGGCTCGACTGCGTGCCACGACCGAGCGGGGCAGTGGCGTCGGCGCGCCCGGTTAGCGCGCCCGCGATCGACCGACGCCAATGTTCCAACGCACGGCGGCCCAGGCGATGGCGACGTTGAGCACGACTAGTGTTGCGATGCAGGCGGCCTTCCAACCGTCCGTCGGCACTTTCTCCTCGACGAGCAGAGCGACACTGGCCGAGGCACCGATGCTGAGGATGGCCGCGTAGATCGGCTGCCGCAGCAAACAGATCGCTACGACGGCTGAAGAAAACCCCAGTAGGTGAAACGGCACGGCAACAGCAAAGAAGCCGCGATATAGCGACTTGTCGCTGGTCAATACACCGTAGCCGACGGGAAGATAGACGCCCGCTGTTGCCAGGACCAGACCCGTCAGCAGTTTTGTCCAGAACCAGAGATTCGGCGGTATCGGCCGTGATCTCCAGAACGTGTGCAGCTTGGGCCGGAGGTCGGCATCGAACGAACCGACCCCGGCGGCTGCAACGACAAACATACCGACCACCAACGCTGCGACAAATAGAATCCGTGATAAGTGTTCTTCGTAACTGAATGGCCGGTTGCCTGACATCTCGGCCGTCATCACATAAGTGGCCAGCGCAACGACCGACACCAGCGCGATTACGGCGAGTGGCCCCGTCTCGCGCATTTGCTTCCATACAATCGCTGAGAGTTGCGAGCGCCGCGGTGCAGGCAACTGTAGCGTCCGCGCCAGTGCAAGTTGGTGTTTGCCGGCAGGCCGTGCCGCCGGCAGCGAGCGGCCGAATCGCAGTGCAAAGCTGACGGCCAGCGCCGCGTGGACGGAGAGCGAGAGCACGGCCACGGCGGTCACGAGACGCCAGAATCCGCCCGGCAGGGTTGTCGCCTCGGCGACCTTCGACAGCATGCTCGGATACGCAGCCGGACTTCCCGGCGGCACGGCCAGCATGATCGCGACCATTCGTTCTTCGTCGGACCGATGGACAAAATTGAACACCGCGAGTTCGGTGGCGATCCACCAGGTGAGAATCACCGTCAGTGCCACGGCCGCGGCGCGGACTTCGTCGGCCATGCTGCAACCGGTGGCCGCCGCCCAAAGCAGTAGACTGGCGCCCCCCAGCGCCACCGTGGCCGCCACGCCCAGGTGCCAGTCGTCGGCGCCGGTCAAATTCCAGAAGATGTCGGCGTCACTGGTGATCACGTCTGACGGTGCGATGCCAAGCAGCGGCCAGGCCGATTCCCACAAGCTCACCAACAGTAACATGATGAGGACTGGCAACATCAACGCCACAAACGCAGCGGCGAGTTTAGCAACTGCCAGCTTCCATAGCTTCAACGGGAGTGAGCCGACGAACGCGATCGTGCCGGTCGACCTTTCTCCGGCCGCAATTCCCATTGCCAGATAAACCGCGGCGAGTGGTGTATAGAAAACCAGCGCGAGTGTGACAGCGAAATACGTGCTCGACGGCATGTCGAACATCGTCCAAACGGGCACGGCCAGCAACACGGCGGTCAACGACATTGTCTTCCACAGGTGTTCGCGAAACTCTTTCCAGATGAGTTGATACCAGACCGAGTTCATCGCGGCGGGTTCCTTTGTCCTAAGTAGCGTCTGTCTCGGGTATCGCCTGTCGGTTCGTCCTAGGCACGCGGCGCTTCGACGAGCGGTTCCACAGCCGAGTCGTGCGGTTCGTCGTCCAGTCGGCGGTTGCCGGCGACGTAGGCTTCGAAGATTTCATCCAGGTTGAGGTCAACGACGCGGTGTTCGATGCCGCTGCGTTCCAACAGCGCGATGGCGGCCACGGCTTCGTCGACCGTCACCGCCAGTTCGTCACCGACGTGTCGCACGCTCAACACGTTGAGCGCATCGACAAAGTTGGCGTACGCCTCCGGAGAAAGCACGAGTTGTTTGACGCGATGTCGCAATTGTTCGGGGCTGCCCTGGCGGACGATGTGGCCGTCGTCGAGGATGGCGACTTCGTCGGCGACCGGTTCAACTTCGTGCAGCAGGTGCGAACTGTAAAAGACGGTTTGCCCTTCGCCTTGCAGATGCGAGACGAGGTCTTGGTTGAACTGGCGCCGCATCACGGGATCGAGGCCCAGGGCCGGGTCGTCGAGGATCACCAGCCGAGGTCGGTGCGCAAGCGCGAGCAGAAGTCCCAGCCGCACCGTTTCGCCCTTGGAAAGGTGCTTGATCTGGGTCTTCA
>JAGQPT010000358.1 GCA_020426575.1 Planctomycetales bacterium
GTACGGAGATGGTCTATGCCGGCGTTTTCGAACAGCCCGAGCCGACGCATCGCCTGCATCGTGGCGATCCCATGCAGCAGCGCGAGGTTGTGCCCCCGGCCACGCCGCGGGTGTTGGACACGGCCGTATCGGAAACTGTGCTCGACGTCGACGCACCCGAACAAGAGCGGCGCCGGGCACTGGCAAATTGGATCACCTCACCGCGAAACCCGCTCACTGCCCGCGTGTTGGTCAATCGCATTTGGCAACATCATTTCGGCACGGGCATCGTCGACACGCCGAGCGACTTCGGCGCGATGGGCACACCGCCGAGTCACCCGAAGTTGCTCGATTGGCTGGCCGCCGAACTGATCGACAGCGGCTGGTCGATCAAACACGTCCATCGTTTGATCCTACTTTCCCACACGTATCAGCAGGCGAGCACACCACGGCCCGATGCGATGGCGGTCGATGCCGGCGGCCGGCTGTTGTGGCGTTATCCGTCGCGCCGGCTCGAAGCCGAACCGATTCGCGATTGCATCCTGGCGGTCAGCGGTTCACTCGATCCGTCGATGGGAGGGCCTGGTTTCAGCATGTTCGAGCCCAACCAAAACTACGTGCGGGTGTACGAGCCGCGCGAAGAGTTCGGTCCCGAACAGTTCCGGCGGATGATCTACATGACCAAGGTGCGCATGGAGCAGGACGCCGTTTTCGGGTCGTTCGACTGCCCCGACGCGGGCCAGGTGTGTCCGAAACGCGCACAGAGCACGACGGCGATGCAGGCGCTCAACATGCAGTACAGCGGTTTCCTGCTGGACCAGGCCCGCCGGTTCGGCGAACGCGTGGCATACGACGTCGACGCAGGCGCGGCAAACGCAAGCGACGACGACCACGACGTTGACGTTGAAGACCGTGATGCGGCGCAGATCGACCGTGCGTTTTGGTTGGCTTTGGCACGCGCACCTGACGACACGGAGCGCGCCGCAGCCGTCGCCCTGGTTGCCGACCACGGCCTGGCGGCGTTGTGCCGCGCGCTGCTGAACAGCAACGAGTTTTTGTTCATTCCCTGATCGACACACGATCGACGACCCATGAGCGGATCACGGATTCCATCGGCATTCGGCCACACGCTGCTCGACCGGCGGCGTTTCCTCGCCCAAACCGGCACAGGGCTCAGCGCCGTTGCGTTTGCCCACCTTTTGGCCAGCGAGGGGGCCTTGGCCGGCGACCAGGGACCGATCCGTCCGCAGGTTGACCCGTCGTACCCCCACGCGCCGCGGCCTCCGCACTTCACGCCGCGGGCGCGCAACGTGCTGCTGATTTTCTGCTCCGGGGCTTGCAGCCATCTCGACACCTGGGACTACAAACCGGAACTGGTGCGGCTGGACGGACAGCCGATGCCCGGCGACGAAGGACTGGTCACCTTCCAAGGCGAACAGGGGAACCTGCAGCAGAGCCCGTACGCATTCCGACCCCGGGGCGAGTCGGGCAAGATGATCTCGGACCTGGTCGGGAACCTCGGCTCGCTGGCCGACGAAATGTGCTTCATCCATTCGATGACCAGCCGCACGAACACCCACGGACCGGGCGAGAACTTCATGTCGACCGGCAACACGCTGGACGGTTTTCCCAGCATGGGAGCCTGGGTGACCTACGCCCTGGGAACCGACAACCAGGACCTGCCGGCGTTTGTCTCGGTCCCCGATCCCCGCGGTGTGCCGCAGTCGAGCGTGAACAACTGGGGCTCGGGGTTTGTCCCCGCGGTGTTCCAGGGCACGCCGCTCGGCTCGACGCGGCCGGTCCGCCACCTGGCCCGCCCCGAGCAACTTGCCGCGGCCGAGGACCGCGACACCCGCAAGTTCCTCGAGTTGCTCAACCAGCGACACCTTGCCCGCAATCCCGATGACGGCCAACTGGCGGCGCGGATCGCAAGTTACGAACTGGCGGCCCGGATGCAGATGAGCGTGCCGGAAATCACTGATCTTTCCAGCGAACCGGCGCACATTCTGAAGATGTACGGTGCCGACGACGCCGAAAATGAGATCAAGGCGTCGTTCGCGCGGAATTGCATCCTGGCCCGGCGGCTGGTCGAAAAAGGTGTTCGATTCGTGCAGTTGTTCAACGGCGCCTACGCGATGGGCGAAGGCGTCGGCAACTGGGACGGGCACAAAACCTTGAAAAAACAGTACGATGTACACGGCCCCATCCTCGATCAGCCGGCCGCTGCACTGCTGCGCGACCTGAAACAACGCGGATTGCTCGACGAGACGTTGGTGGTTTGGTGCACCGAGTTCGGCCGCATGCCCACGTTCCAGAAGGGGGCAAGCGGCCGCGATCACAATCCCAGCGGTTTCACCTGCTGGCTGGCCGGTGCCGGCGTGCGGCACCCATTCAGCTATGGCGCCACCGACGAATTCGGTTATAAGGCCGTCGAGAATGTGACGACCGTGTATGATTTCCATGCCACGATCCTGCACTTGCTGGGAATCGACCACGAACGCTTGACGTACTATCACAACGGCTTGGAACGCCGACTCACGGACGTGCACGGCCAGGTGATCGGCGACGTGTTGGTCTGAAGTGGCTGCCCGGTGGTTACCGACTTAGTGCGGGGACGTTCAGCGAACGACCATCTGCTGACGCGTTGCCCCGATCGAGACTGAGACGCCGGATCGAGACTGACGCGATTGAAAAACGGACGCGACTGAGAAAAGGAGAACCCATCGTGCCTGCTGCCAGGACGTTCATCAGTTTGCGCCGCGCGCGCTGGGGCATTGCCGCACTGCTAGTTGCGGTCGTCTCGATCGCCGTTGCGGCGCCCCCCGAGTCATCGCGTCCGGCGGCCACGTCCCCGCCCACGGGCGAACAGTCACCCGTGGTGCGTCCGCCACTGGAGATCGGTCAACAAGCCCGCGTGTTGTTGTTGGGTGACGCCGTCGTGGCGGCCGAACGCGCTGATGCCTCGGTCGAATTGCTGCTGAGACGGAGTTTTCCCGACCGCCGGCTTTCGTTTGAACTGCTCGAACAACCCGGCGACGTCGCCACCTTGCCATCGCGCCCGGCGGACCTCGAAGCGTTCAAAGAGCGGGTCGGCCGGATCGCCCCCACGCTGGTGCTCGTCGGCGTGTCGGTGAGTGCCGACGACAAAGACAGCGAGCAACACCGCACCGAGTTCCGTGAGGGGTTTTCCCAACTGCTGCAGGCGGTCGCCGAAACCGGTGCGACCACGATCGTGATCACGCCACAGGTTGACCGGGCCGACGACGTGGCCGCCACGACCGCGGCGATCGGCCAGGTGGCGTCCGAGTTGGCAGCGGACCGGTCATTGCGTTACCTCGACCTGACGAGGGTATCGCCGCTACGGGCGGCGCTTGCGGGCAAAGACGCCTCGCCGTATGCGCACCTGGCCCACACTCTCGCGCGCGAACCGGGGCTGGCTCGGCCGCAATGGCGCGTCGACGTCGACGTCCCGTCCGGGCGCCAGATCAGCCGCGGCACGACCGTCTCGAACCTCTCGGCCAAACCGACCGTTGTCCGATTCACGGCCTGGGACGACTTTTTGCCGGCGACCGACGCGTCACCGGGCAGCCAGCGGGTGTTGCGCGTCACGGGCTTGGCACCGGGGAGATATACGTTGCGGATCGACGGTGAGATCGTCACCTCGGGGCGGGAGCGTGACTGGCAACGCGGCGTGACGCTCCGCGAAGGCCCGGACTTCGACCAGGCTGGCACGCTCGAAGCGGCGGTGCTGCGAAAAAACGGCGGCGACGGCGAGCCGAGTGACCGCGACGAAACTTTGATCCTGCGGATGGCACGCACCGTGTCACGCAGTTACGAACTCAGCGTGGACTAGGCGGCGCCGCCACGACGCCGCGCGATCTAGCCAGTCACCAAACAGGCGGGCAAAGCGATGTTTCCCTTCGTCCTTTTCCTCCTCGGCGCGATACTCGTCGGACTGTTTGCCTATTTTGAACACCAGCGGCAGAAGCAGCGCCGCGAGGCGCTCGCCGCGCTGGCCGCCGAGTTAGGTTGGCAGTTCTCGCCCGAGAAGGACTACGACCACGACGAACAGTTCGCACACTTCGAGGTCTTCCGCCGCGGCCACACGCGCTTCGCCTACAACACGTTGTGGGGATCGTTCGAGGCCGACGGGCGCGAGTATCCGATCAAGATGGGCGACTTCCATTACCAGGTCACCACGCACAACGGCAAAACGAGTTCGACGCACACGTACCGCTTCAGCTATGCGATCGCCGGGCTGCCGTTTGCCAACGTTCCCGAACTGCTGATCCGTCCCGAGGGAATGTTCGACCAACTCAAAGGACTGCTGGGCTTCGACGACATCAACTTCGAGTCGGAGGAGTTCAGCCGTCGGTTCTTCGTGAAGAGTTCGAACAAGCGGTTCGCCTACGACGTGATCGATCCGCGGATGATGGAGTTTCTCCTGGCGTCGAACCCGCCGACAATCGACATCGAGCAGTCGCGGATCTGCCTGTGCGACGGCGGCAAACAGTGGACGCCCGAGCAATTCAAGTCACAGTTGAGTTGGGCTCGCGACTTCTTCGACCACTGGCCCGACCACGTCGTCAACACGCTGCAGACGCAAGGGTAGGGGGGTGGCACGACGACGAACGTTCAATGGCTGTAGGGTGGGTGCTCGCACCCACCATCTTTGCACATTCCAGACTCAACGAATGGAGTGTAAGCACTCACCCTACGGGTGCACGAGTCACCGTGTCGCCGAAAAGAACGGACCCCACACTACATCTGCGCTTCGAACGCGGCGATTTTGTCCTCGTGTTGCAGCGTCAGCTCGATGTCGTCCAGTCCACCCAACAGGCAGTGGCGGCGGAATTCGTCGACGTCGAAATTCAGCGCCAGGCCGTGCTCGTCGCTGACAAGGCACTCGTTGAGGTCGACCGTCAACGCGTAACCGTCGTGCTGGCAGGCGCGCTGGAACAACTCGTCGATCGTCTTTTCGTCCAGCACGATCGGCAACATGCCGTTCTTGAAGCAGTTGTTGTAGAAGATGTCGGCGAAGCTCGGCGCCAGCAATACACGGAAGCCGTAGTCCTCCAACGCCCAGGGGGCGTGTTCGCGGCTTGAACCGCAGCCGAAATTGCGCCGCCCCAACAAAATCGTGGCACCGGCGTACTGCGGATCGTTCAGTTCGAAGTCCGGGTTGTCTGACCCATCTTCGCGATAGCGCCAGTCGTGGAACAGGTGCTTGCCGAAGCCGGACCGCTCGATCCGCTTGAGGAACTGCTTGGGGATGATCTGGTCGGTGTCGACGTTGGGGCGATCCATCGGCAGGACGCGGCCCTGGTGTCGTGTGAATGCCTTCATTGTGTTGCGTCTCGTGACGTGTTGTGTCTCGTGAATGTATTGCGAACCGATCGGCGCGGCATGGCAGCTTGGGGAGCCGGCACGCCTATTTGCGGTATTCCCACTCGCGGATGTCGACAAAGTGGCCACTTACGGCCGCGGCCGCCGCCATCGCCGGTGAAACCAGATGGGTTCGGCCACCCTTACCCTGGCGGCCCTCGAAGTTGCGATTGCTCGTCGACGCGCAGCGCTGGCCGGGCGAAAGCGTGTCGGGGTTCATGCCCAGGCACATGCTGCAGCCCGCCTCGCGCCACTCGAAGCCGGCCTCGCGGAAGATCGCATCGAGGCCTTCCTCTTCGGCCTGTCGCTTCACCTGCCCGCTGCCGGGAACGACCATGGCGTGGACCCGATCGGAAATCCGATGCCCCGCGACCACCTTGGCCGCGGCGCGCAGGTCCTCGATGCGGCCATTCGTGCACGAGCCGATGAACACGCGGTCGATGTCGATCGACGTGAGCGGTGTACCCGGTTCGAGCGCCATATAGGCCAGCGACTGCTCGGCCGCCTTGCGGGTGTCGGCGTCGTCGTAGTCGCTCGGCGAGGGGATCGTGCCGGCAACGCCCGTGACCTGCCCGGGATTGGTTCCCCAAGTCACTTGCGGGACGACGTCTGCAGCAGCAAACGACAGCATGCGGTCGTACTTTGCCCCGGGGTCGCTGGGCAACTGGCGCCAACGGTCGACGGCGGCTTCGAAGTCGGCCGGAGCAAACTCACGGCCGCGCAGATACTCGAACGTCGTCTCGTCCGGAGCGATCATGCCGGCGCGGGCTCCCGCCTCGATCGACATGTTGCAGACGGTCATCCGCTCTTCCATGCCCAGGCTGCGGATCGCGCTGCCGGTGTACTCGATGCAATAGCCGGTGCCGCCGTCGGTCGTGAGTTGCCCGATCAAGTACAGGATCAAGTCCTTGGCGGTGACACCGGTGGGCAACTCGCCCTCGATGCGCAGTTCCATCGTGCGTGGTTTGTGTTGCAGCAGCGTCTGCGTGGCCAACACGTGTTCGACTTCGCTCGTGCCAATGCCAAAAGCCAGCGCGCCGAACGCACCGTGCGTGGCGGTGTGGCTGTCGCCGCAGACGATCGTCATGCCCGGCTGCGTCAGGCCCAACTCGGGGCCGATGATGTGGACGACGCCCTGCTTGGGGCTGTCGAGGTCGTAAAGAGGGATGCCGAATTCGCGGCAATTGTCGCGCAGCGTGTCGATCTGCTTCTTCGAGATGGGGTCGAGGATCGGCAGCGTGCGGTCGGTCGTCGGGACGTTGTGGTCCGGCGTGGCAACCGTGCGGTCCGGGCGGCGCACCTTACGGCCTGCAAGACGCAGGCCCTCGAACGCTTGCGGGCTGGTCACCTCGTGCACCAGGTGCAGGTCGATGTAGAGGATCGCCTGTTTCCCCGGTTCCTGGTGAACGACGTGAGCGTCCCAGATCTTCTCGAACATCGTTCGGGGTGACGCTCCACTCCCAGCCGATGCGGACTCGTTATCAGGCACGTTTGCTGGCTCCCGTTGGTAGACCTTACCGACACCGCACCCCGAAACCATGCAGTGTGGCACAGATGGCGACGAACCGCATGTGAAGGGGCCCTGTAGTTTAGCTCGTTGCCGGCTCGCTGACGAGTTCCTCGACGCGGCCGCACCGCGGCGCTGAGCGGTCGCCGCTATGGGGCCGTCACCGCCCCGGCAACCGTCATGAGCAGGAAACCGGCGGCCGGGTTCGCGTCGGCCAACGTCTGGTTGGCGGGCTCAAGCAGCCCGGCGACGCGAGCTGCCACGGTCGTGTGCGCCCAGCGATGCTGCGCGTCGCCGCAATTCGGCGGCACGGACGAGGGCATCGACCTCTGACAGCGGGAGCGGCGCGTGGATCAACTCGCCCGCCTCGTCGCGCCGGACGGTCCAGATCTCGGTCTGCTCGTGCAGCAACCGCGGTACGTAGAACCAAGCGTCGCCGAGCGACTCGGGACTCTGCTCCGCGCCCAGCACGATCAGGTCGACCTGGCCAAGGTCGTTCGCTCCACGGGAAAGGGCCGAGTACGGATCGCCCGGCAGCAGGCGAACCTGCGCGCCGGTCTGCTTCAGCCGGCGGTAGGCGTCCTTGAGCGACAGCGGTGGAGTGGCTTCAGTGCCATCGCCGCTGTCGACGTCTGCGGCGATATGAAGCGCCGGCCTAGCCTCGAACAGATCGACGGCCGCGTAGATGACCTCGCCGGCACCACCGGGCATTGCGGCCGTGCGGGTCAACGCGACCGCACGCGAGCAGTCGCCGATGCCGAACTCAAGGATACGTTTCACCTGTCGGCGACGAATCGTGCGGTGCAGGCGACGCAGCGTTGCGGGTTTGGCAAAATGGGAAACCCAGATGTAGCGTAGCCGCTCTCGAAGCATGCCCATCGTGGCTCGTTCCCCAATAGTGTGAATCTCGCGGGTGGTTCTCTCTGTGAAGTTCGGTTCGATTGGCATGCCCGGTCGAGAGAATCCGCACAACCGGGCAATGTCGTCCTAACCGGTACAGGCGGCGAGGCTCCGCTAGCCGTCCCGTTGCCGAGGGATTCCAGTGCATTCGTCACTGCGGCTCTGCTGCCGTAAGCAGTTCCACCGCGACGGAGCCGTTGTGGGTTCGCAGCTCGAGGGTGTCGCCGCCGCTACCCAGTGTGCCTTCGAGCCGTGTGCGTCTCTCGATCGACACGCCCGTCAGCGGTACGGAGCTGGAGACGCGGCCATTGTAGGTGCGACAAACGAGGTTCGCCGACGCGCCCTCCGCCAATTCGACCTGCACGCCACCGTTATGGCTCGACACGTTTCCGGAAACGTGATCGGCATTGGTGAGTTTGACTTCGACGGAGCCGTTGTGGGTTTCGACGTCGACGGCCCGCGAGCGACTTGTTACCGTCAGCGCACCGTTGTGCGTGTGGGCGACAAGGCCCTCGTCACCGGCGTCATCGACGACGATCGGTCCGTTGTGGTTTTGAAGCACACAGCGTGCCGAGACGCCGTCGACCCTTACCGAACCGTTGTGTGCTTTGGCGTTGACCTGGATGGTATCGGGAAGTTCCAGACGATAGTCGACCTGGGCCGTCCACGTGGGGCGTCGCGAACGCACGAAGTCCCAGCGGACATCCTGCGTTTCGTCGGACTCGCCCTGTCGTGTCACGGCCAACTCGATGGCGTCGAGGCATTCGGCGGCGTCGCCCTGGCTGATCCCGCCCGCCTTGACCGTGACGACCAGCCGCGCTTCGGGGGCCGATCCGGCACCGCCGCCAATCACTTCGACTTTGCCACAACTGGTGTAGAGTTGAAAACGCTCGACCCCGTCGAGGTCAAAAACGAGCGTTTCGCTCGTCGTCGCCCATTCGGTTGGTCCCACGAAGCCGCACCCCGGCAGCGCGGCCACGCCAACCAGCAACGCCGACGACCAAACGATCGAAAGTGATGGCACCGAAAACGCTGATCGCGAAACAATCATGCGATGCATAACCCACCGTCCCCCCACCCCACTTTGTGCGTACCGTGCCCCTCTCTGCACAGCGTTCGCTGGGCGGACCGCAATATTGCGAATCTCCGCATGCCAAAAACTGCAACCTCCGCCCCTACAAGCTGTTAGCATATATCCATCCACCGGCGGTGTCACTTCCGCTGCCAGCCAAACGAAGCGAGCCCCCAGATGCCCGAACCCCGAATGCCCGAACCCCGAGACGGCCAAACACTGAGATGCGTCAGATGACCGACGGTCCCCAAAAACGGCTCAGCCGCGAGTTGGCCCGCGAAGTTGACCGACGGGCGATGGACGAGTACGGCATTCCCGGCATCGTGCTGATGGAAAACGCTGGCCGAGGCGTGGCCGAGATCATTGTCGAGTTGGTCCGCACCCGTCCTGGCGGCGACGCCATCGGCGCGGCCAGCGCGCCGAGAGTCGTGATCTGTTGTGGCAAGGGCAACAACGGTGGCGACGGCTTCGTGATCGCCCGGCATCTTGAGATTGCCGGCATCCGCTCCGAGACGTTTCTCTGGGCCGAACCCGAGCAACTGCCTGCCGATGCGGCGACCAACTACCACATTGCCGCGCGCAGTGGTCAGGCGCTGACGGTCTGCGGCGACGACGCTTCGCTGGATCGTCTGCGGCAGGCCTCAGCGGGAGCCGCCTGCGTGGTCGACGCCCTGTTGGGCACCGGCGCTCGAGGCAACCCACGCCCGCCCCACGACGCGGTGATCCGCTTGATCAACGAGCAAAGTGCACCGGTCGTCGCGGTCGATCTGCCCAGCGGTCTGGATTGCGACAGCGGCCGAGCCGGTTTGCCCACCGTACGCGCCGACGTCACCTGCACGTTCGTTGCCGAAAAACAGGGCTTCCACATGGCCGGCGCGCACAAATTCACCGGAGAAGTCCGCGTCGTAAAGATTGGCACACCGCCAAGGTTGCTTGACGAACTGGTCCGTTCATCCGGTGAAGACACGTGATTTTGCGATTCGCTGTTATTTGCGATGAATGCGGTAACGGCTCAGGTTCCTGCATCTGCGAGGGAAACACCTTCGCTTTTTGTAGAGCCGGGTGACGAACCACAACAGGCCTCCCACGGCGTTGTGCGCCCACCATGGAGGGCCTTCGTCTTCGGCCGCTTCTTCTAGCCCGTCCGCGATCCAAACCGGGTCGTCGGCAGCCAAAACGGAACGATACCCGTTTTCATCGAGGAACCGCTGCATCCGACCCACCTCGTCGACCTCCTGCAACGCCTGGTACGCGTCAAATTTGAAGTACATACCTCGTTGCCCGCGCTGGCTGAGTTCTGCAATCAGGCTTGCGCCGAGCGTGTCCAATGTGGTCACTGCCTTCGTCGTGGGGAAGTGGGAGAACGTTCTGTATCCGGCGGATAGGGGGCCAGCCGTAGCCGCACGAGCAGAGGGCCGCGGTCAACCCACAGCGAGATGTCGACCACCCGACCGGCGCCGGTCTCGGCGACCAATCGGCTGACGTCGTACGGATTCGTGACGTCACGCGAATCGATCGCGCGGATCACCGCGCCGGGACGGATGCCGGCGCGCTCGGCGGGTGAACCGGCGTACACAAAGTTGACGATGGCGCCCTTGTTGTTGGGAAGGAACAAGACGCGGCGTGCCAGGTTGGTCACCGGCGCCGTCTCCACGCCGAGCCAGGCACGCGGCGGGACGTGTGGCAGGACATTCGGCACGGGCACACGCTCAGCTGCGACCGCACCGGAGAGCGCGGGAATCGGCTGTAGCGTTGTTTGGTCGCCAGACACACCGGTGAGCGTCACCAAAAACCGCCTGAGGATGTTGCCGCGAAACAGCGTCAACGTGACGTTGTCGCCCGATTGCCTACTCTGCACGAATTCCGCCACGTCGAGGGCGTCCTGCGGAACGAAGTCGTCGAGCCGCCGGATCAGATCGCCGGGTCGAATACCAGCCCGAGCCGCCGGCGAGTCCGGCGCGACACCGACAACCAGCACGCCCATTGGGGAAAACGTGTCTTCGAGGACCACGCCGAGCCATCCCCGCTCGGGTTGCCCAGCCGCTAACGCCTCGTCGGAGCGTTCGCTCGGCGGTTTTGTCTTTCCCGTTTCGGACTTTGCCTGCTGCGCGTCCCGAGTTATCGCGCCGTTTTGCCCGATTGCCGCTTGCCCGAAGTGTAGTAACAGCGGTATCGCTAGTAGCGCCAGCGCCGGTACGCTGGGGAACGTCGATCGTCGCGTCGCAGTTGCCATCCGTACATTATAAGCTGGCACAGCTGGGTGATGTGCGCTGGCGCCGCCAGGGGCAATCGGGTATCGTGGGCCGCCATGACCGCCTTTCCCCAAGACACCGCATCGCACGACGCCGACATCCGTCCGGCTGGGCCCGAAGACATCGGGCCAGCGCTGGACATGCTCCTGGCCGCCCAGACATCGCGGCAGGCGTCCACGTTGGGACCTTGCGAGCGATTGGCGATGCACGACCATCTCGTCCGCGAGATCGTCCCGGGCGACGACGCCTCGCCGGGGTTGTTCGTCGCCGTCGAGGGGGGGCACGTCATTGCGGCGGTTTCGCTGACGGAACGGCCCGGCCGCGTCTTGCAGATGTCAGTGCCCGTCGTCGCCGCCGAGGAGAATCGCACCGTCGTGGCGCCGTTGTTGGATGCCGCGCTTGATTCACCCCGCGTGCGTGCGGCGCGGCTCGTTCAGGTGTTGTCCCAGCCGGATCGACAGTTCGAGCATCTAGCCCTTGTGAGTGCCGGCTTCGAACAGGGTAGTGAACTGTTGTATCTGCTTTGTCCGCAAACCACATTGACTGGAGACGGTTGCGCGTCCGAAGCATCGAGAGACGTACAAAACGCAGATACAGTGGCGCGACTGGAATTCGCGACGATCGATCCCCTGCAGGTCGAGCCGCGTCATCAGCGGTTGATCGCGGCGACGTACGAGGGATCGCTCGACTGTCCGGCACTGGCCGGTGCCCGCGACATCGACGACGAGATTGCGAGTTATCGCGGTGCTGACGAGTTTGTCCATCGCGACTGGTTCGTCGTCCGGCACAACGCACGGGACATCGGTTGTCTGTTGCTGGCCGCACAGGCGGACACGCGATTCTGGGAAATCGTCTACGTCGGGTTGATTCCCGACGTACGAGGTCGGGGATGGGGACGACGCCTCGTGCGCAAGGCAATGGACGTTGCCGCGGCCGCCGGCGCTCGAGGAATCGTGCTCGGCGTCGACGCGAACAACCGTCCGGCGGTCAACATGTACGGCGCCTGCGGGTTTGTGCGTTGGGAACGTCGGTTGGTCTACCTGTTTGTGCCGACGTAGTCGGCATTTCCGTCTCGCCGTGGGCGCGCATTGCCCAGACGCGGATGTGCGGCGGATGTGCTCGAAACAACTTTTCCACGTACTGGACTTACGTCGTCGGCGAAAAGTTTTTTCGACGTGACCGCCGACTCCTCGGCGCGTTTTTAGCCGCAGACTACGCGAAATCTGAACACATGGAATCGCGGCAAAAAAATCTCAGTCGACAGGGGACAGTTTTGTCTTTGACACCGCTGCTAGCATGCGTACAATCGTCGTCTCAGGTGACACAATTCGAGCGAATGGTGCTTGGCATCGTTCGGCTGTTGGCTGCCGAGCGACGAAATGGATGCAACCCAGGCGCAGCACTATTTCCGCAAGTCGTGATCTACGACGGGTGTCCTAATCCGCGCGACGTGAGCGCGTTTTTTGACGGGAAAGGTGCGCGCCCACGGTGCGCAGCAAGTGACCAGGAACGATATGGAAGTCGTTACCGCGATCAAGGCGGAACTAGCGAAGCAGATTGAGCCGGAGCGCTATCAGCTCTGGTTCGAGTCGTGCACCCGCCTGGAAGTGGCTGACTGCTCGCTGCACGTGCGCGTGCCCAATCGTTTCTATCAGGACTTCATCCGGCGCAACTACCACGCCCACCTGCAGGCCGCCAGTTGCACGGTGCTCGGTGACGGGCTCAACGTCGACTTCGTCATCGACGACGAGCTGGCCCGCCTCGAAGCCGCCGCCGCCGGCGGCGACTCCGCAGAAGTTGCCTTAGCGTCCGACGACGTGGCGACCGTTGCAACCGGCGCAGCGCCGGCAGCCGTGGTTCCGTCACCCCGGGTTCGCGCCGTGGCAACGTTGCGTTCGCGGGATCATTCACGGCTCGAACGTTTCGTCGTTGGTCCGTCGAACAGGCTCGCGTTCACCGCGGCCGAGATGCTCGTCGAGCAGCCGCTCGCGGCCTCGCCGCTAATGTTGTACGGGCCCAGTGGTGTGGGCAAGTCGCACCTGCTGGTCGGCCTCAGCCACGCCATCGCCGCACGGGCCCAGCGTCGCCGCGCCCTGTACATCACTTCCGAACAGTTCACCACGAGTTTCCTTGAGGCCCTGCGGGGCAGCGGCATGGCGAGTTTCCGTCGCAAGTGCCGCGGCGTCGACGTGCTCTTGATCGATGACGTGCAGTTCCTGCTCGGCAAGAAATCGACCGTCGTCGAACTGCTCAACACGGTCGACGCCCTATTGTCGGCCGGCAAACAGCTCGTATTGGCCGCCGACCGACCGTTGGGCGAGTTGCGCGGGCTGGGGCGCGACGTGGTTTCGCGACTCGAAGGGGGCATGATCTCGCGCATCGATCCGCCGGAACTTGCCACGCGGCGCGGTATCTTCCGCGGCTTGGGCGAGTTGCATGAGGTCGACCTCCCCGACGACGTGGTTGACTTCGTCGCCAGCCGTTTCACGCAGCATGCCCGCGAACTCTCCGGTGCCCTCAAGTTGTTGGAGACGACCAGCCGGCTCGAATCGTGCCCCGTCACCCTCGAAATGGCCGAGCGTGTGTTGGCCGAACTGATCCGGCACCGGGCGCGCGCCGTGCGGCTCACGGACATTGAAAAGGCGGTGTGCGACGTCTTCCAGATCGAATCGGGCAGTCTGCAATCCGGCCGCAAGGCCAGCGAAGTGAGCCAGCCGCGGATGCTGGCGATGTGGCTGGCCCGCAAATACACCCGCGCTCCCCTGAGCGAGATCAGCGGCTACTTCGGCCGTCGCAGCCACTCGACCGCGATCACGGCGCAGAAAAAGGTCGACCAGTTGATGGCGTGCCGCGGCACGGTGCATCTCGGCGACCGCGCCTGTGGCGTCGAAGACGCCATCCGCCAGGTCGAGGCCAAGCTCCGCGTGGGTTGAGCAACCTGGGGCGACGTCTTGCCAGCTATTGGCCCGCAATGTCTCCCACGATCATGGTATGCGACCCGACTTTGGTCCGCTTCCGCGCCGCCACTCAGGTCCGGGCAACCGTCGCCGTTTGTTGCCATCACTGGCACGTCGGTCGATAATGAAGCGACCTGGCCGAGCCCGGCAGTGCGCGAGAACCGTCAGTTGACCGCGTTGCGGTTTGTCCGTACCTGATTCATCTGCAACAAGCGCATATCGCGGTGGTCGTGTTACGTCGATTTCATTGCGTGCGGCTGCAGGCGGTCGCTCCTTTTTGCCACGCCGTCAACGGCGACTTCGTAGAACGGTCGCATTCAACGGTTGTTCCGACGACGTAACCAAGGATGAACGAGCCGGCCCCGCATGATCGAACACGATCCGTTCATCGACACCGTCACGCTGATGCGCGAGTGGGTCCGCGACTTCGATGCGTACCCCTTCTGCATTCCGGCGGTGCGAAACCTCACGACGCTCAAGCTGCATCCGCGAGTGAGCTTCTTTGTCGGCGAGAACGGCACGGGCAAGTCGACACTGCTCGAAGCGATCGCCATCGTCGAGGGCTTCAACCCCGAGGGCGGCAGTCGGGCCTTTCGCTTTGCGACGCGAGAGTCCCACTCGGAACTTTGCCAGAAACTACGGCTCTCACGCGGGCCCAAGGGACTCAAGGGCACCGACGGTTTCTTCTTTCGGGCCGAGAGTTTTTTCAACGTGGCGACCGAGATCGACGCGAATCTGTCGGCGTACCTGAAGACCTAC